>JAZNDW010000011.1:0-133510 GCA_045588245.1 Eubacteriales bacterium
TCTGATTTTTTCGGGAGATGCAATGCTGATTTGAATGGAATTGAAATCGTTTAATTCGTACATAATATTCTCTCCTTACTCTTAGTCTTCATCCGACGTATCTTCGTCTTCGTCTGCAAACAAATTGCCAAAGCCGAAATCGTCATCGTCGTCTAAATCGTCTTCGAAGTCCGAGTCGTCTTTCGAATCGGTATTAAAACCGTCTTCTTCGTCTTCGCTATCGTCGAAGATGTTCAAGTCGAATTCGTCTTCGTCTTCGTCGTCTACGCTGAAATCAAGTTCTTCCAGTTCTTCGTCTTTCAAGCTATCCTTACGGCTTGCTTCGTTGTCCATCGCTTCCTCTTCTTCTTCGAATTCGCGAATCACGAGTACGTCGCCCGATTCGGTAAGCACTTTGACGTCGAGCGCCAAGCTTTGCAATTCTTTCAAAAGGACTTTGAACGCTTCGGGAATACCCGGTTCGGAAATGTTTTCGCCGCGAACAATCGATTCGTACGTCTTAACACGACCGTTGATATCGTCCGATTTTACGGTAAGGATTTCTTGCAAAATGTGCGCCGCGCCGTATGCTTCGAGCGCCCAAACTTCCATTTCACCGAAACGCTGACCGCCGAACTGCGCTTTACCGCCGAGAGGCTGCTGCGTGATGAGAGAGTAAGGACCTGTGGAGCGTGCGTGGATCTTATCGTCAACGAGGTGATGGAGCTTCAGATAATACATGATACCAACAGTTACGGGGTTGTCGAAGGGTTCACCCGTTCTGCCGTCATAAAGCTTGGTCTTACCGTCAACGACTCTGAGCTTATCCACAGCACGGAGCTCGTTCTGATATGCACGGTCTGCTTTTTCTTCCGCCGTGAGGGCACGGTACTGTTCTCTGCCGTCAACAACGTCAATAACCTCGTAAAGCGGTTTTCCGTCGTAGTTTTCGTTATCAAAAGGAGCGCGGCCGAGACCTGCAAGTGCGAGACATTCGGTAATATCCTTTTCGTTTGCGCCGTCGAATACGGGCGTCATAACCTTCCAACCGAGAGTTCTTGCAGCCATACCGAGGTGCACTTCAAGCACCTGACCGATGTTCATTCGAGACGGAACTCCGAGAGGGTTAAGCACGATATCGAGCGGTGTGCCGTCCGGCAAGAACGGCATATCTTCGGGCGGCAGGATACGGGAAACGACACCCTTGTTACCGTGGCGTCCCGCCATCTTATCGCCGACGGAGATCTTTCTCTTCTGTGCGATGTAAACCCTTACGACCTTTGTAACGCCGGGAGCGAGGTCGTCGTCATTTTCACGGGAGAATACCTTAACATCGATAACGACGCCGGCTTCGCCGTGGGGCAGACGGAGCGATGTGTCTCTTACTTCGCGTGCCTTCTCGCCGAAGATTGCGCGGAGCAGTCTTTCTTCAGCTGTCAGCTCGGTTTCGCCCTTGGGAGTTACCTTACCGACAAGAATATCACCCGCTCTGACTTCGGTACCGATCTTAACGATACCTTCGGCTGTGAGATCCTTGAGTGCGTCCTCACCGACGTTCGGGATCTCGCGTGTGATCTCTTCCGGTCCGAGCTTTGTTTCTCTTGCTTCATGGGAATATTCCTCAACATGGATAGAGGTATATACGTCATTACGTACAAGACGTTCGTTAAGAAGTACGGCGTCCTCGTAGTTATAGCCTTCCCAGCTCATAAAGCCGATAAGAGCGTTCTTACCGAGGGAGATTTCGCCGTTCGAGGTTGCAGGACCGTCCGCGATGCATTCGCCTGCCTCAACTCTGTCTCCCACCTTAACGATGGGGCGCTGGTTGATGCACGTGCCCTGGTTGCTGCGCTTGAACTTCGTCAGATGATAAGTCTTCTTTGCGCCGGAATCGCCGTGGATCGTAATATCGTCAGCGGTAACACGTTCAACGTAACCGCCCTCTTCGGCGATAATAACAACGCCGGAATCCATAGCTGCTTTGTATTCCATACCCGTGCCAACGATGGGAGAATCGGTAACGAGAAGCGGGACTGCCTGCTTCTGCATGTTCGACCCCATGAGTGCGCGGGAGTTGTCATCGTTTTCAAGGAAGGGGATCATCGCCGTCGCAACGGAAACGACCATCTTCGGAGAAACGTCCATGAAATCAACGTTTTCATGCGGAACTTCAGTGATCTCCGCACGGTCGCGTGCTGCAACGCGGCGGTTTACGAAGAAGGAATTTTCATCGAGCGGCTCGTTTGCCTGAGCTACGACGTAGTTATCCTCAACGTCAGCCGTCATGTATACGATCTCGTCGGTAACACGGCTTGTGACCTTGCCCGTTTCGGGATCGGTGATGTGTTCGACGCGGCGATAAGGAGCCTCGATGAAACCGTAGTCACTGATGCGTGCGTACGTGGAAAGATATGTGATAAGACCGATGTTCGGACCTTCAGGCGTTTCGATCGGGCACATTCTGCCGTAGTGCGTATAGTGAACGTCACGAACGTCAAAGGATGCGCGGTCACGCGACAGACCGCCGGGGCCGAGCGCGGACAGACGGCGCTTGTGAGTCAGCTCTGCCAGAGGGTTGTTCTGGTCCATGAACTGAGACAGGGGAGACGAGCCGAAGAACTCGCGGATAGCCGTCGTTACGGGTCTAATATTGATAAGCTGCTGAGGAGTTACGGTCTCGTTATCCTGGATAGACATCTTTTCCTTGATGTTTTTGTCCATTCTGGAAAGACCGATTCTGAACTGGTTCTGCAGAAGCTCGCCGACAGAACGCAGACGGCGGTTACCGAGATGGTCGATATCGTCCGTCGTGCCGATTTCGTGGGAGAGATTGAGCAGATAGTTAACGGTCGCAAAGATGTCCTCTTTTGTGATATGCTTCGGGCAAAGCTCTGCGATTCTGCGGCGAACGAGAGTCTTGATCGTCTCTATGTCACCGTCAGCTTCCTCGATGATCTCGGAAAGAACAGTGAAGTTACACTTTTCGGTAACGCCGCAGTCGGCAAGAGAATAGCCGAGAACGTTAACGGGGTCAACTGTATTGTTCGAGAATACCTTTACGGTAGCACCATCGGCCGCCTCAAGGTAAACTTCGTTCACGCAGGAATTTTCGATCTCGGTCGCACGTTCGAACGTGAGCACCTCGCCTGCCTCAGCGATGATCTCGCCGGTGAGAGGGCTGACAACGTCGGCAGCGAGCTTATGGCCCTTGATACGAAGCGCAAGTGCGAGCTTCTTGTCGAACTTATATCTGCCGACAGCCGCAAGGTCATATCTCTTCGGATCGAAGAAGGAATTATTGATAAGGATCTGTGCGCTTTCAACGATTGCGGGTTCGCCCGGACGAAGACGCTTGTAGATCTCTTTGAGAGCTTCCTCACCCTCGGTCGTGTTGTTCTCAAGAGCCTGCTTTGTGAGCTCGTCCTTACGTGCGGATTCGATGAGCATCTTTTCGTCGCCGAAATACTCAACGATATCGCGTTCGGTTTCAATGCCGAGAGCACGGATGAGAACCGTAATGGGAAGCTTTCTGTTTTTGTCTATCTTGACATAGAAAATGTCGTTGATGTCTGTTTCATACTCAAGCCATGCGCCGCGGTACGGGATGACCTGTGCCGTATAAAGACGCTTACCGGTCTTATCGATGGATGAATCGTAATAGATGCCGGGAGAACGAACGATCTGCGAAACGATAACGCGCTCCGCGCCGTTGATGACGAACGTACCCTTTTCCGTCATAAGCGGGAAATCGCCCATAAAAATTTCTGACTGCTTAACTTCACCCGTCTGTTTGTTCGTAAGGCGAACGTTCACCTTCAGCGGTGCGGCGTAGTTAGCATCATGATCCTTGCATTCTTCGACCGTGTATTTCGGTTTCGATTCGAGATTGTATGCAACAAAATCGATCAGAAGATTGCCGGAGTAGTTCGAGATGGGGGAAATGTCGCGGAACACTTCCATAAGTCCCTCGTTAACGAACCATTCAAATGACTTTTTCTGTACCTCAATCAGATTCGGGATGTCGAGAACTTCATCGATCTTCGAGAAGCTCATACGAGTGTTTCTTCCGAGCTTGTGGGGTTTTACCATCTTGCTTTGTCACTCCTTCGTTATATTTACAAGTGTGTATTAACGCAATATTATATATAATAATAATATATATAAACGCAAAACGATGCAGTTTATAATTTTATCACCCACCCCGTAAATTGTCAAGTGTGATTGGAAAATATTTATGTAATTGCACGGATTTTCGCACGTATTTACATTTTGTTATATATATTTTTACCGATTTTTTACATATTAATTTTCTGTAAATTTTCGCCGTTTTCGTCGCTGATCTCAAAAAAAGTTTGATGTTTTTTTAATTTAGGTATTGCTATTTCCGTTCATTCATGGTAATATATCTAATTGTGAAGCGAGAATGCGCTCGACGCACCCTCTCAGGCGTCGGCAGTTCATCTGCAGAATATCAAAACACAAATAATAGTAGGAGGAACAGACCATGCCTAATATCAAGTCCGCGAAAAAGCGCGTTCGCGTAAGCGAGAAGAAGAATCTTCAGAACAGAATGTTCAAGTCGGCTCTTCACACTTCCATCCGCAAGTACACTGCTGCTCTTGAAGCAGGTGACAAGGAAGCCGCTGCTACTATCTATCGCGAAACAGTTAAGAAGCTCGACCAGGGCGTTGCTAAGGGAATCATCCACAAGAATAACGCCGCACGCAAGAAGAGCCAGTTCACCAAGGCGCTCTCCGAGCTCGCATAACATCATAATATCTGCAAAACAACGCGAACGCCACCGCTCACACGGCAGTTCGCGTTTTTTTGTTTTCACAAAGAAAAATGCAGGCTTTCGCCTGCATTTTTTCATTATTATAAACTTATCCATAGAAATAATGTCCGCCGAGCTTAAAGAGGAACGGCCTGTTTTTCGACGCCCACGTTCCCGTGCCGAGAGAATCGTAGAAAAGGATCCTCGTATCGTAACGGTAGCCTTCAAGGCACATCTTCGCCGCGCGTACGCACCGCGCAAGCGGTTCTTCCTTGAAAGCGTTCGTGTTAACGACCGTAAACTGATTCTTCTGATAAAGTACGGCATATACCGTGTCCGGAAATTCGGAGCTTTCCACACGGTTCAAAATGAGAGACGCAACCGCAAGCAGTCCGTTAAAAGGCTCGTACCCTGCCTCGCAGGTCAAAACACGTGCGATCAGGCTGAGCGTTTCCGCATCGTAAAAATCGTCGCCGTTTTTGATGTAGCTTCCCTTCGCAGTGACAAAAACATCGTTGCCGAGCGTTTTCACCGTTGAACCGAATATCTTCACCATAACGTCGATCGGCGCATAAACGGCGCCGCTCTGCACCTTGATTTCGCTGCAGGGTAAACAACGGTTGTTAGCCTCAATATACGGATTCCCCTTACCTGCGGATATCGTGATACCTGTTCCCTTCACCGTTGCCTTAGAGCCGTCGTCGGCAGTCTTGAGTTCCGACGAATCAATGGCTTTTGAGAACGCAACGACAGGAACGTATGCCACACCGTCTATGTAAATCACCTTGAGAGCGACCTCTTCCGAGTTGATATAAAGCGTTTTTACGTCGGACTCGGGTATAGGTGCATTCGGGTCGGCATCTCCGCAAACGGAGCAGAATCCGTCCTTATATGAATGACCGTTAGCCGAACCGCTCGTTTTTCCGCAAACAGAACACGTTTTCGCCTTTATGCATGTCGCGTCAAGCCACTTGTGTCCGGGCACCTCTCCGTTTTTGGCGCCGCAGACCGAACATTTCATGGGGCTTTCACAGCCTATGTTTTTCCATGCGTGACCGAGAGGTTCGCCTTTCGTATCACCGCAGCGAACGCACTCGCGTGCCTTCGTGCAGGTAGCCGACGCATAATCGTGGCCGAGGGCACCGCCCTCAACCTCGCCGCAAGCGGAACACGTTTTTGCCGTCAGGCAATTCGCATCGTTCCACACGTGCTCAAGCTCAGGACCGCCGACGGTCCCGCATACAGAGCAGTACTGCGGAGTGTTGCAGGTAGCTTCGCGCCACGTGTGCTCATTCGGCTCGCCTTCGGTTGCCCCGCAAACTGTACACGTCATAGGCTTGTCGCATCTTGCATCCGACCAGATGTGCTCTTCGCAGACCGTAGTTTCCGTCGAGTCTGTATCCGTTTCGGTTTCTTCGCTCTCACCGTTCGTTTCGTCGGGAGAACCGTCTTCAACGTCGCCGACACCGTCAGCTTCCGGCGGATCTTCCGTATTCACTTCGGAATCGGTAACAGTATCCGTACCGTCGCCGTCATTAAACACTGTGTCCTCGGAATTCGCGCCGTCTTCATTGGAACGGAACTGCGCTCCGACAAAATATGTCGTAACCATAACGACCAGCACGACCAATATGACCGCAAAGACCAATTTTAAGTTTGTCGAGCCCGAAGGTTTCATATTAAGCCGTAATTTCAAACGTTCTCCCTCCTTCCCGAATTTTTTTGTAGAGCAATCGTTTATGCTTTTATTCTATGCCGTAGAAGCGTTTCGCATTCTCCGTCGTAAGCCTTGCCGCTTCGTCCGCAGAAAGACCGATCGCCTCACCGAGCGCCGCCGCCGTAAACGGCATATAACCGGAATAGTTCAGTTTGCTTCTGTACGGCACAGGTGTCAGATAAGGGCAGTCCGTTTCCATAAGCAAATTTTCATGCGGGACAGCCGCGGCGGCTTGTCGTGTTTTTTCGGCATTTTTGAAGGTCAAAACTCCGCCGAATGAGAAATAAAATCCCATGTCTGCATACTGTCTTGCCATCTCGGCGCTTCCCGAGTAACAATGCAGCATGATTTTTTTACCGCGGTATTTTTTCAGTATGTCAAAAGTGTCACCGTGTGCGTCGCGCGAATGGATAACGATCGGCTTATCGAATCGGCACGCTATATTCAGCTGCTCCAGGAACAAATCGTGCTGTTTTTCCTTATTCGCGTCGGGATAGTGATAGTCAAGTCCCATTTCGCCAACGGCAACAACGCGCGGATGCGCCATCATAGCAGCAAGCTCCGCCATCGCATCGTCAAGCGACGCATACGAATCCGTCTCCGACGGATGTATACCGACAGAAGCGTATACAGCAGGCATACTGCTGTCATGTGCCGACATGTCTGCGATCTCTATTGCCCGGCGCGACGTTTGCAGGCATGCACCCGAATTTACGATATAGCCGACTCCAGCCGCCTTCGCCATGCGAAGTGCGGCAGCGGCACCGCCGTCAAATGCGGTGTCATACCGACTGTCATCATAGTGAGCGTGTGAATCAAAAAGTATCATATATTAATTATCTTACGCGTTCGCCGAGCGGAGTATCGTCCGCAAGGAATACGACGCGCACCTCATCCTTGCCCGAAGCGAGGATCATACCGTTACTTTCGATTCCGCAAAGCACTGCAGTCTTAAGATTTGCCACAACGATGATCTTCTTGCCGATAAGAGCGTCGGGCTCATACCACTT
Organism: Eubacteriales bacterium; assembly: GCA_045588245.1. Lineage (GTDB taxonomy): Bacteria > Bacillota > Clostridia > Oscillospirales > CAG-272 > DTU064. Next base: position 7,481 of record JAZNDW010000011.1, read on the forward strand.
TGCGATACCCGAAACGACCGTACGCGTTTCATATCCGAGATCAATCTTCAGCTTCAGGAGCTTCTTCGCCTTCGGTACGCGCTCACATTCGAGCACCTGTGCTGTACGAAGCTCGACTTTCATGAAGTCTTCAATACCGATTTGTGCGATCCCGTCGGGCTTTTCAGGCTTCGGCGCCCCTTCGGCTGCCGCCTTTATCATAGCCTCGCGTTCAGCTTCTATCTCGGCCAAGAACTTCGCCTCGTCAATGCGTGCAAAGAGAGCCTTCGGCTCGCCTGTCGGTCTGCCCGATACAAGCTTACCGAACGTTTCAAGCTCGTCGTAATCATTTTCGTCCGTGTTGAGCTGGGAAAGAATGCTTTCCGCCGTTGCGGGAACGAAAGGATAAAGAAGCACTGCAGCGATTCTGATAGATTCAAGCAGATTATATATAACAGTTCCGAGGCGTGCGTATTCAGCCTCGCCGCCCTTTGCAAGCGTCCAAGGCGTCGTTTCGTCGATGTACTTATTCGCGCGGCGAAGAGCCGTGAATATTGCCTCCGTTGCGTCGGCAACGTGATAGGAAAGCATACATTCGTAAACCTTATCAACGGCTTCGGCAAATGCCGCCTTCAGCTCGCAGTCAAGGTCCGTTTGTTCCGTAGGCGTCGGAACGACACCGTCAAAGTACTTTTTACACATGGAAAGCGTGCGCTGAACGAGGTTTCCGAGATTGTTTGCAAGGTCGGTGTTATAACGGCTCACAACAGATTCCCATGTGATGCTTCCGTCGGATGCATAAGGCATTTCCGCAAGCGCATAATATCTTACGCCGTCAACACCGACGCGGTTTGCCATGTCGTCGGCATAGATGATGTTGCCCTTGGATTTGGACATCTTATCGGCGCCGAAGTTGAACCACGGGTGTCCGAACACCTTCTTCGGAAGCGGAATTCCCATAGACATCAGGAATATAGGCCAATAAATCGTATGGAAGCGCAGGATATCCTTGCCGATGATGTGAACGTCGGCAGGCCAGTTGTATCTGAACGCTTCGGGCTGTTCGTCATGATCGGGATCGTAGCCGAGCGCGGTGATGTAGTTGGACAGCGCATCGAGCCAGACGTACGTTACGTGATTTTCGTCAAAGGAAACGGGGATGCCCCATTTGAAGGACGAACGGGAAACGCAGAGGTCCTGAAGTCCGGGCAGAAGGAAGTTGTTGAGCATTTCCTTTTTTCTTCCCTCGGGCTCGATGAATCCGGGATTTTCTTCGATATGCTTGATAAGCTGCGGTGCGTATTTGCTCATCTTGAAGAAATACGCTTCTTCGCGCTTGCGCTCAACGGGACGTCCGCAGTCGGGGCACTTACCGTCCGTCACCTGTGTGTCGGTGAAGAAGCTTTCGCAGGGTACGCAGTACCAGCCTTCGTAATGTCCTTTATATATGTCGCCCTTTTCGTACATTCTGCGGAACATATGCTGAACTGCCGCTTCGTGGTTTTCATCCGTCGTACGGATGAAATAATCATAGCTTGTGTTCATCAGATCCCAGATCGAACGCACCTCTGCGGCAACGCGGTCAACGTGCTCCTTCGGGCTGATGCCCGCCTCTTTTGCAAGATTTTCGATCTTCTCGCCGTGTTCGTCCGTGCCGGTGCAGAAGAATACCTGCTCGCCGAGCTGACGGTGGAATCGTGCGACAGCATCGGTCATGATGACCTCGTACGTGTTGCCGAAATGGGGCTTACGCGACGCATACGCGATCGCTGTTGTGATATAAAATTTCTTGTTTTTGTGTTCGCCGTAATGTTCTCTCACGGTAATGCTCCGCCTCACTTTCATTACTTTTGTGCTGCAGATGAGCAGCACATATTTATCCATTATACGAGGCGATTATAACATCACTTTCAAAATAATGCAAGGTTTTGGCGTGAATTTCACGGATTTTTAACCTTAAAACGGCTGTTTTTTCATGATTTTCAAGGCTTTTTCCACCACCGATGCTCCAAAACGAGCTTTCAGCTCACCTTTCCGACGCAGTATCCCCCCCGGAGTCAACCGTTGTGCTTCCTTTATTTATAATAGTCCGTTGCATCAAAAAATGACACTCTCGCACCTCTTCGTGCGACGGTGATCTTCACCGCCGCCCCCTCATCCGTAACCTCGCCCGTCGGTGCCTTCGTCACACGGCAAAACTGATACCGCACCTCATCTTCCGAAACCTCCACAGAGGTAACCTCCGCATCGGCGATACCTGCGCGACGCAAAAACTCCGTCGCCGCTTCGCGGCACTCACGGTCGCTTTTTGGCTCCGCGTCACCGATGCGGTAGCACCACATCCGCAAGAGTTTGCCGCCCATACGCGTTATATCAACGGCGGCATTTTCACAGACGTATGAATACACAAGCGGAAAACTGTGGTTTTCTGCCGCAGTCAAAGATGCACCTCCGCCAATAAACCGTCTTGCCGCCGCGTGCGCCTTGGTCTCTCTCACCTCCGAGCATTCTTTCAGCTCGTCCCAGCCATTACCGTCACTCGCCGTCGTCCTCTGACGGATTCCGACCGTCTCATCAGCCGTCATAACAGCGGCTTTTATGACGGCGGCATCGTAATCCGCAGCGTTTGCATCAAGCACCGCACGCAAATGTACGCACAGCTCAGACGGAACCGCCCCCGACAAAAGCAGATCGCGCAAAGCCTCACTCCCCTGCGGCTTCTCCTCCGCAAACAATAAATACCGTGACATCGACTCGCCCGCACCGCGAAGTGCCGCCGCCCTCGTCGCATCGTCCCCGTCAGTCTGCCCGATCGCCTCGCATAAAGATAAATATGCCTCATACCGTGCCGCCGCACGCGCCAACGAATACTCCTCCGCCACTGAAACCGTGTATAAATACATTCCGTAAACCGCGCCGAGCGACAAAAGAGTTATCGTAACCGTCAACGCAAGAATCGACTTTACGATCGGATGTGTTTTATATTTTTTCTTTTTTTCGTAATATCTTTTCATATTAATAATTTACCGTGATCTATTTGAACTTAAACGATGAAAATAATGTATTTTCCTTTTACACGGCGGCAAATACGTGATATAATACGATAAAAGCAAAACAATCCACAGTAGGTACGGTATATATATGAATCATCCCACCGCCGCAGTCATAACTCTCGGCTGCAAGGTCAACCAATACGAAAGCGAAGCCGTCACAGAACGGCTCGCCTCTCTCGGCTTTTCGGTACTCTCCGCCGAGGAACCCTGCGACGTTTATATAGTCAACACCTGCACCGTTACCGCAGAGGCTGACAGAAAAAGCAGACAAACGCTTCGCCGAGCCCGCCGACGCAATCCCGATGCCGCCGTCATCGTTATAGGCTGTTCTGCGGAAAACGATCCGCACGCGCTGTCAAAGATCGACGGGGTCACATACGTCATCGGCAACAAAAGCAAACTTCGCGCCGCCGACGTTGCACTTGAAATCATCAAAAACGGTGCGCCCGCATCACCCGTCATTCTCGCAGACAAAGATATGCACTCTGTCCGCGAGATCGAAAAAATGTCCATAACGAAAGCTCCGCGCACCCGCGCCTACGTCAAGATCTGCGACGGCTGTGACGGAAAATGCTCGTACTGCATAATCCCCTCCGTACGCGGCTCTGTGCGCTCGCGCCCGATCGCCGAGATCGAAGAAGAAGTAAAAACTCTCGTCCGCGGCGGCTGCCGCGAAGTCGTGCTCACGGGAATTGAAACCGCCTCCTTCGGACACGACACGAAAGAAACACTCCCGGAACTGCTTGACGCACTTCTCAAAACGGACGGATTGCATCGGATCCGCATGGGCTCACTTGAGCCGACCGTCATGCGCCCCGAATTTATCAGGACCGTCGCGCAGTCGGAGCGTATCGTGCCGCATTTCCACCTTTCGCTTCAAAGCGGATGCTCGCGTACTCTCGCCGCGATGCGCCGCAAATATAACGCCAAAATGGCTATGGAAAAGCTCGACGCTCTCCGCGCCGCCATTCCCGATGTTATGTTCACAACAGACATAATCGTCGGCTTCCCCGGCGAAACGGACGAGGATTTTGAAGAAACGCTCGATTTTGTCAGACACGCAAGATTCTTGTCGATGCACGTGTTCCAATATTCAAAGCGTCGCGGCACCCCCGCCGCCGAGATGAAGGATCAGATCCCCGAAGACAAAAAGCACGAACGCTCCGCGCGTCTTATCGCACTCGGACAGGAAATAACAAATTCCGTCGTCACCGATTACATCGCACGTACACCCGAGGCGGATGTGCTCTTCGAATCCGACATCGGTGGCGAGCACGCAGGACACACCGCCAACTTCGTTGAGGTACGCACGCCGCTGGCAGGCGTTCGTCCGGGCGAGATCCGCCGTGTCCGCTTCTGCGGCGTAAAAGACGGGGTTGCCCTCGGCACCGTCATCGGATGAATAGACCCGTATATTAAATAAGGAAGATTTTTTCTCTACCTCCATGAAATTTACATACAAAACCACGATATACGCTTGCTTTCTTGGCTACATCGTGCAAGCCATAATCAACAATTTCCTACCGCTTCTTTTCATCAATTTTCACACCGTCTACGACATTCCCCTGTCCGAGATAACGATGCTCGTATCGATCAATTTCGCCGTACAGCTTTTGGTCGACTTGTGCGCGATACGGATAGTTGACAAGATCGGCTACCGCACCTCCGCTGCTTTCGCACACATTTTCGCCGCGCTCGGACTGTTTTTGCTGACGGTATTGCCCGAAATCACCCCCACTCCGTTTACGGGCATCCTCATCTCCGTCATCGTTTACGCCGTCGGCGGAGGACTGCTTGAGGTCATCGTCAGTCCCATCGTCGAAAGCTGTCCGTCCGACAACAAAGAAAAAACGATGAGCCTGCTCCACTCATTTTACTGTTGGGGACACGTCGGCGTCGTTGTACTCTCTACATTTTTCTTCACCGTATTCGGCATTGAAAATTGGCACATCCTCGCTTACGTTTGGGTACTCGTTCCGCTGTGCAACGTTTTTATCTTCGCCAAAACCCCTATAGCACACCTTATCAAGGACGATGAAAAAGGAATGTCGCTCCGCGAGCTTTTCTGCAGCCGTGTATTCTGGCTCTTTATGCTTATGATGCTGTGCGCAGGCGCAAGCGAGCAGGCAGTTTCACAGTGGGCGTCCGCATTTGCCGAGATGGGTCTCGGCATCAGCAAAGCGGCGGGAGACCTCGCAGGTCCGCTCGCGTTTGCAACGCTTATGGGTATCGCCCGCGTATTCTACGGCAAATACGGCGACAAAATCGACCTTGACCGATTTATGACGGCAAGCTCAGCACTTGCTGTTCTATCATATCTGCTCACGTCTCTCTCTCCTTCGCCGATTTTTTCTCTTTTCGGATGCGCCCTGTCGGGTCTCGCCGTCGGTATCATGTGGCCTGGCACCTTTTCAAAGGCCTCCGCGTCAATGCGGCTCGGCGGCACCGCTATGTTCGCGCTACTCGCCCTCGCGGGCGACCTTGGCTGCTCGTTCGGTCCCGCCGTCGTCGGATACGTTTCATCGATCAGAGGCGATGACCTGAAGCTCGGCATACTCGCCGCCGTCATTTTCCCTGCTGTGCTCACACTTTGTCTCATCTTCGGCAAAAAACGCACCGACAGCCGAAAGCCTGACTTTTTCTCTTGACATATCCTATACCGAGGAATATAATAAATCCAATCAATCATCACAGAAAGAGTAAAAAGACAATGTTACGTAACGCCGTAAAATTCAATAACGTCGTGCGCTGGTCCGTCCCTGCTATGTATTACAGCAACGGGCTTACATTGTCATACCCTGATATAAATTAACCACCATAATTTATATTTACAAAAACGACAGTGCAAGCCAAAACAAACCGTTTTGCTTGCACTGTTTTTATATTATAAAGGAGGTTATTATGAACGCATTCGATTACCTGAACGAGTACTACAACACCTACGACGAGGACGGCCGCCTCAACACGAAATACGGCATGATCGAATATCTCACAACGATGCGTTATATCGAAAAATATCTTTTCGACGGCGCACGCATTTTAGAGATCGGTGCCGGCACGGGACGGTACAGCCACGCGCTCGCACGCATGGGCTACACCGTCGACGCCGTCGAGCTGATACCGCACAATATTGACTTGTTCCGTCAAAACACCGCCGACGGCGAAAACGTCACGATAACGGAGGGCAACGCGACCGACCTGTCTGCCTTTGAAAGCGGCAAATACGACGTCACGCTTCTGCTCGGTCCGATGTATCATCTGTTCACGGAGGCGGATAAAGTCGCCGCACTCTCCGAGGCCGTCAGAGTTACGAAAAAAGGCGGCGTCATTTTCGTCGCGTACTGCATGGAGGACCCGTCGATCGTTCAGTACGGATTCATCCGCGGAGGACTCCCGAGCCTTATCGAAAAAAGGATCCTCGACCTTGAAACGTTCAAGGCGTCGTCACGTCCCGACGATCTGTTCGTGCTACACCGCAAATCCGAGATCGAAGAGTTACGTTCACGATTCAACGTAACGCACCTGCATCTCGTCGCAACTGACGGCTACGCAAATCACATGCGTCCTACCTTTGCTGAAATGGACGACTTCACCTACGAGATCTATCTCAAATATCACTTTGCCACCTGCGAACGGCAGGATCTTATCGGAATGTCCAACCACTCGCTCGATATTTTCAGAAAGGACTGATACTATGCTAAACCATATAGGTACACAAACGATAAACACCGAACGGCTCACTCTCCGCCGCTTCACTCCCGATGACGCTGTGGCGATGTTCAATAATTGGGCAAACGATGAAGACGTTTGCCGATATCTCACGTGGGAGCCGCACGGCGACGTGAAGGTTACAAAACAACTCCTTGACGTATGGTGCACCGCCTATAACGAACCGAACTACTATAACTGGGTGATCGAATTCGACAGCGCCCCGATCGGCAACATCTCAATCGTCTTTGTCAGCGATAAACACGAATACGCCTGCATCGGCTACTGCATCGGGAAGGCGTGGTGGGGACGCGGCATCACGACAGAGGCGGCAAGCGCCGTTATAGAATATATGTTCAAAGACGTCGGTGTCAATCGCATCGAAATATCCCACGCAACGAAAAATCCCGCGTCGGGCAGAGTCGCACAAAAGTGCGGACTCTACTGCGAGGGAACGAAGCGCCAGTATTTCAAATCAAAAAGCGGCGATTTTTTTGACATCGCTTTCTATTCGATCCTGCGTGACGAATGGACGTCCGCAACAAAATAAGCAAAAAATCCGCCGCAGGTACAAAACCTGCGGCGGATGTGTTTTTATTCTTTTATCAGAAGCGTCTGCCGTTGTTGTTATTTCTCGTCTTCTTGAGAATGCTCATAAGATCGTCGAAATCATCATCGGAAAGCGTGTCGTCAGCTTCGCCTACTTCGTAGTCGGAGGAAACGTTTGCAGGCTCGGAAGCCTCTTCTTCCTTAACTTTGCGTGCAGGTTTTACCTGTTCGGCATAAATGTCGTCAGCTCCGCCGAAAAAATCGTCTTCTTCCTCTTTAACGGGCTGAGGCTTTTTCGGTGCGGGAGCAGGAGCGGGTTCGGGCTTTGCAGCCGACTTTGCCTGACCGAATGTGGAAACGGGAGCAACATGACGCTGTACGCGGGAGTCGTCCTTCTTTGCGAAACCGGTCGCAATGATCGTAACCTTCATCTTATCTTCAAGGCTGGAATCAATGTTAGCACCCCAAATGATATTTGCATCGGGATGAGCCTCAGCGGATACCATTGTGGACGCCTGAATAACTTCGTCAAGACCCATATCGGGAGAACCGGAGATGCTGACGAGGATACCGGTTGCGCCGGAGATAGAGGTCTCAAGCAGCGGAGAGGAGATAGCAGCCTTCGCGGCGATCTCTGCTCTGTCCTTGCCCGTACCTTCGCCTACGCCCATGTGAGCAAGACCTGCATCCATCATGATGGAGGAAACGTCAGCAAAGTCGAGGTTGATGAGTCCGGGAACGTTGATAAGCTCGTAGATGCTCTGTACACCGTGGCGAAGCATATCGTCTGCAATCTCAAATGCGTTAATGAGTGTGATTCTTGCGTCGGATACCTGAGCGAGTCTTTCGTTGGGGATAACAACGAGAGAATCTACGTAAGAGCTGAGGTTGTCAATACCTGCTTCAGCCTGCGCCATTCTGCGTCTGCCTTCAAAAGCAAAAGGCTTACTTACAACGCCGACGGTGAGAATACCCATTTCTTTCGCTGCGCGAGCAACTACGGGAGCAGCTCCCGTGCCTGTGCCGCCGCCCATACCTGCGGTGATAAATACCATATCAGCGCCGTTGATAGCGTTTTTGATTTCTTCAAGGCTTTCTTCAGCCGCACGTGCACCGATCTCGGGGTTAGCGCCCGCGCCGTGTCCCTTTGTGATCTTTTCGCCTATCGGAATTTTATTTGTTGCGCTGGAGTGTAAAAGCGCCTGCTTGTCTGTGTTAACACAGATAAATTCAACACCTCTGATAGAGGAGATCATTCTGTTAACAGCGTTTCCGCCGCCGCCGCCGACGCCTACGACTTTAATATTTACGCCACTTTCAAAGTTATCGTCAAGTTCAAATGCCATTTCTTTTTTCCTTTCCGCCGCCGCAACTGGTGCGAGGGCATTAAAAATCTTATGTTTGGCGATTGCCTTATAAGACGCTCGCCTATTACTAACCGGTATTATTACTTATATAATAAATGATTTTAACTTATTTTGCAATACTTTTTTTATATTTTTATTCGATATTTCGTTATTTTTCAGCATTTTACAGCCATTTTATGTGTTTTATCGCGAGTTTTTGCGTTTTTTGCATCAGTCTAAATCCACTTGATTGTCTATAATCACGCTTGGACTGTTGATGTTGTCAAGGTATATCGTACCTTTGTTGCCTGTAGCAAAGACTTCATCCTTCATCATTTCAAAAGCGATCGTCAGCTTTAGGTCGATGTCGTTTATGTCACCGATCAACAGCTTATATCTGCCGCCGTAGGATATTGAAATATCGAATCTGTCACTTATATCAAGGACCGTCGTTCCCTCACGCATCGTCGGTCCCGCAATTGCAGACACCGCCTTTGACGCAACCTCAAACATATCGTCGCGGAACTCGATCAGCTGCCCTGCCAAAGCACTTTTCACATCGGGCAGACGCAGTTTGATATAGTCGCCCGTCGGCTCCGTCTCCGTGATCTCAAGCACACGCAGCTCTGCCGATATGAGCGCATACTGACCGTGTATCTCGGAAACGAACACCGCTTGTTCCTCGATAAGCTCAATGGTCACCGTGTTTGGCAACGTCTTTCTGACGTCAACGCTTTTCACATAGGGGAAATATTTCACCACCGCATCGCGGATCTCAGCCTCATTTATACTCGGTGAAAGCAGCTTGTCCCCGACGGCAATTCCGCTGACGGCGATTATATCTGCATGATCGTATCTCTCCGTCCCCGTAACCGTGATTGTCCCCACAACGAGAACGTACGAATAAAGAACGTATCCCACGAGAAGCAAAACGGCTATCGCCGTCGCAGTAAACGCATACGTTAAGCGTCTGCGTTTATTTTCGACGCGTCTGTTGTGCTTTGTTGCCACAGACACATTATGTGCAAACGCCGTTTCAGACTGGCGACGTGCACTGTTTGAGCGCACCGATTCGATCAGCTTCGGCAAAAGTTTTTTTTGATCTTCTTCACTTTTTTTGTAAAATTTCGTAATTTTTTTCAAGCGCTCCAACGCCCTCGACTCACGCGCCGTCAGCCGAACAGAATCAGAGTCTCTTTCGTTTTCTTCCGTCATTGACACTTCTTTATTTTCCCAAAAGCTTTCTTATCTCGTCAATTATGCGCTTGTTTGCATCAAGCACGGCAAATTCACCCGCAAGCTCACCCATTCTCTGACGCGCGCCATCATCAGACAGAAGCTTCTTTACCGCCTCCGTCAGCTTCGCACCGCCGTCAAGATCTTTTTCTTCAATAATTACAGCCGCACCGCGTTCTTCGAGCATACGCGCATTTTTGTATTGGTGATTTTCCGTAACGTTAGGCGACGGAATGAATATCGCAGGCTTTCGCATCATTGCGACCTCCGATATCGTCATTGCGCCCGCACGGCAGATCAGAAGATCTGCCGCCGCCATCTGTGCAGGCATATCGTATATGTATTCAAGCATTTTGATGTTCTCAGCACCGCAAAGCCCATAATCCGAATACATTTTCGTCGCGTCGGCAAGCTCAATGGACCCCACCGCGTGAACGTGCATTATTTCAGGATGATGCTGCGTGTAGTCACGCATCATGGCAAGCACCGCCTCGTTAACGTACTGCGCCCCCATGCTTCCGCCGTACGAAAGTATCATCTTTTCGTATTTGTCGGCACCGACAGCCACCCTTGCCGCACTCTTATCGGACGCAGGCACAAATCCCGCACGAAGCGGATTGCCGACCGTCACGAGTTTTTCGCGCGGACACTTAAGATATTCCGCCGTTTTATCAAAGTTGAGTAATATTTTATCAACAACTCCCGCCAGCATTTTCACCGCAACACCCGGGTATGCGTTCGATTCATGGAGCATTGACGGCACTCCCATCATAGACGCCGCTTTTATAACAGGCCACGAAACGTAACCGCCCGTTCCGATAACGATGTCGGGCTTAAATTCCTTAATGAGCTTTTTTGCGCGATAAGGTGAGGTCAGCGCAAGATATGCCGCACGAATATTCGCAGGCGAAAGCGAGCGCCGAATGCCGCGCACGTCAACGTGGTATAGCTTATATCCTGTGGCGGGAACAAGTTTATTTTCAATGCCTCGCGGCGTTCCGACGAAAGCTATTTCCGCCGAGGGAAAATTAAGCTTTATTGATTCCGCAATTGCTATGGCGGGATTAACGTGACCGCTCGTGCCGCCGCCTGTCATAAGTACTCTCACTTTTATACCTCTTCAGTAGTAAATATAATAAAGGTTAAAGCTTTTTCTGCCGCGAATGTCTTGAAATGGAAAGCACAACACCAATCTCGGCCAGCAAAACGATGAGCGAGGAGCCGCCGTAAGAGAAAAACGGAAGCGAAACGCCCGTATTGAAGATCGAATCCGTTACGACCATAATGTTAAGTATCGCCTGAAGCGAAATATGGCTCATAATACCGTACGCCACGAGTGACGAGAAAACGTCGGGGGCGCGGCGCGCGATCGTAAATCCGCGCCACAGCAGAGCAACAAACAGCGCTATAACGAAAACGGCGCCGACATAGCCGAATTCCTCACAAAGGATCGTGAAAATGAAGTCATTCTGCGGCTGCGAAACGTAGCCGTATTTTTGCCTGCTCTCGCCGAGACCGAGCCCGAAAAGCCCTCCCGAACCGATAGCGAGCAGTCCTTGCGTCGTTTGCCAGTCCTCAGCAAGCGCATCCGCGTTTTCATCAAAAAACGTCGTGATACGCTCAAGTGCGTACGGATTCATCGCCAGGTATGCAGCACCGGCAGTACCGAGCACTGGAATGTACGTTGCAATCATCATCCATACGCTTGAACCGCCGATGAACAAAACTATACATCCGAGCCCGAAAATAATGACGGTTCCCGAAAGATGCTTTTCCAAAAGCACGAGCGCGCAGGTGGGAAACAGAATCAGCGACGGATAAACGATGCCGTAAATGAATCGAAGCTTCAAGGACGCTTTGGACACCATGTATTCCGAATACTCTCCGACATACTTAGCCAGAACGACAACGAGCATGACCTTCATCAGCTCAGACGGCTGAAATGATATGCCCACGCCGGGAATGTATATCCAACGCTGTGCCTCACCTTCGCTGACACCAATAAATAACACGAGAACGAGCAATACCACAGCGATGCCGAAGCCGACCCACGCTAATTTTCTGTATCGGTCATATTCAATTCTCATAGCTACCGTCATTGCCGCAAAACCGATAGCAACGAACAAAACCTGACGTCTGACGTAATAATAGCTGTCAAGCCCTTGGCTCATAGCGTAAGGATAGCTTGCACTGAACACCATGATCGAACCGATACAAACGAGTGTAAACACCAAAACGATAAGGATTCTGTCCGGTGACGTTTTGATGCGCACGTATTCGGTTTGTTTTTTACCCGCGACAGGCTCAGTAGGAAAAACGGAAACCGCCGTTTCCTTTTCTGCCGTTACGGGTTTTACAGCTGTAATGTCCGAGGTCGGCTTTTGTATGTTATTACGGGAGGGTGTCGTTTTGTTCGCAATGTCCTGACGTTCATCAGGCTTCCGCATTTCGTCTTTTACGTTTTTGTTTGTCTGAGCCGACGTCGGTCGATGCGCCTGCGCCTGTTTTTGACCGCGGTTTTGATCAGCCGCAGCCGTTTTTTCTTCGCGCTTCATATTTTACCCTCCTCTTCTAAGATTTTTTTGTAAAAATTATATAGCAGTTAATATTTGCTCAAAAAACTTACACAAGTCAGTTAAGTGTAGGTGCAAGTCCGAAATATGCCAAAATGCAGAAAATAGCTGTAATGACCGTAAAAACGGTAACGATCTTAACCTCTCCCCATCCGCACTTTTCAAAATGATGATGGATCGGCGCCATACGGAAAAAGCGTTTACCGTGCGTCAGTTTGAAGTAAAGCACCTGAATCATAACGGAAGCGGCTTCAATAATGAACATGATTCCGTAGATAAGCACGATCAGAGGATTGTCGACGATAAGAGCACCGCCCATAACGAGCGCGCCAAAGAAGAGCGAGCCCGTATCGCCCATGAACACTCTTGCGGGATGGAAATTATAGATCAAAAATCCGAGAGCACCGCCTGCCATGCACGCACCAAGCACTAAAAGCTCCGCCAAAGTCATCGTATCGGGGGCAAATTTCGTGAACGCGGCAACGATAAAGAGGACCGCAACGGTCAACACCTGCGACGACGCAAGACCGTCGATGCCGTCCGTCAGGTTCACCGCATTGTCAACTCCGACGAGCATGAACACGACGAAAAGATAATAAATAATGCCAAGATCGTTGATGTGGATATTAAAATAAGGAATGTAGAGCGAATCGCCGATACAGCCGAAGTAAACGAGTGCAGCCGTGTATGCACTTGCCGCAACGATCTGAAGTATCAGCTTCTGCAACGCCGTGAGTCCCTCATTCTGCTTACGGCGAAGCTTCGCGGAGTCGTCAATACAACCGATGAATCCGCAGAAAAGCGCGTATATAAACGTCGCCGTCAGCGCCGTCGGAACCTCGCCGCCAATGAACGTCAATATAACGATAGCGGCTATTATCACCGCCGTCATGGCGAAGATGAACGTGATGCCGCCCATCGTAGGCGTTCCCTCTTTGGATTTATGCCAGCGCGGACCGATCTCAAGGATCTTCTGTCCCATTTTACGGCTTTTCAATGTCGGAATTATGATCCTTGAAAATATGACCGTCAGAATGAATGTTGCGGCAAAGCAAGCCGCCGATATGATGTATATCATGTTTTCCATAGTGTAGTAACGTCCGTTCAGCTTTTCTCAATTTTATTTTTTACGTATTCAATAACAGCCTCCGCCGCGACGGAACGGCTCGCTTTGACAAGAAGAATGTCACCGTTTCCGACGGAAGAAAGTATCATGTCGCCCGTCACCGCAGGTGCGGTACAGTCAAGATTGACATACACGTTTTCGGCACGGATACCGTTCAGTATCGCCGATTTTGCTATCCCCTCGGCTAACTGACCGTATGTATAAAGCTGTTTTACGCCCGCCTTGGCGGCGTAAGCACCGATCTGCTCGTGGAGAAGATGCGTGCCGCTTCCAAGCTCCTTCATATCGCCGAGTAGCGCCATGGGACGTGCACCCTTATTCTTCGCCATCGTCACAAGAACGTCAATGGCAGCTCGCATCGATTCGGGGCTTGCATTGTAGCAGTCCTCGATCACGGTAAAATTACCGACGTCATAAACTCTCTGACGCATGGCAACACCGCGGTATCGGGACAGACCGAGTCTGATAGTGTCCTCCGTCATGCCGGATTCAATGCCGACGGCGAAAGCGTAGAGCGCATCGTAAACGTTGTGAGTACCTATGAGCGGCAGCTCAACGTTCGTTGCAACCCTTCCTTTGTAGATCAGGTCAAACAGCGTGCCGTCGCCGACGGTACGGATATTGACAGCTCTGTAATCGGCGCGTCTGTTATAAAGTGCCGCTGTAACAACACGGGGATAAGACGCAACTACCTCCGAATCGGTCAACAGCTTTTCGTCACCGTTAATGATAAGAAGTCCGTTTTTGCTCATTCCCGAAACTATCTCAAGCTTCGCTTTGGCAATATTCTCGCGTGAACCGAGCTTCTCAAGATGAGACGAACCGATATTCGTAATAACTGCAACGTCGGGGCGGACTATATTCGACAGATATTCGATCTCTCCAAGTCCGCTCATGCCACATTCAAACACGGCGTATTCCATGTCAGGAGCGATCGCCAATGCCGTCAGTGGCAAACCGATCTCATTGTTTTTATTTCCGGCCGTTTTGTGCGTGCAATATTTCTGCGACAAAACGGACGCTATGAATTCCTTCGTCGTCGTTTTGCCGACGGACCCCGTCACAGCAACGGTGCGGATACGGCTTTCATATATATAATGCGCCGCAAGCTTGCCAAGCGCCTCGACCGTATCCGGAACGACGACAAGATCAGCTCCGGGCAAGCTCTCGGGAAGCTCGGGGACGCGCTCGCAAAGAATAAGACGCTCACCCTTGGCGATCACGTCAGCTATGTAATTATGTCCGTCAAAAACCTCACCCGCGATCGCCGCGAACATACCGCCGTTGAGCTGTATTCGTGAGTCTGTGGTAACATCTTCCACACGTTCACCGTAGCCGCCGTTCACGCGGTATAGCTCGCCGCCCGTAACGCGGCAAACGAGCTCCGCATCCATCGGCATAAGCATTAATTTAACACAGTTATCGTTCATTACATTTTTCGGCGAGCCGCCGTCCTTTCGCTTTTGTATTTTATCCTATATATCTTACCGCAGTTTATTTCTTTTTTCAATTGCCGCCATGACGATACCGCGCTCATCAAAGTAACGCCGCTGCCCACCGATATCCTCGTATTCCTCGTGTCCTTTGCCGACCAAAAGAATAACATCTCCGTCACGGGCGTTCATTATTACGTACTCTATCGCATCAGCACGGTTTTTCATAACGGAATATGACGAATTCGGAAGCACCCCCGTCAGTATATCCGAGATGATGCCCTCCGTTTTTTCACTGCGGCTGTTGTCGGACGTGATGACGGTATGATCCGAAATCGTCGTTGCAATACGTCCCATAACGGCGCGTTTCGTTTTATCTCTGTCGCCGCCACACCCGAACAGGGTAACGATCCGCTTACTCGGAAACGCCGCACGGACAGAAGCGAGCAAAGCTCGGAGCGCCTCGGGTGTATGCGCAAAATCTATATAGACGGGTGGAGAAAATATGCGTCTGTCAACGGCGATGCGCTCCATTCTGCCTCGAACACCACCAAAAACCGACATCGCTTCCGCCGCCGCCATCGGATCGGCGCCGAGCTGCATAACCGTTACGAGAGCCAAAGCGGAATTATCCACCGTATACGTCCCGGGGATCGGCGAGCGCACCGCCAACGCGAGCCCCTGCGACCTCAGCACATACCGAACTCCGTCAGCACCGCTGTGCGTAACATCAACGGCGCGGTACCGTGCGTTCTCCATGCGTCCGACAGACAGAGCACCGTCGCACATACGGCAGAGCCTGTTTCCGTACTCGTCATCGCTATTTATGATCTTGTACTCAAATCCAAAGTCGGAGAAGAGCCTTGATTTTGTCAGGAAATAATCCTCCATCGTCACATGAAAATCCATGTGCTCCGCCGAAAGATTCGTGAATGCCGCGGCGCGCGGCGTGATCCCCGTCAGCGGCAGTCCTGCAAGCCGCCCCTGTGCGATGCCGTGTGAGCTTGCCTCAATGATGATGTATTCTGCTCCTATACGGCAAAGCTCGCCTATCTCACGGTAAAAGCGTTCGGGATCCGGTGTCGTCATACCGCCGAATGTAGCATGGGCATGAGAATATAATCCCGTCCCCACCGTACCAATGATTCCCGTTTTACATCCCATTGATGACAGTAAGTGCGCCATCATGTGCGCCGTCGTTGTTTTGCCGTTCGTTCCCGTCACGGCGATCAGCGATGTGGAAATACCGCCATCACCGATATAAAACCGCGCGCACAGTCTCGACAAGCTCTCTCTTGCATCGTCAACAAGAATCACGGGAACACCGCACGATGTCTCCGTGGACGACGCTCGGCGAGCGTCGTCCGTGACGATCGCGGCAGCGCCGCGACTTACAGCTTCGTTTATATAATCATTGCCGTCACGTTTGCGTCCCTTGACGCAAACGAACAGCGAGCCGTTCCCCGCCTTTCTGCTGTCGGCGGTCACATCCGTGATTATAACGTCCTTTCGGGGAGCTTTGCAGTCAATAGCTCCCAAAAGTTCACAAAGCTTTATATAATTCTCCTAAAATCAATCCGAAATGTCGGACAAATGCATGAATTCAAGCGTTATTACGGTTCCCTCGGGCACCATTGTTCCAGCTTCGGGAGTTTGCGAGATAACGGTCGCACCGCTGCCGCTTGCATAGTTGGCAGCACCGTCGATACGGATGTTAAGTCCTTCGTTTATTATAAGTCTGTTCGCCGCTTCGGCGGTCTTGCCGACGACGGACGGGACCTCGACTGTATTCTTCGGTTCTTCACCGTTTGTGTAGAGGAACACGGTCTTTGAAAGGTCGGAAACGACCGTTCCCGACACGGGCGACTGACCCGTGACGACGTCACCGTCACCGATGATCTCGTAGTTAAAACCGTTCTGCTCAAGCAGTGACACGGCTGTACTCAGAGTGAGTCCTTCGTATCTGCTTACGGCAGATTCGATAGATGCGGATTCTTCCTCCGTATACTGCGGCTCAAATCCGAGATACGGAAGAACGAACGACAAAAGCTTCGACACGTACGGTGCCGCCGTAACAGAACCGTATACGCTGTCGCCCGACGGCTCATCAACGAGAATGAGCACCGCCACCTGCGGATCGTCCGCCGGTGCAAATGCGACGCACGAACCCACGCGGAGCGTATCCTCGCCATTTTCGTCAAGCTTGTCGCGCTTTTGTGACGTACCCGTTTTAGCGGCTACAGCATAGCCCGCAACGTATGCGTTCTTCGCGCCGCCGTTTCCGGAAACACCCTCCTCAAGTATCTTTGCCAAAGTTTCGCAGGTCGCCGTGCTGATGACCTGACGCTTCGCTTCGGTCTTATACGTATCGATCACGTTGCCATCCTCGTCGATCACCTGACTCATAACGTGCGGAGTGACAAGATAACCGCCGTTTGCAACGGACGCGATCGCAGAAAGATGCTGTATCGGTGTCACCTTGAACGTCTGACCGAACGAGCAGACCGCCAAGGAAACGTTTGTGAAGTCGTTGTAGCTGTGATATATCGTCTGCGCTTCACCCGGCAGGTCAACGCCCGATTTTGTGCCATAGCCAAACATTTTGAAGTAGTTGTAAAAATTATCGCGTCCGATACGCAAGCCCATCGTTACAAACGCGGGGTTACACGACTGCTGAAGCGCCTCAGCAAAGTTCAGCTTGCCGTGACCTTTCACCTTGTGGCATGAGATCGGCGAGGAATAGCCTTCTATCTTGATATTACCGACGCAATTAAACGTGTCGGAGAGCTTGCCTGCACCCAGCTCAAGCGCCATGGCACTTGTAATGATCTTGAACGTGGAGCCGGGCTCGTAAAGCTCCGTTACGGCTTTGTTGTTCCACATCGTGTAAAGCTGATTCGTAAACGCCGATTTATATTCCTCGCTTCCCTCCGCGTAGCCGAGTGAATCGAGAGCGGACTGATACGTATCGGTAAGCGTATACGGCGCGTTCAGATCGTAGCCTCCGAGTGTTGCCATCGCAAGAATGCCACCCGTGTTGACGTCCATAACGATTCCCGCAACGCGGTTTGCAGCTTTATTGACTATCATCGTCTCCTCAAGAACGGATTCAAGCTCATACTGAATGTATGAATCTATCGTTGTGATTATCGAAAATCCGTCGTTGTCGGAAAGATATCCCTCGTATGAATCGGGCATATCGTTGCCCTTGCCGTCCTGAGAGGTGATGTAACTGCCCGACGTACCCTTCAGAACGTCGTTATAATATGATTCAAGTCCGTAAACGCCGTCTCCGTCCGAGTTCACAAATCCGATAACGTGGCATGCAAGGGCGTTGTTGGGGTAATAACGCTTCGAGGAAGGAACAAGATGTATCTGCTCTTCAAGACCGTATTTGTCTATAAATTCACGGATAAGATCGGCCTCTTCCTTTTCAACGTTCTTTTTGATGACTTCGTAATAGCGTTTTTTCTTCTTCGTAAGGTCCATCACCTTCGCGTAGTCAACGTCAAGGATATCGGAAAGACCTTTCGAGATCAGTTTATCCATCGTATACGACGAACTGACACCGTCTGCATCCGCATACACATAAAGACTTGAAAAACGGTGTAGGTCACCGAGCTTGCCCAACGGGCCGAACTTCACGTTTTCGTCCTCGGAGGCAAGAGCGTACATACTGAAATCGCTCGCCATCGAGTCGATGATATCCTGCGGAGAAATGAAAACGAGCCACACAGTCTTGTTTCCGGCCAACAGATTCATGTTGGTGTCATATATATCTCCGCGGTCCGCGGTAACGGAGGTTTCCTTCGTTATCTGATTTATGACCTTCTCTTGATAATAATCATAAGAAAGTATCTGAATATCAAAGAGAATGACGCACATAAGAAGCCATAGTAAAATAAACACCGCGAGGACCCATCCCGCACGCGACGTTATTATGGCATTCGTTGATTTTGTTTTGTTGCGTGCTCTCATAGCATCCTCCTTTCCCATTTTGTGTGTTTTTCTATACCGTTTTGCTTTTTCTGTCGTATTTTGCGCAAAATTCAGAATAGATTCAAAAAGAGTAACGAGCTTTAATACTTAAGTCTCCTTACTCTTTTGTGTTCTTTTCCATATTTATTTTTGATGTTCCGATTTTATGACGGAGAATCATTCATCGCCGAGAAAACGTGAAAGCTGACGGCTGACAGCACTGAGCATCGTCGTGAACGTACCGTAATCGTTTTCTTCGGAAACAAAATTTTCAATGATGTCGCTGTTGTCAAGGCTTATGTACTTCTCGTCAACGCCTGCGTTTTTGATCATGCCGATCTCTTCGGCAAGACGTTCTATCTCAGCCAGGTCGTCGCGTTCCTCAAGCTCCAAACGAAGCTCCTCGGCTCTGTCGTTGAGCTCGGAAAGCTGACTTTCAAGCATATCGATCTGTTGCTGATATTCAAAATTCTTCATGATGCTGTGCACCATAAGGAAGAATACGAGCGCCAGCATAAGAATTATTACGATGAACTTCGGGAACGGTACGCGCTTGAATGCAACTTCGCGCGGACCGGATTCCGCCATCTGCCCCGACGTATCAAAGCCGCGGAACTTCACCTCAACGGGTGCAGGAGCGTTTTTCGCGCCCGTGTGTACGCGAGGTGCACTTCCTTGACGGCGAGCCGAAGCAACCTGCTGCTTCTGCTGCACGGGTCGTGTGGCGGCAACGTTTGCACGAGCCTGCGGCTGCGGTGCGGTACGGTTTTGCGCCTCGCGCCGTTTTGCCGCATTTTCCGCGTTTACGTTAACGTTGGAATAGGGGCTGTATCTGTTATCACGAACTTCGGGAGCCGCAGAAACGTTTGCTGCGGGCGCACGGCGCTCACCTTTGGCATTTGCCGATTCAGAATGGCGGGCAGGAACCGTCTTATAGACATCCTGCATAAGAGCAGAGGAGGTAGCGCGGTTATTCTGGCTTTGTCTGTCAGCGGCGCTTCTCGTGCGGAGTTTCGCGACGAATTGACTCGTCATATCGTCCGCACCGGGATACACGCGACGCACAGGCTGAGCAGAAGGTCTTCTATTCGGTTGTCTGTTTTCTCTCTGAGAATTGAAATTTCCGTTCGAATAACGCTCGTTTGTCACGGTTTTCCTTGCCCTTTCTTAATGATTTTGATATACTTATTAATTAGTCAATGCTGACACGTTCCGCCACGCGAAGCTTCGCGCTTTTTGAACGCTTGTTTACAGCGAGTTCTTCGACGCTTGCCGTTATCGGCTTTTTGTTAACAAGCTTGACCGTCGGCTTCTTTCCGCATACGCAAATGGGAAAATCGGGCGGACAGTCGCAGCCTTTCGCCGCGTCTGCGAATATTCTTTTAACGATCCTGTCTTCAAGTGAATGGAAAGTGATGACAGCAATCCTTCCTCCGGATCGAAGCGCCGAAACAGCTGACGTCACAGCAGGTTCGATACCGTCAAGCTCGCCGTTAACTTCAATGCGGATTGCCTGAAACGTCCGCTTCGCGGGATGCGAACCCTTTTCTACCGACGCCGCGGGAACCGCGGACTTAATAAGCTCGGACAGCTCCGTTGTCGTTTCTATCGGAGCCGACCCCCTCGCCTCTACGATTCGGGACGCAATACGTGCGGCAAACTTTTCTTCGCCGTATTCAAAAATGATGCGCCGCAGTTCAGCTTCGTCGTAACCGTTCACTACCTCGTAAGCCGAAAGCTTGTCCTCACGGGACATTCTCATATCAAGCGGCGCCGATTTTTGCGAGCTGTACGAAAAACCTC
Source organism: Eubacteriales bacterium (assembly GCA_045588245.1). GTDB lineage: Bacteria > Bacillota > Clostridia > Oscillospirales > CAG-272 > DTU064. The sequence goes on from JAZNDW010000011.1 coordinate 28,265, forward strand.
TTTCGACCGTGTCGATCTGATGAGAGCTGATTCCTAGATCCATCAACACGCCGTCAACTTTATCTATACCGAGCCCCGACAGAATGGACTCAAGATTTCTGTAATTATCGTGAACGAGCGTCACCTTGTCGCCATATTCGGCGAGTCGTTCGCGGCAAGCCGCGATCGCTTCGGCATCGCGGTCAATCGAGATGAGCCGCCCTGTCGTAAGTCTTTCCGCTATTTTAGAGGAATGACCTCCGCCGCCCGCCGTGCAATCTACGTATATGCCGTCAGGCTTGATGTCTAGCCCTTCGATGCATTCCCACAGCATAACGGGTATGTGTGAAAATTCACAGTTCGGCACCGTTACGTCTTCGCGAAGAGTTTCGCCCTCAACGTTCTTTTTGTGCTTCTTCTTCATAAATCAGAAGTTATATTTACGCATGATCTCGATCAGAGCACCGATATTTTCTTCGTGCTTGCCCTTGTCGCGTCTTGCCTTATCCCAAATTTCTACGTGATCTCCAACGCCAATGATGTAAATATCCTTTTCGATCCCCGCGTGCTCTTTAAGAGAAGCGGAAAGAACGATGCGTCCCTGCGCATCGGGCTTCGCATCCATCGTGGACGAAAAGATAAAGCGTATCAGCTCGCTTGCCTCGGTTGAAGGAAGCGACTTGAGTCTTGCGCTGTATTCGGTCCAGCCTTCTTCGGAGTAAACGGAAAGGCAACCGTCGGTATGACGTGTAACAAACACTTTTTCGCCAAGCATTTCACGATACTTTGCAGGAATGAAGACTCTGTTCTTAGCATCCATCACCTGCAGATATTCGCCGACAAAGCAAACCATGCGCTTTCCTCCTCCGTTACTTTTTTTGTGTGGCATCACAATGCTTTTCGCACCACTCGCCACCACCTTGATGCTATTATAAATCTTTCGCACCACTTCTGTCAATATAATTAACAAAAAAATAAGAACTATTTTTCGATTTTTCCGCTTAAAATATACGTTTCCCCGCCTTTTTCGCGCACGATGCGATTTTTATTTCACCGCAGAGCGACTTTTTTCGTTTTTATCTTACACAATTGAATAATTCCGTCTTTTATACGATCGCATTTTCCGATCGGTTATTTTCAAAATAAATCCAAAATAAAAAAACGAACAGCCGCAGCTGTTCGTTTTTTGTTCCGACAGTTACATATTCGATTTTAGCTTCCGTAACGCTTCGAGCGTCGCCGGCGAAAGCGCAAGTTCAGCTTTTCCGTATATGATCAGGTCACGCGCATACGTCGAGCTGTAATGGGACAGCTCTGCACGCGCAGGCAAAACGACCGTTTCAATTCCGTCCAACTCACGGTTGATCGCCGCCATCGCAGACTCCGATTCAAATTCAGATGCGGTACGCGCTCCGCGTACAATTATGCCGATCCCGCGTTCGCGGGCATAGTCAACGAGCAGACCGCGGCAGATCTCGACCTTTACGTTGTCAACACCGTCAAGCGCCGATACCGCCGCCGAGGCAAGCGCCAGCCTTTCCTCGGCGGAAAACATTCCGCCTCTCTTTTCCGTGTTGCAGCACACCGCAACGTATACCTCATCAAACATCACCGAAGCACGTTTGACAATATCAAGGTGCCCTACCGTTATCGGATCAAAGCTGCCCGATATCACAGCTTTTCTCATCGTCACGCCTCCTCGTCCTCGCCAACCTCGGCAGGCGTCAGAAGTGTGATCCACGCTTTGCCATAGTTAGACGATCGCATAACTTTGTATTTTGCCTCAAGAGCACCATCGCCGCCGAAGACGTTGCCGTCCGCATTTTCGCAAACGATAATGGCATTTTTATTGGCGATGCCTCCTCTGTCGATCAGTTCAAGTGCACGCTTCATACAGTCACTTTTATAAGGCGGATCAAGGAAAATTATATCAAAGCTCTCCTTGCCCGCAGAGCGTTTCAAAAACGCTTCGTACTCCATCGCGGATATTCTGCATCTGTCGAATAACCCCGTCGTCTTTGCATTCGTTTTAATAACGTTAACGGCTTCGACGGACACATCAAGAATGACGGCGAGTGACGCGCCGCGCGAAACAGCTTCAAGTCCGAGCTGTCCAGAGCCACCGAAAAGATCGAGAACACGTCTGCCCTCAATATCAAACTGTATCATTGAAAATACGGCTTCCTTGACTCGCTCGCCCGTAGGACGTGTAGCCTCTCCTTCAAGCGTGATGAGCTTTTTGCCTCTTGCTTCACCTGTTATGATTCTCATAATGTTTCTCCTATCTACTTTTTGTGCAGGAATTCGTACACCGCCTCGGCGTCACCTCTGCTGATACCGCGGATCGCCGCGATAGCATCGACGTCGGCTTCGAACAGCGCCGCCATCGTCCCGAAATGAGACATGATTGCCTTCGCCTTCGCAGGACCTATACCGTGCACCGTCACGAGTGACGAGCGCGAAAGCGTCTTCGATTTTGCGCGCTTCATGCTTGAAACGGTGAATCTGTGAACTTCCTCACTTAGCTTATATATGAATTGGAACACCGCCTGCTCGCGTGCTATGCTGATCTCCTCAGTCTGTCCTGCGATAGCACGGCTTTTATGGTGCTCGTCCTTTACCATTCCGAAAACGGGGACGGTTACTCCGAGCTCGCAAAACAGCTCTCTGATAACGCCGACGTGTCCCTTGCCGCCGTCGAGCAGTATCAGATCGGGCATATCTCCCCATTCGGGATGCGCCATCCTGCGCCGCAAGGCTTCCGCCATGGCGGCATAATCGTCAGGCTCGCGTTGCCCCTCAATAGAAAACAACCGGTACGCCGATTTTTTGAGTTTTCCTCCCTCGGCAACGATCATCCCTGCCGTTATATGCTCAGAGCCGAGATTCGATATGTCGTAGCACTCGATCCGTTCAGGCACCGTTTCAAGCCCCAGCATCGACGCAAGCTTGACTAAGACCTCAAGGTCCGTTTTCGCTCTCGCCTGATAAAGCTCAGCCGCGTGACGTGCATTTTCAAGCGCAAGATGAACGAGCCTGCGCCCGTCACCGCGCTCAGGCGTGCGTAACGACACACGATGTCCTGCACGCATGGACAGATACTCCGTCATTAGCGCACGGTCCCCATCCGTCATATCGAACGACACGAGCACCTCGTGCGGAATGTACTCACGAGATGAATAAAGCATCGTCAGAAAATCAACCATGCCGTCCTCGCCCGAAATCCCGTCGGGTGAAAGGAGCTTATCGGCACCGAACTCAAAATTCTGTCTGTCGGCAACGGCACCGCCGCGAATAACGAGTAGTGTCGCGCACGAGGAAATGCCATCCGCATCCTCATAATAAGCTATAACGTCCCTTTCAACGTCGGGCGATGCGACGACGTTTTGACGTTCGCGCAGCCGTTCGAGCGAAGAAATGCTGTCACGGCAACGTGCCGCCGCTTCAAAATTTTCCTCCTCGGCATAGGCGAGCATACGCTCGCGAAGCGCCGACACGGCGCCTTTTATATCACCGCGCAAGACCGTAATAACGTCGCGTAGCACTTGCTTATATTCTTCCGAGGTGATCCTGCCGCGGCAGACGCCGGAGCATCGCCCCATCTGATCGTAAACGCAAGAGCCAACGCGCCCGATATCGCGCGGAAACTCATATTTACACGTCGGCAGAGAAAATATACGCTCCATCGACGTGATAATATCGCGCACGGCGGCAGCAGACGAATACGGTCCGAAATAGAGTGCCTCCGTCGATTTTTCCGCGCCGCGCTTGCGCGTCATCATAAGCCGCGGAAAATCGTCGCAAACGCTTAGCTTGATGTAAGGGTACGCTTTTGCATCCTTGAGCTTGATGTTATATTTCGGCTCGTTTTGCTTGATAAGCGAGGCTTCAAGCGTCAGCGCCTCCATCTCAGTTTCGCAAACTATCGTTTCAAAGCGTTCGACAGACGCCACCATACGCTCCGTTTTGACAGCGTGCTCCGTGTTGGCAAAATATTGAGACACACGGCTCTTGAGCGCGCGTGATTTACCAACGTAAACGATCCTGTCATTCTTATCGCGCATGATGTAAACGCCAAACGTCATAGGAAGCTCCATAGCTTCTCGGTAGAGCCTGTCGAGCCGTTCGTTATTCTCTTTACTGTTTTTATTTCTTTTCATCGCATCAGTTAATACACTTACTCACAATAAACGAGTATAAAGGTTTACACTACATTATAGCCCAAAATCCGCCCATAAGCAATAGCGAGAAAAATAAAACAAAAAGCGGACACATAAAAAATGCGTCCGCTTTGGATTCTGTCTTAAAATTTTACTCGGAAAAGCCTGTTTCGATAAGAGCCGAGAGCCCTGCGATAGCTTCTTCTTCGTCGATACCATCTGCGATGATCTCAATAGTCGATCCCTGGTTAACACCGAGAGAAAGAACACCGAGAAGGCTCTTTGCATTTACCTTGCCGCCTTCGCACTGTATCCAAATGGAGCAAGAATAGCTGTTCGTCTTCTGAATAAAATATGTAGCGGGTCTGGCGTGCAGTCCAACGTTATTTTCAATCGTTACGCTCTTTGAAATCATAACATCCTCCAAGGTTATTAGTCTTTTATATAATGCCGTAAAAAGCGTTATTTTTCGGTATTTAACATTATATCAAAAAGAACTTCTGAAATCAATGGTACATATTAATGTATTTTCATACAAAAAGCTACCTTATTTTAAGCACTTTTTCACTATGAACGCTTATTTCCAAAAAGCCCGTTATGATATCGAAGATACGTCCGTCACCAATGCCGTGACAAAAATGTCACCGTTTTCGATCGTAATATACACTCCCGCCGTCAATGGCATCTCCCCTGCCAGAAGGAACATCCCATCCTTATAGTATCCGTTCACACGGACGACTCCGCGGCAGTCAATGCGTCCGCTTTCTTCGTCGTGATACGAAATGACGAGATCGCCGTTTTCGTTCTCGGTGTAATACTGTGCAGGCGTCACAGTGAAGTCTTCAATCACCTCGCCCTCCGCACCGATTCCGGCAAGTGTAAAGCTCTCGCCGGACACGAAATATTCGGACGACATTCCCTCAATATCCGTTATGAGCAGTGAAATTGCCGCCGTCGTATATTCGGGTTTTGACGCAAGCAATCCGTTTTCTTCGGTCAAAAGATATCTTGACACAACGCCGACGATGCAAACCAGCACCAGCACGGCTAAAAACAGATCAAGCACACCGAAGGATATTTTTCTTTTCTGCATATCAATCTCCTAACAATTCCACGTCATTCACTTGCCCGTATCGATGCAAACACCCTCAAAGGCAAAGTTTACCGTTCTGAAGGAATATTTCCCCTCGACCTTGATCGTAGAGCCCGAAATCACAATCTCGTCCGCATCGGCAGATTCAGCCTCAACCGTAACGTATAAATCATACATACCGGGTATCGTTTGCCCCGTCAGTGCAGACACCGCCGACGCAACCTCGCAAGCACGCACCGTGCCCATGTAAACTCCGTCATAAGAGTAGACCTCGTCTCCCGCGGCGATTCTGTCCGAAAACTCCGCGCGCACCTCTGTGACCTTGATGACGTAGCTGACATCATATTCCTCCGTTTCCGTATCGGTAAAAACAAACCGATATGCAAGAACGGCAACGAGCGCGATGATCACGAAGATCAAAACGTCTATAAGCGTTATTCCGATGCGCCTGTTTTCCGCATCGGATCTTTCTTTTTTATAATTCATAATTATTTCCTCCACGCCGTGATAGGCACCGTCCGTCAACCTCGCTCTATGTCGATCGAAGCCGTTTTCCCGTCACGCAACGTATATGCAGGATCGAGCGTTGACGACAACTCCGGCTTTGCGGCACTGTATGAAGATAAGAATGCCGCATACATAAAGAAAAGCAAAAACATTTTTTCACTATAGAAAATATCGAGCGAAACACCGCTGACGATTACGGCTAAAAAGCCTGCCGCTGTCGATACGGAAACGGATCTTTCGTCATTGTTTGTTGCATTTTTGGCTTTCGTTGAAGCTTTGATAAAAAGCAGGAGCGCAAAAACAATGAAGAGGATAACTCCCGTCACGCCAAGTCTTACGGCTATGCTGAGCGGAAAGCTCTGACTGTTTTCCGCCGTGATTCCGAATTGTGAATACAAAGAATAGACAGATGAGAAAACGTCATCGGGGAATCCGATACCTCCGAGGAAATTGTCACGCAGTATAAGCGCCGATATTCCTCTGACCCCGACTCTGCCCGTCACTCCCGACAGGTCAAACAACCCGAGAATGCGGCTGTCAAACTCAGCAGGCAGCACCCACACGAGAAGAGGAATTGCCGTTACCACCGCAGCAGGTATCCAGATAAATTTTATATTCTTCGCCAAAAGCAATACCGTGACCGTCAGCGCCGCCCCCACCCATAAACTGCGTGAGCCCGTATATATAACGGACGCAACGGTAACGATTGCAAATATGCCGTAAAGAACTCCCGCTTTCTGATGTCCCGGCATATCTATATACGACAGTATCATCGGCAGTACCATAATAAGATACGGTGTCACGTCATTCGTTTCACCTATGGCAAAGAGTATCCCCTCGCCCATACGGTTCAGTACGTCGGAAGCAAAGCCGTTACCGATAATCGACACAATATCAAATACCTGAGCCACAAGGTAAACTGTCGCCGTAAGTCCGCCGCCTATCATGACGGCATGACGGCATCTTTCGCGCCATTTATCGTTTGAGATAAGATTGGCTATGACAAAATAAACGAAGATAAGCGGTGCTGTCGAATATGCGCCGATATCGGTGCCCGCACCGTAATGGATCACGCCTGCCAGATACGCCGCTACCGCAAAAATGAGCATCGCCGTGTCCGTCGGATCGAAATGCAGCTTTCTGCGTCCCGTTATAAGCTTGAATAAATAGCTGAATGACAATACTGCAACGTAAACGGCAAGCACCCTTGCCGCCAAGAACGGCAAAAGCACGAACAGCATCACAACCCCCGCTTCGGGACGTGACAAAATCAGATAAACTCCCGTCACAGCACCGACGAGCGCCAGAACGTAAGCAATATCAACATAAAACGTCAATAGCCCGAGCACCATTCCGATCAGCATCGTCGTGTCGCATCTGCTCTTGGGCTCACGCGGCAACGCGGCGACCTCGCGCCTGTATCCGAGAATATCAAAGGCAACGAACGAGGCGATCTTGCTTTCAAGCACAGCCTCGGCAAGAGTCCTTTTAGAGAACAACAAAGGGAGCGACGCAACAATCAGAACAACACTCGTCACAAGAACGTCAACGTCCGCCGTCATGGTAGATGCGATGGCTTTGATGACGTACACCAACATCGCATAAAATCCTAACGAAAAGACGAACGTTCCGTAAGCACGGAGCGTAACTGCCGGTAGTTTGCCGACAAATGCGGAAATCGCGCGCAAAATAAGGCTGTTTTCAGCAGACCTTGCAATGCGGCGCTGCATATTTCTGTATATTTTCGACGTCGATGCAATGGAGACCGCGGTATAAACACCGCTTTCTTTCCACCGACGGCAAAGGCTGTCATACGAGGTAAACACGTGACTGATAACGCCTTTTTTAGCCGTTTTCTTAGAAATACCGTTTTTTCCGTTTTCCGCGGCGCCGTCAGGCATCGCCGTGCGATAATTTTCGCCGCCGTTATCCTTGTTCGGTTGCAACGTTCTCACCTCCGTTCACAGTTTTGATAATTCAGTCGTCGGTCAACAGATCCGGTCGGCGCTCCTCCGTCGTACGGTGAGCCTCCTCCCGTCGCCATTTGTCTATGTTACCGTGATGCCCCGACAAAAGCACCTCCGGCACCGAAAGTCCGCGATAAACTGGCGGACGCGTATATTGCGGATATTCGAGAAGTCCGTTTTCAAGGCTCTCGGATTCGTAGCATTCGGGAGCGGCAAGCACGCCGTCAACGAGGCGCGACACAGCATCAACAACGATACAGGCAGGTATCTCTCCTCCCGTCAAGACATAATCGCCAACGGAAATGTATTCGTCCGCAACAAGATCGAGCGCGCGCTGGTCTATTCCCTCATAATGTCCGCACAAAAGTATAATGCAGTCATACCCAAGTAACTCACGCGCCTTTTTTTGATTGAACAGCTGCCCTTTCGGCGACATATAAACGGTACGCACCTTAGCCCCTTCGGGAAGCGTCGCCTTTATCGCATCGTGACAGTCGCAGACAGGCTGCGGCATCATAAGCATACCCTTGCCTCCGCCGTACGGAGTGTCGTCAACGCGGCGGTGCTTGTCCGCTGAATAATCACGGATATTATGTGTGTTAACCGTTATATAACCTGCCGACTGAGCACGGCCCGTGATACTCGAATCGAGCACCGAGCGCACCATATCGGGAAACAGCGTCATTATTTCAAATCTCATAATCTTATTCAGTCGAGCATTCCGGGGATCGGACGCACCGCGATCGCATCCTCCGTCATTTCAATAACAAATTCGGGAACAGCGGGCATCATATACTCGCCGTTCGGCGTATCAACTATATAAATGTCAGACGCCCCCTTGTTCACAACGTCACGAAGTGTACCGAGCGTTTCCTTTGTGTCTGCGTGTATGATCGGCAGACCGATAAGGTCAGCTATAAAGCGATCTCCCTCACCGAGAAACTTTTGCAGCTCACAGCGTGCCGCGTATATCGGCGTTCCCTTCAGCGCGATTGCCGCTTCAACCGTATCGACTCCCTCAAGCGTCAGAAGCACGAACGCCTTCTGTATCGATGCCGACACGATATTGTATCTGCGTTTCCCCTCCGTATCCGTCGTAACGTACGGAAGCGCCGCCAAAATTTCGGGGCTGTCGCAATCGGAGCGCGCTTTAACGACGCCCTTGACTCCATGTGTATTTATAATTTCCCCGCAGGGAAGATATTTTGACTTTTCCATAGACGGGTTTCCTTTTGAAAATATACTTACCTACAGTAAATTGTACCACAACAGCGCGGATTTTACAAGAGGATTTCTTCCGCTGGCAACTGCCGCCTTCGCAGACACGCAAAAGAATAATTATCACATCTTTTTTTCAAGCCGCCAAAACATTCTCACTTGTACGATTAATACATTTTCTCAGTTTTCCACGCTCACCTATATGGTCACATTTGATGATTTTGCAGCCAATTATCAAAAGACAGCACAGTTTTAACAGCACACTCGGGGTGACTTAAAAATAACTGTGATATTCTAAAAATATTATAGAAGAATCTGAAGACAATGGCTATATATGATGATATAATTGAATCAAAGAACCGTATCTTTTCACAATCATTCGGAGGTACTTTATGAATATTATGGATCGCAAAGCGTATCTGCAAAAAATCGAAGACACGATAAAAAACGGACGCTTCAAGGATAACTGGGATTCTCTGTCACAGTACGAAACACCGAAGTGGTACCGTGACGCCAAATTCGGCATCTTCATTCACTGGGGCGTTTATTCCGTGCCCGCTTACGGATCGGAATGGTACTCGCGCAGTATGTACATACAGGGCACTCGCGAATATGAACATCACCTGAAAACATACGGTCCGCACAAGGATTTCGGATACAAGGATTTCATTCCCATGTTCCGTGCCGAAAAATTCAACGCTGATGAATGGGCGCAGCTCTTCGCGGACGCAGGCGCAAAATACGTCGTTCCCGTTGCGGAGCATCACGACGGATTTCAGATGTACAAAAGTGATCTTTCCGAATGGAATGCCGCCGAAAAGGGTCCCTGCCGCGACGTTCTCGGTGAGCTGAAAAATTCCGTCGAAGCACGCGGAATGAACATCTGCGCATCAACGCACCGCATCGAGCACTGGTTCTTCATGGGGCACGGCAAGGAATTTGACTCCGATATAAAAGATCCGATGCAGCTCGGCGATTTTTACTGGCCGGCAATGCCCGAGCCTCACCATCACGACCTTTTCTCTGAGCCTACACCGTCCGAAGAATATCTGACAGACTGGCTCTTACGTTGCTGTGAGATCGTTGACCGCTACGCACCGAAGCTCGTTTATTTCGACTGGTGGATACAGCACAGCGCCGCAAAGCCCTATCTGCAAAAATTCGCCGCATATTATTACAACCGTGCCGAGGAAATGGGATATAAACCCGTCATCAACTATAAGCATGACGCGTTCGCATTCGGAACCGCCACCGTTGACATCGAGCGCGGTCAGTTCGCAGACTGCAAGCCGTATTATTGGCAGACAGATACTGCCTGCGCACACAATTCCTGGTGCTACACCGAAAACAATCACTTCAAAAATCCCGTCTCCGTTATCCGCGATTTTGTTGACATCATAAGCAAAAACGGCGGTCTATTACTGAACGTCGGACCGCGCGCCGACGGTACTATAACTGATGAAGACAAGAACATACTGCTCACTATAGGACGCTGGCTGAAAGCCAACGGCGAAGCCGTATACGGCTCTTACCCTTGGAGAATTTCCGCAGAAGGACCGACCGAGATCCCCGAAGGTCAGTTCACCGACGGCAGAGCAAAAAATTTCACCGCAGAAGACATTCGCTATACCTGCAAGGGCGATTCGATCTACGCATTCGTCCTCAACTATCCGGAAGCAGGTGAGGTAGCCCTCAAGTCACTCGCAGACCGCGACGCTTCCTCAAAGCCCCACTTCCACGGCATCATAAAGTCCGTCAGAGCTCTCGGCTTCGACGAGGAGCCCGACTGGACACGCGACGGCGAAGCACTCCGCATCAAGACGAAAAACGTCAAGAGCGACGCCCCCGTCGTATTCAAAATTGAAATCGCGTAACATATACGTAACAAATAAAAAAATAAAGGAGCATAAAACATGGCACACGAATATAACATCCCCGAAAAAATGATGGGCGCCATTCTCCCCGGCAATTCCACCGTTGAAATCAAAGAATTTGACGTTCCCACACCCGGACACGGTCAGGTCCTCGTTGCAACGAAGGCAACGACCATCTGCGGCTCCGATATCCGCTGCATCTACCGCGAGCATACGGGCAAAGGCGCAGAGGGATATATCCCCGGCATGATCGCAGGACACGAGCCCTGCGGCATCATCGTCAAGGAAGGTCCCGGCTGCAAACGCTTCAAGGAAGGCGACCGCGTCATCGTATACCACATCTCCGGCTGCGGCGTCTGCTATGACTGCCGCCGCGGATACTACATCTCCTGCAAGAGCCACCACCGCGCCGCTTACGGCTGGCAGCGCAACGGCGGCATGGCACCCTATATCCTTTGCGACGAAAAGGATCTTATCGCGCTTCCCGATGAGCTTACGTACAAGGACGGCGCGCAGGTAGCCTGCGGCTTCGGTACCGTTTACGAAGCCATCGACAAGATCGGCGTTTCGGGTGCAGACAACGTTTTGGTCACGGGCCTCGGCCCCGTCGGTCTTGCGGCTCTCATGCTTTGCCGCGCTATGGGCGCAAAGACCCTCATAGGCGTTGAGCTTTCCGATCACAGAATCGAGCTCTGCCGCAAGCTCGGTCTTGCCGACTATATCATCAAGTCCGACGAGCACGCAGTAGAAAAAATCCTTGAGCTGACGGGTGGTCACGGCTGTGAACGCGCCATCGACGCTTCCGCCGCAGACGCGGCACGCGCGATCGCCATTCGCGGAACACGCGAATGGGGCAAGATCGCCTTCGTTGGCGAAGGCGGCACCTGCACCTTCAATCCGAGCCCCGATATCATCCACGGACAGAAGTCCATTTACGGCTCATGGGTAACGAGCCTTTGGAAGATGGAAGAACTCGTTGAGCTCCTCGTTCGTTGGGGTATCCATCCCGAAGACCTCATCACACACGAATTCCCGCTTGAAAAAGCCGACGAAGCTTACGCTCTAATGGCGTCGGGCGCTTGCGGCAAAGTAGCGGTTGCGTTCTGATCAAAGGAGTCTGCACGTGAAAGCACCAACATATAAACTCAACACAGGAGCCGAAATGCCCGTCATCGGGCTTGGCACCTTCGGTTCCGACAAATACGGTGCCGACATGATCGCGGACGCCGTTTACGGCGCTGTGAAAAACGGCTACCGCCTCATTGACTGTGCCGAGGTATACGGAAACGAACCTGAAATAGGCGCGTCTTTGTCGCGTCTTTTCGCAGACGGCATTGTTACGCGTGAAGAACTGTTCGTAACCTCAAAGGTGTGGAACGACCATCACCGCGAGGTCGAGGCGGCGTGCCTGCGTTCACTCGATGCGCTCAGACTGGACTACCTTGATCTATACTTCATTCATTGGCCGTATCCGAATTATCACGCACCGGGCTGTGATGGCGACTCCCGCAATCCGGATTCGCGCCCCTTCTCCATTGACGAGTTCGTAGACACGTACCGTCAATGCGAGGAGCTTTACCAAAAGGGCAAGATTCGCGCTATCGGCGTGTCGAACATGACAGTATCGAAGCTCGAAGCCGTATTGCCGCATCTCCGGATCATGCCTGCCGCGATCGAAATGGAGCTTCACCCCGCATTCCGTCAGCCCGAGCTCGTCAAATATTCACTTGAGCATGGGATCCGCCCCGTGGGCTTCTGCCCTCTTGGCTCTCCGTCCCGTCCCGAACGCGACAGAACGAGCGAGGACATCGCCGCAATGACACTTCCCGAGGTCAAGGCTATCGCCGAGGCTCACGGCATTCACCCTGCGGGTGTATGCCTCAAATGGTCGCATCAAACGGGCGCGGCTCCTATTCCGTTCTCCGTAAAGCCCGAACAGTACACAGCAAACCTTTCTTACGTTTGCTCCGATCCGCTGACCGACGAAGAGATGAGCGCTCTCGACAGCATGGCAGCCGACTGCAGACTCATAAAAGGTCAGGTGTTCCTTTGGGAAGGCGCCGACGACTGGCAAGAATTATGGCATTAATAACAAAAAAAGACCGGATACCCGGTCTTTTTTTGTTTCATCTAAAAATAAGTGTAGTATTCAAAATATAGGTAAAGGCATTATCCTTGATGGGCGAATCATTGGAATGATATAATAAATATAGAATATCATCAGCAGATATATTTACTGTGCGAGGAGCGTTTTGTTTTCTTCGCGGTATTTTCGCGGAGAGCATCCGAAGTGAGCACGAAACGCGTTTGAGAAGTAGTTCGGGTCGAAAAATCCCGTTTTATAGCAGATCTCCTTGATCGAAAGCTCCGTTGATTTAAGCAGATTTGCCGCTGCCGAAACACGAACCTGACGAACGTATGCGGCAAATCCCACGCCGACGACCTCGGTGAATTTATGAGAAAAATATGCGCCCGACAGTCCGACGTGACGTGCCATCTCCTCAAGTGTTATCGGTTCACGGTAATGGTCTTTAACATAGATTATTGCCGTTTTTATCATGGGGTGAGTTGCTGCGGCAATGTTTTTTCTATCCATATCACGAATAATACCGATGCAGATATTCTCTATGCAATTATGCACCTCAAGCTCATACATCGTATCTTTTTCTTCAAAAGAAAGCTTCAACGCTTCAAACTTTCGTATCAGCCAATCGCATTCTTCGTCTGAATACTCAAGTGCTATCGGCACGGAGTACGAATAAAGGTGCGACGCGATCTCATCGTTGATATGCGTTGACATAAATTGCACGTTATAGAATTTAAGCGTTTCATCGCTCTTCAAAGAATAGGTGTGATAATCCGCAGGCGTCGTCAGAAAAAGCGTACCACGCTCCGCTTTATAGGAAATATTGTTGATCTCGTACGTGCCGCTTCCGTCGATCACAAACTCAAGCTCGTAAAAGCTGTGAAAATGAACGTTATTATTGAATTTTGACGTTGCATCGGGATTTTCGATCGTGATGTATGTGTCGGATCGGTCATTTTCTGTCGGTCGATTTATTAGTTCGACTCCTTTTTGATTTTTTTGCATTATCATCACCTTTTTTATTTTATTTTACATCAACTCACAAAAAGAATCAATACAAATCTAAAAATATTACAGTTACATGTAAGGAGAAAAAAACATGAAAACCAAACTTTTGGCACTGTTGCTTGCGTTGGCAACACTGTTAGCCCTCGCCGCATGCGGATCCCCTGACGACGATCCTGCAGATTCGGGCAACGCAACTGACGGCACGGGTACCGACACCGACGACGAAGTCGTTGACACCAGAACATATCTTGAACGCGCACTTGCCAACTACGAAGGCATAGACTTTGAGGGCAGAACGTTCAAGATTCTCTCCCCCGATCCCGGTAACCACTTCTACGGTTACAGCGGCAGCGCCGAGAACGAGGTCTATTATGCAGAACCCTCGTCCGAAGCACTCCCGAATGCTGTCTACAACCGTAACCTTCTCGTTTCCGAAGCTCTCAAGATAGAGATCGAACCCGTGTATGCCGGCAGCACGGAAAACATCACAAGCATAGTCAAGCTCAACGATGCGGCAGGAGATAAGGAATACTACGATGTTATCCTCAGCCGTCTTGACTATGAGGTCACGATGGCAACGAACGGCTTCCTTCTCAACTTCTATGACATCACCTCCATGAACCTCGAAAATGAATGGTGGGATGAACATATCGTTGATGCATTCACCGTTGATAACAGCGTTCTATACACCCTCTCAGGTGACATCAACTATTATGATGACTACGCCGTTCAGATCATGTTCTTCAACAAAAAGCTTTGCGAAGAGATCGGATACGATTATCCTTATCAGCTCGTAAGAGACGGTGAATGGACGATCGACAAGATGACGGAGATGGCTGCCGAAGCTACGTACGATGAAAACGGAAACAGCACGTACGAGCCCGGTATTGACGTCATCGGTCTTGGCGACAACTACGACGCCGTTCCCCACTACGTATTCTGCTACGATCTCAAAATGAGCGAAAACGATGAAAACGGCATTCCCACAGTCGTTTGGCCCAACGATATCAACACCTCAGTTCTTGACGAGCTTTACGACATACTCACCGCAGATTATACATCCACAAGCATGAGTGCGTCACACTTCATTGACGGCAAGTTCCTCTTCTACGGCGAAATGCTCGGCATGATCCCCAACTTCCGCGACATGGAGCAGGATTTCGGTATCCTCCCGATGCCCAAGGGCGACAAATCCATCGAAGGCTACCGCGCATACGTTTCCAACGGCTGGACGACGGTATACGCCGTTCCAAAGATCTTCGACGTTGGCGAAGCGTATGACATCGGTGTCATTCTCGAATGTATGTCCGCTGCGTCAAAAGACAAAGTAACACCCGCACTTTACGATCAGCTCCTTGAATCCAAGTACATCAGAGACGAAGAATCAAAGGAAATGCTCTCCTATATCCTTGACTCCAAGGTTTATGACTGGGCAGGAGACCTTGCATGGGCTTCCACGCTCCGCTCTTCTTATCAGAACGTTCTGACAAGCGGCTCCTCCTCTTTCACGACTACCGTTAAGGCAACTGAGAAAATGCTCAAAAAGCAGCTTGAAAACCTTTACGAAAGTCTTACTGACTTTAACTGATACATAAAGTTTCGTCCCGCCCGCAAAGGGCGGGACTTTTTTTGCAAAATGCAAAATTTATTTTGCCATGATCGAAATATTGATATATAATGTAAGAGTATATTGAGTATCACTTTTACACAGGAGGCAAAAAAATGCTCAACGTCGCCGTTGTCGGAACGGGCAACATAGCCCCGGCGCATATTGGCGCCCTGTTAACCTTTCCCGAAAGATGCCGAATCGTCGCGCTTTGTGACATATATCCCGAAAAAGCGCACGCTATGAAGGCACGCTTCGGACTTGATTGCGAAGTCTATGACGATCACCAAAAAATGCTCGCCGAAAACCCAACGATCGACGTCGTGCACGTCTGTACGCCGCCGTACACGCACGCCGAGATCGCCATAAATTCGATGAACGCGAAGAAAAACGTCGTCGTTGAAAAGCCGATGGCAACGTGTCTATGTGAATGCGACGCAATGCTCGCCGCCGAAAAAGATAACGGCGTTACGATGTGCTGTATCGCGCAGAACCGTTTCCACGATCCGATCAGCAAGCTGAAAACGCTCGTGGACGGCAAAAAAGCGGGCAAAGCTCTTATGGCGCATGTCAGATCGCTTTGGTGGCGAGGCCACTGTTATTATGATCTTTGGTGGCGCGGGCTATGGGAAAAAGAGGGTGGCGGCTGTACTCTCAATCACGCCGTTCACCACATCGACATGATTAACTGGTTCCGCGGCGAGCTTCCCGTTGAGGTCACCTCCGTTCTTTCAAACGTCGCTCACGATAACGCCGAGATCGAGGATCTTTCGTTCTCCATCCTCCGCTATGCGGACGGATTTATGGCGGACATCGTCGCTTCCGTCGTTCATCACGGCGAGGAGCAGGGTCTCGTTTTCCAATGTGAGCACGCGAAGCTTGAAACACCGTGGGACGTGTATGCCTCCGCTTCGCTCGATAACGGATTCCCCCGCCGAAACGAAGCACTTGAAGCCGAGCTTCGCGCCGATTATGACGCGATACCGCCTCTACCCTACGAAGGACACACAGGCGAGATCGACGATTTCTTGACGGCGCTCGAGCAGGGTACGCGCCCGATGATAACGGGCGAGGACGGCAGACGCACCGTTGAGCTCATCACGGCGATATATAAATCAGGCTCAACAAAACGCACCGTCACGCTCCCCATTGACAAAAACGACGAGTTTTACACGTTTGAAGGTCTGCTCAAAAACGCACCTCACTTCTACGAAAAGACAGCCTCGGTCGAAAATTTCGCAAACGGCAACATCACGCTCGGAAACTATAAAAAATAATCGGAGGTCAAAATGGCACACATGGACGGAATGAATTACGTACCTGAGGGATTCCCTCAACCCGTAGTAAAATCAGGTGAGTTCGTCATCGCCGCTATCGGCATGGATCACGGACACATCTACGGCATGACGGGCAGTCTCATCGATGCGGGAGCAACGCTCAAGTGGGCTTACGATCCCGACCCCGTCAAGCTCGCCGCGTTTCTTCGCCGCTATCCGCAGGCAAAAGCCGCACGTTGCGAGGAGGAGATCCTCGCCGATCCCGAAGTAAAGCTCGTCGCCGCCGCTTGCGTCACAAGCGAGCGCGCCGCGCTCGGCATCCGCGTCATGCGCGCGGGCAAGGACTACTTCGTCGACAAAGCTCCGCTAACAACCCTTGAACAGCTCGCCGACGTTCGCCGTACCGTTGCCGAAACGAAACGCAAATACGCCGTGTGCTACAGCGAACGGCTTCAGAATGAAGCCGCCGTTTACGCAGGCAATCTGATCGAAGCAGGTGCAATCGGCAAGGTACTTCAAGTGATCGGCATGGGTCCGCACAGACTCAACGCCCCCTCTCGCCCCGATTGGTTCTTCGTTAAAGAAAAATACGGCGGCATCCTCTGCGACATCGGAAGCCATCAGATAGAACAGTTCCTGTTCTACACAGGCGCAAGATCCGCCAAGATCGTCGATGCGAAAATAGGCAACTACAATCATCCCGAATATCCCGAGCTTGACGATTTCGGTGATGCCACCCTTGTCGGCGATAACGGCACGTCGGGCTACTTCCGCGTAGACTGGTTTACCCCGGACGGACTCGGAACATGGGGCGACGGCAGAACCTTCATTCTCGGCACCGACGGCTACATCGAGCTTCGCAAGTACATAGACATAGCAAAATCACGCGGCGGCAGTAATCTATATCTCGTTGACAAAAAAGGCGAGCATTATATCAACGCACACGGTACGGTAGGATTCCCCTACTTCGGGCGCTTGATCCTCGACTGCATCAACAGGACCGAAACCGCAATGACGCAAGAGCACGCGCTTTTAGCAGCGGAGCTTTGCGTCCGCGCACAGCTCACCGCACGCGACATTACGGGCAGAAGTCTTTGACAATCAAAAAAGCGCACGCGCACCGACAAAATCGGTGCGCGCGTTTTTGTTGAAAAATATATGTAATATTCTAAAAAAATATATAGTGTTTGCGTTTGCCAATACTGTGGACGGAGTGTATAATTATTATATAAACATAATATTTTTTACTATTTCGGAGGGGTTATGAAAAAACGAGTAGTAGCACTGCTTCTTGCATTAAGCATCGTTATCTCGCTTGCCGCTTGCGGAGGCGGTGACGGGGATGATGACACAAGTGACACCGGCAACACCGACACTTCTGCAAACGTTGACAACGACACGAACGAAAACGAGGAGGATTTGACCGACGTGATTGACTTTTCTACCGATAATTTGAGCGAATATACCGTTCCCGAATGGTACCGTGACGCCAAGTTCGGAATCTTCATTCATTACGGCGTCTATTCCGTTCCCGCATTCGGCGACGAATGGTACGGGCATTGGATGTATATAAAAAACAGCCGAAGCTACGGAAACAGCGACATATACAGCCATCACCTCTCCAAATACAAAGGAGCCGCAAAGTTTGGCTATAAGGACTTCATTCCTGCATTTGAATCTGCGCTTGCAACATATAAAGAAAACAACATGGCAGAAGAGTGGGCAGAGCTTTTCGCCGCCGCAGGCGCGAAATACGTTATGCCCGTCGGTATTCATCACGACTCGTACGCTCTATATGATTCTGATGTGCAGACAACGTATAATTCCGTTGCAGGTGCAGGCGTTGATTACGTCGGCGATCTGCAAAAAGCCGTCACCGACCTCGGCATGAAGTTCGGCATATCGAATCACTTTGCCGAAAACGACTGGTTCTTTTCCGATTCTGACGGTGTCGGAACGGACCTTGCCGAAAAGAATGCCGACGGCACCCTCGTCTACGGTGAACTTTACGGCGACGGAAAAGATAAATCCTCCGATCACATTCATAAATGGTATGACATTTCGATGGAGATCATCAACAAGTATCACCCCGATATGATCTACTACGATTTCGACCTTGTGGGCGAAGCTTTCAATCGATACAGCGATGCAAACCGCTATCTGATGCTCGCCGAATACTATAATCAGGCGCAGACGTACAATCCCGGCGGCGTCGTTTGCTGCAACAAAAATGCCGCCTTCACGACATCGGAGGCAATTCTGAACAAAGAACGCTCATCTCTTTCCGCTATCAGCTCATCGCCGTGGCAGACGGACACGTCTATTGGTCAAAAATCGTGGTGCTACACAGAAGATGATGTTTATCGCAGCGGAGAAGAATTTATTGGCGCTCTTGTCGATATAGTTTCCAAAAACGGCAACCTTCTTTTGAACGTCGGTCCCATGGCAGACGGCACTATTCCGGACGAAGCACGCGACGCACTGTTGACTATCGGCGAATGGTTGTCTACGTACGGCGACGCCATATACGCAACACGTCCGTGGCTCGTTTACGGCGAAGGCCCCTCCAACAATACGGGCGACAGCTTCACGTACAGATATAACGACATCCGCTTCACTCGCAGTAAGGACGCCTCCACTCTTTACGTAACGACGCTTGCCGCACCGCGCGCGAACAAGATCACTGTAAAAACGCTCGCTAAAGATAGATGGGATGCATCGACGCTCGATGCCGTATCGCTTATCAACGGCGACGAGCGAATCACATTAAACTGGAAGCAGACGTCGACGGGACTCGAAATATCTCTCCCCGACGGAATCGACGGACCTTGCTCGGTTATGCTGACTTTCGCCGACGGCATTATTCCTCCTATCGCGCTCAACGCTTCCGGCATGACGTCTGCCGTTAATTATTACACCGCAAACAACGTCAGCACGGGCGAATCTGCCATGGACGGCGGAGAAACCGTCGTTGCAACTGACGGTTCATACACCGTTACCCGAATCGATTTCGGCGATACGCGTTACGGCACCGTTAACCTCACCGTGTCGGGCGAATCGGTCGGCAAAATTAGCATCACCGATAACAAAAGCGGTGACGTTATTGCCGTCGTTGACATTGATTCGTCTTCATCACGTAACGATCGCACCATATCCGCCGCCATTACGGGCACGGCGTCAGGCATCGTTGACTTGAAGCTTGAATTTGAAGGATCCGTTGAGCTGTCAAGCTTCCGCTTTGTTGAAAAGCGAACCGTTGACAGCGTCATAGACGCATCAATATTTGATGACAAAAACGGCTCCGTTCAAGCTGAATCGACCTCCGACCCCGAGGGTGGCGGAAACAGTCTTGGATACGTTGGCGCAGGAAACTGGGTGCTCTACCGAGGAGTTGATTTCGGCAACGACTGCAAACAGCTTGTAATAAGAGCAGGCGGTGCAAACAAAAAGTTTGAAGTTTACATAGACAAAATAAGCGCTTCCAACCGCATCGCTTCGGGTGTGGTTGCGACGAGTGGATATAATGATTATCAAACGATTTCCGTACCGATTGACGCCGTTACGGGCGAACACGATGTTTATTTCGTCTTCGTCGGAGATTCAATCAATTTGAATTGGCTCAAATTCTCAAGCGAAGAATATGAAGATCCGTACGATAATAATTCCGAGCCGCGAGCCGTAGGAACAAAAATCGAAGCCGAATCTTACGATGAAAAGCACGGTTCACTTATTGCAGAAAAAATCGCTGACGGCTCCGACGGAAAAAATCTCGGCTATGTAAATCCGGGAGACTGGGCATCATTTGCCAACACCATCCTCGATGGCGCAACATCCGTCACGGCACGTCTTGCGGGAATGGGCGGCACCGTCGAGCTTCGACTCGATTCATCCACCGGCGAGCTTATTGCGTCGTTTGAGAAGATCAATACAGGCGCATGGGGATCCTATAAGGAATACACCGTTGACCTTACCGACGTCAGCGGAGAGCACACCGTATACGTTGTGTTCAAAGGCTCCGCCTCGAATATTGACTGGTTTATTTTCAACTGACAACAAAAAGCGAAAAGCCACACGGCTTTTCTCTTTTTTTCATTTCAAATATTCGATCACGTCAAGTAAGCTTTCCTTGACCGTGAGCACGATCGCCATCACTTCCGCGTCAGGTTGCCACATATCGGGCACCATGATGACCCTGCATCCTGCCGCGTGAGCGGAAAGGACGCCATTTTTGCCGTCCTCAAGCGCGATGCAGTCGACGGGAGCCTTGCCAAGCGTCTCACACGCGCGACGGTATATATCGGGCGCGGGCTTTGAATGTTCCACCATGTCTCCGCATATCACCGCTTCAAAATAGTCGTAAACACCGACAACTTTAAGCTGATTTGTGACGCTTTTACTGCTTGACGACGACGCTACGGCAAGTCGGTAGCCCTCATTTTTCAGGTACGCAAGTATCTCATGCAGTCCCGGTTTTGTCGGCACGCCGTACTTCCGGAAATACTCTGCAAAAAATTCATCTCGGTAGTGCCGAAACTCTTCAGCTCGGTAGCGCTCGCCAAATTCCTCGATCCATATCGGCTGCGTTGCCGCCCAGGTCAGCCCTATCATGCGGTCGTTCATGTATCCGACAGGACCGAGTCCCGTCTTCTCGCCCGCATAATCAAACGCAAGCACAGAAAGGCGCTCCGTGTCGAGCATCAATCCGTCCATATCAAAAATTACAGCACTATATCTCATTTTTTATCTCCGCCTTTGACAAAAATACGTCCTATAAGATCAAGCGCCGTAAACAGACCGACTGCCGCCCAAACCAACGCCATCGACTTTGACAGCTCGCTTGTAATAAAATGCATGGAACGGTTGAAATAATTCGTAATCGAAAGCGTCGCGATAAGCAGCGAAAGCACGATCGCACCGTTCGGCAGAACCGTGGACAATATGCCGCCACCGCCGCTTTTCACGTTTTCGGCAATCTGTAATACAGATGCCGAAAACAGAATTACACAATAAATAATATATGCCGTCCCCGTTTTATACGAATTAATTATCAGCTTCTGCGGTTCAGCCGCATCAGCGATCAGCATCGCGATAACAAAGAAAGAATATAGGAAAGCTGTGGTGGCAATCAGCTTTTTCAGTGTTTGGCAAATGACTTTCATATATTATTCCTCCGCCTCCCCAATACAAATAATATCGTATATTTTACGAGGCTCTTCGCCCGGATCAACGGCACGCTCATAGTCCTGACGAAGGATCTCCCCGTCATAATATGCAAATGCCGAATCACCGCCGTCAAGATTATACGCCGCCACAACGCCGAGCTCCTCGTAAACTTTCGCAAGATCGGGCAGCCTCATTCCCTTAAAATAAACGTCCTCGCCCTCATATTCAAGTGTAACGCGTCCCTCAACTACGATGAATACGTAGTGACCGGGCTCATAATATCCGATCGAGCAACGCGGATTGCGCGGATTGATATCGCTGTACTCGGGGAAAGATTCGTATGCTTTTCCGTTATCATCGAGAAGCGACGGCCCGAAATCCCACACCTGATATACGTCCTTGCCGTCAAAATGCGTTCTGCTGTATTCATAAGGCGAGACGATCTGCATCGTCCCGTCATCATACATGACGCAAACATCGTTTTCAAGATAGCTCTTCTGCGTAAGTATTCTTCCGTTGCGTATCGCCAGCTCGGCATTATTGCCCCAAAAGTCGCCGCTTATCGCCGCGATCGGCGATGCATACTCAACAAGGTTCGTGAATGCGGTGCGAGACGGCGTCGCAACAGTGAAGATGTTTTCAAGATTACGCACGTAAACGTCGTAAATGAAGTATTTTGCGATATATTCGTCGCGGGGCTCGATAACCTCAGTCACAGTCAGATAAATGTCGTGACTGCGATAGTATCCGTCCCCCTTATCAATGACGCCCTCCTCGGCGAAAACGTCGGGGAGATTTTCGCCAAAGTCGCCGTCGGCATTTGTTTCATCTTTCGTATGTGCGCCATCACCTTTATCGGCGATGACGTTGTCATGCGTTTGGTCATCATCATAATCCACCGTGTGATCTTCCGCCCAAAACCGTTTTACGTGGTGAAACCAGCAAAAAGCCAAAAGGATCACGGCAAAAACAAGCAGATCGGCAACAACAGTGTTCACTATGTATCTTTTTTTATCCACGAACTCCTCCAATGACGGCAGCGTTTTTTCTATTTTACCACGCATAAGCGCCCGCTTGCAATAAGTGTCAAAAATAGTTTACATTTTGCGGTGCGTATCGCAGACATACGACGCGCAAATAACGTCAAATTTTATTTTCGGGGTTTACAAATCGACGATGTTTGTATATAATATATTGAAAGCATAAAAAACGACTGTGATCGGAAAGAAAACGGAAAACCGTCTTTGCAACAGAGACCGTCCGCATTGGCTGAAACGGATGGGCAAGGCTCCGCATGTGCGTCCGTGAGTCATGCCGCGCGAAGTAACAGTAGCGCGCACGTTGCCGCTCGTTACGCGGCATTAAGTGACAAATCGGAGTGGAACCGCGGTCTGTAATCGCCTCCCGTGAAATATATTTCACGGGAGTTATTTTTTTGAAAGGCTAAACCAACAAATGAGTAAGATTCAAATATCAATTGCGGCGTGCCTTGCACACGACATAAAGCTTGCCGTGCTGCGCGCCGATACAAAAATAAGCGAAATAGCAAGTGAGATCAAAAACGACATCCGTGTGATCCGTGAGCGAGACCCCGCCGCAAAAAGCGACGTCGAAGCCGCACTGCTCTACCCGGGTATGCACGCGATCTGGGCACATCGCGCCGCTCACGCGCTTTATAAAAAAGAACACTTCACGTCAGCGCGCGCCGTCAGTCAGGCGGCTAAGCTCCTGACGGGTATTGAGATCCATCCGGGAGCAAAGATAGGACACGGTCTCTTCATTGACCACGGCTCCGCCGTCGTCATAGGCGAGACTGCCGAGATTGGTGACGATTGCACCATTTATCAGGGGGTCACACTCGGCGGTACGGGCAAGGAAACGGGAAAACGTCACCCAACACTTGGCAACGGCGTTATGGTCGGTGCGGGAGCAAAGGTCCTCGGCGGATTTACGATCGGCGACAACACGAAGATCGCCGCAAACGCCGTCGTTCTCGGACCCGTCCCCGAAAACAGCACCGCCGTCGGTATACCGGCGCGTATAGTTAAGCGCAACGGTGCCCGCGTCGATGACCTTGACCAAGTGCACATCCCCGACCCCGTAGCTCAGGAGCTTTGCGTCATCAAGCATAAGCTTGATCTTTTGGAGCACAAGCTTTCGGATACAGAATAAATCCGAAGAAAGGACTGTTTATATGATTTGCAAAAGATGCTTCCGCTTGTCGGATGATGACGAACAGTATTGCCCTTATTGCGGCAAATCGTTTACCGACGACAGCGAAATAGACGTCAGCGATAAAAAAGAAAAAGCCGCAGACGAAAACAAAACCAACACCGAAAAGGAAGAGATCCGTCTTTTCACCGACAGCAATAACGGCGGCGCATACACCTCGCCGCCCACCTTCTCCCCGCCGACGTATATACCGCCGAAGGAAGTGCCCGTGCCCCGCTGGATGAAGGTCATCTCCTCAGTCAGCCACGCAGTTCTGTATTTCTTTCTGTTTATGACGATACAGAGCATCGTTGCAATGGGATTTGCGGGAACCGTCGTTGCCTCCTCCACGGTGCAGTGTATCACCGATTACTGCACCGCAAACGGCATCGATCTGCAAACGATGTCGTCTGCTGAATATGACGCACTGGTAACAACGCTCACGCCCTACATCGAAGCTGCCGCGATGGCGGCGATCGAAGCCATAGATTATAATCTGTTGAGTGTCGTCGCATCCGTCGCTACCGTCGCTGCCGTCTTCATCATAGCAAAGATTAAGCACCGTACTTTCCCTGAGCACACGGATCTGTATTTTTCTCCGCTCAGACGTCTGCGCGTATGGCTCGTCATTCCCGCCGGTATTGCCGTTCAGTTTTTGACTATATTCCTTCTGAACATGATCCCCTTCCCCGAGGATGTGCTGCAAAGCTATAACGAGCTTTACTCCTTCATCGGCGACAGCCCCCTTTGGCTTGAGATCCTCTCCGTCGTCATCGGTGCCCCCGTCGTTGAAGAGATCATCTTCCGCGGATGCGTCCATTCGCGTCTGCGCCGCGTCATGAAGCCGCTCACGGCGGTGCTCATCTCCGCTTTCATCTTCGGTGCCGCGCACGACCACATCATCGCTTTCTCATACGCATTCCCTCTCGGCCTCGTACTTGCGTATCTGTACGAAAAGTATGATTCCGTTGCCATTCCGATCCTTTTCCACATGGCATTCAACGCCTCAAATTACCTGCCCGTAATGCAAGAGGGCGCATCATCTCTTGAAGTTTTAATCGTGCTTGCGGTATCACTCGTCGTCTTTGCCGCTGTGGCAACCATCATCGTCACAGACGACGGCTCGCGACGCATCAAAGCCGCACCGCAAAGCAGCACCCCCTCCGAAGACAACGAAAATAACGACAATAATAACGAAGGACTGTAAAAACTATGCTTTATTTATATAACTCCGCCTCACACGAAAAAGAGGCTTTCACTCCTCACACTCCCGGCAAGGTCAGCATGTATACGTGTGGCCCGACCGTATATCATTTCGCTCATATAGGAAATCTCCGAACCTACATCATGGAGGACGTACTCGACAAGTACCTCCGCTATTCCGGCTATGACGTAAAGCGTGTTATGAACATCACCGACGTCGGTCATCTTTCAAGCGACGCCGACGAGGGTGAGGACAAGATGCTCAAGGGCGCTCGCCGCGAGAATAAGACCGTTCTTGAGATCGCAAAATTCTACACCGACGCGTTTCGCGCCGACTGCAAAAAGCTCAACATCCGCTGGCCCGACATCACCGAGCCCGCAACGCGCTGCATCGGTGACTACATCAAGATGATCAAAAAGCTCATCGACACCGAGTACGCCTACATCTCCGACGGAAACGTCTACTTTGACACCTCCAAGCTCGACGAGTATTACGTTTTCAATAAGCAAAACGAGGAAGATCTTGCCGTCGGAGTCCGCGAGGGCGTTGAAGAGGACAAAGCAAAGCGCAATAAGTGTGACTTCGTTTTATGGTTCACAAAGAGCAAATTCGAAGATCAGGAGCTCAAATGGAACAGCCCGTGGGGACTTGGTTATCCCGGCTGGCACATCGAATGCTCCGCCATCAGTATCAAGCACTTGGGCGAGCATCTCGACATTCATTGCGGCGGCATCGACAACGCATTTCCCCACCACACAAACGAGATCGCGCAGTCCGAGGCTTACCTTGGACACAAATGGTGCAACTATTGGGTGCACGTACTCCACCTGAACACGTCAAGCGGAAAGATGAGCAAGTCCGCGGGCGAATTTCTCACCGTATCTCTGCTTGAAGAAAAGGGCTACGCCCCTGTTGCGTACCGCTTCTTCTGCCTGCAGTCGCATTACCGCAAGTCACTCGTCTATTCCTGGGAGGGACTCAACAATGCCGCCGGCGCGTATAATAAGCTTATCGCAAGGATCGCCTCCCTCAAGGAAGGCGGCAACGTAGATCCCACCGCATTTGACGAATACAAGGCTCGCTTCACCGAAGCGCTCGACAACGACCTCAACACCTCTCTTGCCGTCACCGCCGTATACGACGTTCTGAAAGCTCCCATTTCCGACGCAACGAAGCTCTCACTGCTTTCCGACTATGACCGTGTGCTCTCGCTCGATCTGCTCGAAAACGCAAAGGCACAGCGCGAACGCGATGAAATGTCGGCTCAGGCGCAAAACGGCGATCCCGAGATCCTTGCCGCAATCGCCGCACGTGCCGAAGCAAAACGTAACAAAAATTATGCAGAAGCCGACCGCATCCGCGCCGAGCTTGCCTCTCGTGGCATCACGCTGATCGATACACCGAACGGCACAACGTATAAAATAAACTGAAGATGAGCAGTCCAAACGCAAAGAAATCAAAGAAATATAAGCGTCCGGCGGCGTGGCTGTATTATCCTGCACTATTCATCGTTTCTATATGGTTCAGACTCCGCTACGGCGTAAAGGTTGACAAAAATATACCTAAGATCGAAGGTCCCGCGCTCGTTTTGTCAAACCATCTGTCCGATCGCGACCATTTTCTGACGGCGATGGCGCTGTGGCCCTGCCGTCCGACGTTCGTACTGTCCGCGCATTTCATGATGAAGCGTCTGCTGCGTCCCATCCTTCGTCTCCTCAACGTAATAACGAAGCGAATGTTTGACGCAGACCCCGGAACTGTACTCAACATCATGCGCGCCGCACGTGCAGGCAACGTCATCGTCCTCTTCCCCGAGGGCAGACTCACCTGGTACGCACACTCAATGCGCGTCACCGAGGGCACGGCGGACCTCATCAAAAAGCTGAAGATCAACGTATATCAACTGACGCCCGCAGGCGCCGCATTGACGTTCCCGAAATGGTCATTGAAGCCTCGACGCGGCAAAATTACGGTCACAGGACGGCTTTTATTCTCTGCGGACGAGATCCCCTCGCTCACAAAGGATGACATTTTCATGCGCATGGCGGAAGCCTTCCGCCACGACGATGAAGCCGCCTGTCGCGGCATCCGCTACCGAACGCACAACACGACTGACGGACTTGACGGAATCCTTTATAAATGTCCCGTGTGTGGCGGTGAATGGTCGCTCACGGCAAAAAAATGCCACCTCAAATGCACCTGCGGACTTGATGCCGTGCTCCGCGACGATTACACATTTGATGGCGGTCCATTCCGCTCCGTCAACGAATGGTACGAATGGCAATACGGCGAGCTGGACGCAAATATTCCGCTTGAGAGTGAGGTTTCCGTTTCATCCACCGATGATGACGGCATCATGACTACGAACGCAGGACGCGGAAAATGCCGCCTTGACCGCGATTTTTTCTCCTTTGACGGCGAACTGTTCGGCGAGCCTACGTCTTTCTCCGTTCCGACGTCGGAAATCCCCGCCGTTCCGATAACGGTTTCAAACCGTTTCGACGTTTATCACGATAAACGTCTATATAATTTCTCGATTCGTCCCGATCCGCGTCACACCGTAAAGTGGGCGATCTACTTCGACCGCCTCACCGACGAGCGCATAGGAATGAGAGGAAAATAAGACTTCAAATTAACAAAAAAACCGCGCCGTGGCGCGGTTTTTTACGTTATTATTGTTTCAAACCATTCTTTATGCATAGCTTCAAGAAACTCCGGCGTTATCCGATGTCCCGATTTTTCGCCGATAACCGAATCGACACCGCAATACGGGCAAATCGCCGTTCCCCGTCTGTCGGCAGGATTGTCGTGGGTCAGCCATCGCTCAATTTCGCTTGAGTCAAAGATTTTTTTGCAGTAAAAGCATCCGCATTTTTGCGGAACCTCGAGCTCCGGCTTGTGATTTTTACACTCGTCATGCGCCCTTATCAGGTATTCTTTATCCGTCTTCATAATGACCTCCGTCCCGCCTCCAAAGGCGGCAAAAATATCTATCGAAATCCTCGCATAACGGGTTAGGTCCCGTTTTGCGAGGATTTTTGGCGTGAAACGGTGCACTTTCAGCATAGAATAGCAATGCTTTCACGATGCCTCAAAAAAAACAATGCATAAGATTTTTGTGAATTTTACTTATCGAATGTGAATCTGTCAAATCTTGCAAGCATACCGTCAGTGTCACTCAAAAATTCAAAATAAACGGCGTGTTTGCCCGTCACAGACACCGTCAGCTCCGCCGTCGCCACAGCTTCGCCTGCAGCAAGCGCAAGCGTCGCAATAACATCGCCGCCGCGGTCACCGATTCGCACATTGACTGTGACATCCGCCGTCGTCTCCGCCTCGACCGTCACCGTTTTGGGCGGCTCGACACCGAAATTGAGATATCTGAAACCTACGACACCGCCGCTCGGTATGCCTGCGACCGGCGCTGTAACAGATTCGGTTTTTTCGTAAACGGGCATTATGTACGCGCCCTTCGCGCGCGAAATATGACACGTATAACCGCTAGAAATGATCTTATATGCATCAAGTCCGTTTGTGTGTGCGCCCTGCGACGTCATTTCCACAATTCCCGACGACACGGGCTCTCCGTTTTCGTACGTAACTTTGCCGATGTAGGGTTTACCGTCGCGCCCGAACGCTACCTCTATCGGCTCAAGCATTGCCTGACGCGAAAATTCGTCGCGTCCCGTCTGACGGTGATAGAAAATGTACCACTGTCCAAGAACGCAAACGATGCTGCCGTGATTGTTCCCCCAACGGAACGTCGCTTCGTGTCCGTCCCCCGTCTTTATGATCTCGCCTGCGTTCAGGCTTATGTCTCCTCCCCAAACGTAGCCGTCGAGCGGTGAGTTGCTGTACTGATACGATAAAAATCCGCTGCACGGACCTGTGATTCCGTATTCGGGAAGATAACCTTCGTACCGTTTTGAATAAATGTAAACGTATTTGTCACCCACTTTACGCGGTGAGGAGGCTTCAAAAAACGCATCTTCCGGAACGTACGGCAGGTTTCCGTTCCGCCACGGCGCATCACAGGATCCGATCGGCTGGGCACGGAACGTGCCCTCCTTGATCGTTGCCATGTCATCATTCAGCTCCGCTGCGTAAGCGGCACAGAAGCCCCAGAATGCGTAAACTCTGCCGTCATCATCGACGAGCACTCCGGGATCAAATCCGAGATCTGTTTTGATCGGACCGGTGAAAGGTCCCCACGGAGTTTCACTTTTCGCAACCATGATACGCGAGCCTCTCGCTTCCGCCGCATACATATAATAAACGCCATCGCGAAAAACGACATCCGGAGCGAACAGTATGCTGCCGTCAGTCGCACGGTAGCAGGTACCGTGACATTTCCAAGCGGTTAAATCGTCAACAGGAGCACTCCAGACGACGTAGTCGTCGCCGCAATACTCCGTCCTCGCCGTGTCGTGTGAGCCGTAAACGTACAGCCTCGTTTCACCGTTATACGTAAAAACTCGCGGCTCACCGTCCGGCACATGCTCCCACAGCGGCATATACGGATTCGCACCTTTGATAAACTCTTTCATGCTTCAGTCCCCCATTATCCGTCTTTGATTTAAGTATATCACCAAAAAAACCACAATGTCAATAATTGCAACCGATACCGACTCAATAATAAAGCCGCATCAGCTGATGCGGCTTTTATTTAGTATACCTGATAAAACAGAATCACAAATACGATCGCTACTGCCGTGAAAGCACCGCCAACAGCGAATATAAATCCATATCCTGTTGCTTTGTTGGCACGTTTTCTTTCAATGTAGTCACTGTATTTTTCAAATCTTTCCTCACGCCAACGGCCGATCGGCAGCAAACGCTTGAAAACGCCGCCAACAAGGAAAGAAACTCCGTCCATTGCGCCTTCGTTTGAAAGGAATACAAGCGCACCGAGCAATATCAGAATAATACCCGGAATGGCAAACGCATCTGCCAGGATCTTATAGCGCTCGGCGTCCGTAGCCGCCGCACCGTATTCATAATTCGTTATAACGCAATATGACATAAACCCGCCGATGGCGGTTGCTATTGCGCATTTCAAAATGATCGGCGCAAACTTTTTCACAGTCCGAACTCCTGCTTATATGCGGCTTCCTCGGCATCGTTACAGTAAACGAAGTGACCGGGAATGATCTCACGCATCGTAGGCTTATCTACGCTGTAATCATGAGATTTAAGCGGATTATAAATAATTCTCGTGCGATTCTTTTCCGAATGAGGATCAGGTAACGGAATCGCAGAAAGAAGCGAACGTGTGTAGGGGTGCATCGGATGCGCGAAAAGCTCATCCGACGTTGCAAGCTCAACCATCTTACCGTAGTACATAACGCCGATTCTGTCGGAGAAGTACTTAACGACGGAAAGGTCGTGTGCGATAAAGAGGATCGTCAGGCTCAGCTTGTCACGCAGATCGTTCAGAAGGTTGATGATCTGCGCCTGAATGGAAACGTCGAGCGCTGAGATAGGTTCATCCGCGATCAGAAGGTCGGGACGCATGATAACGGAGCGTGCGATACCGATACGCTGACGCTGACCGCCCGAAAACTCGTGCGGATAGCGGCCTGCGTGCTCGCGGACGAGTCCGACAAGCTCAAGGATCTCGTAAACCTTTTCGTCAATGTATTTTTGGTCTTTAATGCCGTTGATAACAAGACCTTCGGCAATGATCTCACGAACCGTCATTCGGGGATTCAAAGATGCGATCGGATCCTGGAAGATCATCTGGATCTTCGTGATAAGCTTCGTGTTCTTCGCGACGCGAAGATCATTTTTGTACTTGCGCTTCAGTTCCGCCGTTTTCTCGGGGTCACCTTCGGCTTTCTTAAGCTCTGCCTCGTATTCATTGTTGATCCGGGCGATGAGAGTCTTGGAATACTCTCTGTCCGAATACTTGTGGTCGAAGTTCGCCGATTTGATAGCCTTACGGTTTTCTTCGATCTTCGCCTTCATTTCGGCTTCCGCCTCAGCGATAGCCGCACGGCAGGCATCCGTCTTTGAGGGATCCGCCTTCATCTCGTTTTTAAGAGCTTCGATCTTCTTTTTTGCATCCTTTTTAGCTTCGGAAATAGCGTTCAGATAAGAACGGATTCCCGCGCAGATGCGCTGACCTTTGAAATAGATGCTGCCGGAGGTAATATCGTAGATCTTAATGATCGAACGGCCCGTTGTCGTTTTACCGCATCCGGACTCGCCGACGAGACCGAAAACTTCGCCTTTTTTGATCTCAAAACTTACGTCGTCAACGGCTTTGTTCGTTTTGAAGTACTGACAGAGATTTTCAACTCTCAACAGAACTTCACCGTTTTTGATGTTGTCCATCAGCCTTCACCTCCTGCGCTTTTCATTCTGGCAATACGATCTGTGATGATCTTCGGAACCTCAACCTTCGGTGCGTTCGGGTGCAGGAGCCATGTTGCAGCCTTGTGAGTCGGTGAGATCTTAAACATCGGGGGCTGCTCTTCGAAATCGATCTTGAGTGCGTACTTATTACGGTCCGCAAAAGCGTCGCCTTCGGGCGGATAGATCATGTTCGGAGGCGTTCCGGGGATTGCATCGAGCTTTTCGTTTGTGTCGAGGTCGGGCATGGACGACAATAGCGCCCATGTGTAAGGATGACGAGGATCATAGAATATATCGTCAGCAGTACCGTATTCAACGATCTTGCCGGCGTACATAACTGCGATATCGTCAGCCATGTTGGCAACGACACCGAGGTCGTGCGTGATAAAGATAACGGAAAGATTTCTTTCCGCCTTAAGCTTGTTGATCAGCTCAAGGATCTGCGCCTGAATAGTAACGTCAAGCGCCGTTGTAGGCTCGTCGCAGATCAGAATGTCGGGATTAGCCGCCAAAGCGATAGCGATAACGATTCTCTGGCGCATACCGCCGGAAAACTCAAATGGATACTGGTAGTAACGGGCTCTCGGCTCGTGAATACCAACCTCTTCCATAAGCTTGATCGCCTGCTCTTTTGCCATGCTCTTCGTAACACGGTAAACGACCTGGGACGCTTTTTCGTTAAGATGATTGATAATGTCAAGCGCACGCTTGTCAAAATCGAGCTCGCTTGAAGCTGCGATATAATCAACGTAACGTGTCTGAAGACGCGTAATGATGTTTACGATATTATCCTTAAGCTCGTCAAGGTCGTAAATTACCTTCGGAACTACCTTCCAATCAACGACCTTTCCTTTCGCAACGAGAGCCTCGCGCTTCTTCGTCTGACGTTCAAAGCGTGCCTCTTCCTTGGGATTGGACTTCTTATAACGGAAGTACTTTGCAATAGCAGCATCAAGGCTTGAACGGAACGTATATGCGATACTATCCTTATTGAGCTCAAGCTTATCTATCGAATCTTCAACGGCGTCAGCGAGAGTCTTAGAAAATTTTTCAGCTTCGGAAGACGTAAACTGTCCACGGTAGAAATTTTTAGCTTCTTCAAGCTTCGGCAAAAGCGCCTTTTTCTTTTCGAGAGCTTCGTTGTACGAACGGATAACTCCCTTCGTTTCCGTTGCGATGAAAGCCTTCATAAAGTTTTCATCAAGATAGAGAAGCGCCGCTTCGTTAAGATCGGCAATTGTTCTGCCGCCAAGAGAAATATCGTTGCCGCAAAGCTTATAATAACCGATGCGGAAGAAGTTGGGACGGTCTGCCTTGAGCAGCTCGTCGAGCATGGTCTTTGTTTCGCTGAGAACATTTCCTATGTTCAGAGGGAGCCCCGCACCTGCTTCAGTCTTCTTGTATTCGGCGCCTGCGGCGAGAATATCAGCCGCAAGACGACCGAGCGTTTCGTTACGGTTTACGGTGAGGAAGTGGTTTTTAACCTTAAGCAGACGTGCGCTGAAATCCTTCATCGTAGATTTAACGTCAAGCTTCTGCTTCTTTTCCATCATGAAGACAAACTCTGTAATCTTGGCAATAAGTTCCTCGGCATTTGAAACGGCTTCGTTATACTCCGTTTCAAGCTTTGTTGATTCAATACAGAATTTATCGAAAATTTCGATCATTTCCGCGATCTTTTCGGCGTTTTCTCCGCCGGATGCCGCCGTCATGTGCGTTTTCAGGAGCGCCAGAATACGGTTGAACTCTTCTCTTGCTTCACGGCGGTTAGCCTTGTTCTTGAGAAGCATCGCTTCGGTGATCTGATTGCCTATCTTAACGATAGGGTTAAGGGACGAAAGCGGATCCTGGAAGATCATGGAGATCTTGTCACCGCGGATCTTATACATATCATCCTCAGAGATGGAGAGCAGATCCTTACCGTCGTAAAGGATCTCGCCACCCTCGATAATGGAGTTACCCGCGAGGATACCGAGAATAGCTTTAGATGTTACGGACTTACCGGAGCCGGACTCACCGACAATGGCAAGCGTTTTGCCGCGTTCTAAGTCAAAAGAGATGTCACGAACGGCTTTGAGTGTTCCGCTGCTTGTGCGGAAAGATATTTTAAGATTTTTAACTTCAAGAATCTTATCCATTGTTTAATCCTCCACACCGCGAAGCGAGGGGTTGAACGCATCGCGCAGACCGTTACCGAACAGGTTGAAGCAAATCATGAGAAGCGAAAGAATCAAAGCGGGGAATATCATCAGGTGAGGATAGTTCGTCCAGATATCGCTTGCGTCGGAGAGAAGCGTACCGAGAGAGGTCGTTTCCGCTGTACCGAGTTTAACGATACCGAGATAGCTGAGCATACTTTCGGAGTTGATAACGCCGGGGATAACGAGAGCCGACGAGGTGATGATCGTGCCGAGCGTATTCGGGAAAATATGTTTCCAGATAATGCGGCGGTCGCGTGCACCGAGGGTTCTTGCAGCCATGACGTATTCCTGATTCTTAAAGCGATAGAACTGCGTTCTTACTCTTGAAGCAGTACCGATCCAGCCCGTTGCTACGTACGCAAACAGCAAGCATACAACAGGGCCGAGATCATCCGCCAGATGAAGCTGAAACAACGTCGCAACGATGATGAACGGAACACCTGCGAGAATATCGGAGACACGTTCAAGCGTGATGTCTATCGTGCCGCCGTAATAGCCTTCAACAGCGCCGTACATTGCACCGAGAACGAAGTTGATAACGGATACGCAAACGGCTACGAGAAGCGACAGACGGATACCGCCTGCAAGACGGAGCGACAGGTCATAGCCCTGGCTGTCTGTGCCGAAAAGATATTCGGGAGCAAAGCCGTTCTGGTAGACGTAATAGTTATAATAAAGAACACGGATCTTGAAAAGCGCCGTTTCAAACGTACCGCCGCCGGTGTATTCGTAATACTTTACGTTACCGTCAGCGTCGCGCTTGTAGTTATCTTCAAGCACCGCTTTGCCGGATTCAAGATGCTTAAGGGAGATCTTCGTAGCGTTACCGTCAGCGTCAACGGAAACGGGAGTTCCCTTAACGGACTTATACCAGTAGTTAGCGTCGGTAGCGTCAAGGTTATATTCGTTATCCTCTACCAAAGGATAAAGGATCTGAACCCCGTTTTCTTCCTGCCATGCAAGAATTTTTGCATATTCGGACTGCTCTACAGTCTTATAAACGAAGCCTACGCCGAGATACGTATCGAAATCCGTGGTGTAATATTCAACCTCCTGCTTTTTGGCATTGAGCTGACTCACAGGCTCGCCGTAACCGTTGATAAGGGGCTGATATTTGATTTCAAGACCTTCTTCAAGCGTTGCATCGTGGTCATCAAAGTCAGCCGCACCGATACCGATGGCAAGCTCCTTAATAAGGCTCTTTTCGGTGAATGTACGTTCAATAGCACCCGTTGCAATACCGATATTTGCGAGAGTTTCGTTTCTCGGGCCTTTTTTTGCATAGTAAATATCCATGAATTTCGAATCGAAATTCGTTGTAAAGAGCGGGCAAAGGAAAGCAAAAGCAATAATGATAAGAATGATAACGGTTGCAACAACGGACGCTTTATTTTTGCGGAAACGTCCCCATGCATCGCGGAAATAGCTGATGGGCTTATCATCGAACTTTTTATCCATAAGACGTTCACCGTCGTGGGCAAACGCAAACTTTTCTGCGGGAATATTATTTATATCAAATGTTTTTTCAGCCATATTATTTTTCTCCCATTCTGATTCTCGGGTCGATGAAGCCGTAGCTTATATCGACGACGATACCGGCAAGCAGGCTGACGAAAGTATAAAAGATACTGTCTACCATAAATACGTCGAAGTCACGAAGATTGATCGAACGCATATACAGCTGGCCGACACCGGGGATCGAGAAGATCTGCTCGATGATCATTGAGCCGCCGAGAATACCGATGAAGCTGGAAATGATCATCGGAAGGATCGGCACCATGGCGTTACGGAGCGCATGGCGAGTCGTCGCCTGTGCACGTGTCAAGCCCTTTGTACGGGCAAGAAGCATATAATCTGACGTAAGAGTTTCCGTAAGCTCCGCTCTTGTGAAGCGGCAAAGACCTGCGATCTCACCGAACGAAAGCGCGAGAATGGGACAGATCATACTTACAAACATTTTCCAGGACAACCATGTGCCGCCGGCATCCGCAAGCGGATAAACGAGCTGCGGCAAAAGACCCCACTTATAATAGAAGAAATACTGTACCAGGAACGCATAAACGTATGACGGCACGGAAATGAAAACCATAACGATCGTGCTGATGAACGAATCCTGCCATTTATTCTTCTTTATAGCTGCGAAAATACCAAGACCGATACCGACGGGTATTGAGAAAAGCAGCGAATAAAGGTTAACAAGAACGCTGGGCAAAAGTCGGCTGAGAAGCAAGTCCATAGCAGGTTCACGGTAGTCGATAGCCCATGATGTACCGAAATCCCAATCGGTAAATACATTTTTCAGATATATTCCGTATTGAACATATATCGGCTTATCATAACCGAGAGCTTCCCAACGTGCGAGCACCAGCTCTTTCTGAGCAGCGTCAAGACCGTCCGGCGGCTTCATCGGAAGCAATCTGATCAACATGAACGCGATCGTTACAATAACAAACAGCGTAAAGAACATCAAGAGAACTCGCTTAACAACATATTTTCCCATAGTTCTTCTCCTTATTTTTTGACATAAATTTCGTTTTCTCGTTTTTCGCTCGAAACAATTCACTAAAACGGGCATCATCAAAGCGTCCGCGACAGAGCAAACTGTTTCGAACGAAAAAGGATAATTTTCGTTCGGGATAATAAAAATTACCCCAATAATGCAAGGTGAGCAGGGGAGAAAATCTCCCCTGCTGCCTTTACCAACTTGGTCTTATCAGATTTTTGTTAATCCTAAAATCCCAAATACAGAATTATTCGTAGTTGAGCTGTCCGTCAACAGATGCAACATATTCTGCCCATTCTTCATCAGTATAGTTGTAGGTCATGAGTTCAAGACCGCCGAAGCCGTACATGATGTTGTAATCTTCAGTGTAGTAGTTGCACTTGTAAGAGAGCATCGAGCAAGCTGTAGAACCGCAGAACGGGATTCTGTAGTACTTTTCAAGGAAGAGCTTTTCCATCTGAGCTGTGATAGCGAGCTTGACGGAGAAGTCAGCGGTAGCGTAAGCACCCGTACCTGTCATGGAACGAGACCAATCCTGCCATGTCATTGTGACATCCTTACCTTCAACGTTGAGAGTGAGCTGCTCAACGGAAGGATCCCAGCATGCCATTTCATTGATCTGGCCTGCATACTGTTCGGTATCGCAGTAAACCTGGAAGTTACGGAAAGGATAGAACGCAGCACCGCCCCATGCGCCGTAACCGATAGCGAAGTTACCTGCGGGAACGTCGCCGTAACGGTCTTCAACGGAGCCAACGCCTTCAAGAGTGATCTTGCCGAAGCCGGATCCTTCAACAGCAGCGTTGATGTACTTGTTCATGAGCTCGATCTGGCTGTTGTCTGCAGAAGTGAGAGCAGCCTTAGCCCAGCCGATACGGATAACGATGTCTTCACCCTCGGTGTAAAGACCTGCTTTAACGAGTTCGTCGCAAGCGGTAGCCATGAGAGCCTTAGCCTCTGTGAGGTTGTAACCGGTGATGGAGTTGTAAGCATCCTTAAGGCTTTCATAAGGAGTGCCTTCGCCGTATTTTACGCCGTAGAGGTCACAGATAGCCTGCATAGCCTCATCGGATCCTCTGTAAGAGGAGGTAGGATCGTTATATACGTCGTAGAAGTAGAGGTTGTTCATAAGAGCGTAAGCGGGCTTGTAACCTGCTGTAGCTGTTACGAACTCTGTACGGTCAACTGCAAGGCTGAATGCCTTACGGAAGTTGGTGTTAGAAAGAACAACAGAGTTGGTGTTGCCCTTGGAATTGTCCATTTCCTGGAGAGCTTCAACGTTGGTGTTGAAGAAGAAGGACATTGTGTAGGTTTCGTCAACCTTGTAGAGCTGTTCGCTCATTGCGTATGTGATAAGGTCGTCTGCGCTGGGAGCCCAGTCGTCGATGTCGCCCTTAAGGAACGCGAGCTTAGCTGCTTCGTCATCCATAACGTCGATGACGATCTTGGTTGTCATGTAACGCTGAACGTTCTTACCATCAACGAGGTAAGGTGTGAAGGAAACGAGGTAATCGCCTTCCTTCTCGTAGCCGTACCAGTTTTCGTTCTGTACGTATACGATCTGCTTGTCGTTCTGCATAGATTCGATCTTATAAGGACCGTAGGACATTGTCGTGTCAACAGAAGTGTTGTAGTCTGTTGTTACGAGGTCGCCTGTTGTTTCCTTGCCTGCTTCATAGTACTCTTCGTAAACGAGCCAAGTAGATGTGCAGGAAGTGAGGAAGTAGTTTCTGTCAATGTAGGTCTCGCATACATAACGGATCGTCCAGTCGTCTACCTTGTAGCAGCCAACAACGTCGTATGTAGCTTCGGGCATCTGTTCGAAGGTGTAGATGTACTGAACAGCGTCTTCTCTGGTTTCGCCCCAGTCAGCAGATGCAGTGATAACACCAACGATGAGTTCGAGGGATTCATCGGTAAGAGCTACGAAACCTTCTTCGTCAGCCATGCCGGTGAGAGAGTTGTAAGCGTCCATGCCGAAGTAAGCTTCGCCGTAAGCGTCAACGTAATCCTTGAGGGAGTATCCGCCGAGCCAAGCGAGGCCGGATGTGAGAGCGATGTGAAGCTGTTTGCCGTCGTATGTGTATACGCCGTCGTCGCCCTTAACGAGGTCAGCAAGTGTAGCTGCGCCTGCAAAGTCAGACTTTGCAATGTCGCCGCTGAAGTAGTACTCATAGCCGCCTGCTACTGCAGATTCGCCTGCATAGTAGAGGTTAGCACGGTAGTTCTTCATAGAGGGATCAAGGAGAGCCTTCATGGAGTAGATGTAGTCATCAGCATTGATAACGTCACCGTTCTGCCACTTAGCATTCTCGTTGAGCTTGATCTCGTAAACGTAACCTTCTTCTGTCTGTTCAGCCGTCTGACCTTCAGGAAGAGTTACGTTGTACTTGGTAAGATCATCCTGGTGATCCTTGGTTACGTCCTCGATAGAGGTAGCCATCTCATATACCCACTGGTAAACGCCGTTTTCAGAGTCCTGAATCTGCATTGTGCAGAAGGGGGAGCTTACGTAGGAAAGGATAGCATCATCGGAACTTACTTCCCATGTGTGGGGGTTCCAGTTTGTACCCATAGCGGTTGTGTAGCTCTTATATGTATAGTTACCGACCTTCGCGTCGCCGCCCTTATCAGAGCAAGCTACGAAAGCTACGGACAACATACAGAGAACAAGCAACATGCTCATGAGTCTCTTGAAAGTTGTCATTTTTTTGTTCCTCCCAAAAAAATTGTTTTATATTTAACAGAGCAATGCTCTCTCTGCTAACAATATTTATATGCTCCGCAATACGGAGCATACCAAAGGGATACCCCTTTGGCGCCGGAGTGTGACACTGCCATATATAGTGTATGGCAAAAGACACGATAACGGTCGCATCTTT
The DNA here is from genome assembly GCA_045588245.1 of Eubacteriales bacterium. Lineage (GTDB taxonomy): Bacteria > Bacillota > Clostridia > Oscillospirales > CAG-272 > DTU064. Next base: position 67,561 of record JAZNDW010000011.1, read on the forward strand.
ATTCATTCAGCATCATTTGCAAGAAGAAAAAACAAGAATTGCATTATCGTTTCTAATGTCTGTTTATTTTATCACATTTAGTTCACAAATTTCAACCCCTCGCTTCATTTTTTTGCAAATTCCGAAAATTAAATAACACTTATCGGACTTTTTCGCCTTCATTTGTGCATATTTAATCATAAACAATATAGCTTTTGGAATTTTCCCAAAGCTTTGGGGACAAAACAAGTGCCGCACGATCCGTGCGGCACTCGTTTACTATTCATTTTTCACAAATTAAGCTCATTCAGCTTCAGGTCTATCAACAGTACCTGCAGCATAAACTTCAAATTCGAACAGACCCATACCGCGGATGGCGGGATCCTGCGGTGCGCCCTCAGCCGTTGTATCTCCGCCGCCGTCAACGTATTCCTGATACGTTTCGAATCCGTACGTTGCAGCTTCGTCGTCGGTGAACTTAATGAGAGTTACCTGGATCGACGTCGTCGTTACAGCGTCGAAGAAGGTCTGATTCATAACGTCGTCAGCAACCTCGTAGCCTTCGCCGTTCTTAACGTCAACGTATTCGCCGTTTTCGTCAAGATACTGGATCGTGTAAGCCGCAGCGGAATGGATGCCGCCGTTTTCAAGCCAATACTGACGAGTATCCTTATCCTGCCAGAAGAATAGACCAATACCGTCAACGGTCACAGCCTCATCCCATTCGTAGGAGATAGTTTCCGTCGTGCCTGCCATGCTCCATGAGCCGTATGCAGTGCCGCCGGACGATGCAAGATAAGTAGCATCGGGCCACAGACCGTCGTTAATAGAGCCGGGAGTTTCCCAGGAAGCACAGGAAGGAGCGTTGACCGTCGCCTTAGGAGCGATAGACTTGCTGTACTCATACTCTTCGTTGAAGAGCGAGAAGCGTTTCGTGCCGTCTACATAAACGTCTATAACTTCACGTTCTACCGTAACGCCGACAGACACCCATTCTCCTATAGCGATAGGCGAATAAACAGTCGGTGCCAATGAAGTTTCCTCGCCGTTTACGACCTGATAGCACTCAACTTCGTTACCGGCAGATTTGCCGATGTAAAGAACGCAGTAATTATTAGCATCCGCTACGCAGAAATAAAGCTTGATAACGGTTTCTTCATCAACAGCATAGACCTTAGCCGTGTACTGATAATAGTTCCATTCAGCCTCGCCAATGTACGCCATCGAGCCTGCGGCAGACGTCATAAGAGCGTGATTGGGTTCCTCTTCGTCCTCATCCTCGGTGGGATCAACAGCGATCGACCAATCAGCATCAGCCCCTGCTCCGTACGTAAACGCGGGCATCTCACCCTCAAGCTTGTCGCTATAGAGCTCTCTTCTGTCAGCCTGCTTCGAGAGAACCTTGATATCGTCAAAGTATGCCGTACCGGACTCTGCGCCAACGCCGATCATGCCGCCGTATTTACCGTCGGGATCGGGAGTGTAATAATCGTCACCGGGATCGTCCGTGTTTCCGCCGCCTTCAGTTTCACCGTCGGTTTCCGCATCGGTGCCTGTGCCCGTACCGTCGATCGGAAGCTCAGGGCCGTCATCGCAAGCAACGAGCGTTACGAGCATCATTGCTGCAAGTAAAAGTGCAAATAACTTTTTCATAATCGAATCTCCTTTTATTTAAGGTATCGGATATCTTTACATTATATGATATCTATATACAGTATACCACAAAAGAACCGTCCGTTTCAACACGTTTATTAACATTTTATCAACAATTTACTGTCTAAAGCGCTCATAAACAAAAAAACGCTCCCTATTGGGAGCGTTTTTATTGCGTTTTAAGAATTAGTGCTTCTTGGAAACGATGTAAGCGCCGGAGCCGAGAGCTACGATTGCGAGAGCGATCGTTGCGAAACCGGTCTGAGGAGCTTCAACAGCATCGAGAGCAGTAGCTACTTCATCAGCGGAAAGAGCTGTGTTGTAAACAGCAACAGTGTCAACGGACGTGCCATCAGCATATTCGCCACCTGCCCAGTTTGCCTTACCGATCTTGAGAGTAGGAGTTTCGCCAACGCAGTTTGCAATTGCAAAGCGTCCTTCCTCGTATCCAGCTTCTGTTGTGGGGTCATACTCGCCAAAGAGTGCGCCGTCAACATATACGGTTGTCTTTTCATCAGCAGAGAATACGCAAACAACTTCGTGCCATTCGTCAGCAGCGAACGCGCCGCTAACAGATCCCATACGACCGTTATGGTAGCGTTCTACAACGAGGCTTCCGTTATAAAGAGCGCCGAGGTAAGATTCGGGAGTGCCGCCGTTGAGCCAAGAGCCGTGCTCTTCCTGAGAGGTGATTTCAAACGCCCAGTTAGGAGAGGTAGCAGGGAACTTAACCTTGAATGCAACGGTCACTTCGGTAACACCTGCGAGGTCAATCTCTGCTTCGAGCCAAGACTGTGCGCCGAAAGTAGCAACGCCGTCAGCGATCGTAACGTTGTCTCCGTTCGTTGTAAGACCGTTTTCATCGTCAAACGTGTAGTACGCAATCTGTCCTTCGGGAGCAGCTGCGGATGTAGCGGTAGCGAAGCAAGAAAGCATAATAACTACCATCACAAGAGAGAGAATCTTTTTCATGATTTTTCCTCCAAAAAAATTAAAATGTGGCTGGTAACCAAATCATAATAGTATTTTATCATTTTCCAGCACAATTGTCAACACGTTTTTTACCGTTTAGTCACAGTTTTTTCACATTTCGCACTCTGCATTCCGTATTCAAAAAAACAAAAAAACGCTCCCTATTGGGAGCGTGTTTATTGCGTTTTAAGAATTAGTGCTTCTTGGAAACGATGTAAGCGCCGGAGCCGAGAGCTACGATTGCGAGAGCGATCGTTGCGAAACCGGTCTGAGGAGCCTTTTCCTGCATTGTGGAAATAACTACATTGTCAACAGTAACGTTGAGCGGGTAGTCGCCGTAGTGTGTAGCACCGATTGTAACGAGCATTTCATCGGTGAGGAAGTTAGCGATTTCGGGGTTGTTGGGAAGACCGATGTCTACGCCATCAACGAGGATCTGAATCGTTGCGCCGGTTTCAGTGGGAAGAACGATGTATTCTACTGCAACTGTAGCTGTAGGAGTTTCGTCAGAAACGAGGTCTTCAGCAACGTCACCGCCCCAAACAACATTGTTGCCTGTTGCGCCTTCGCCGAGATCACCGGTGTGAGCCTGGAAGTGCTTACCGTTACCCTTGAGATTGAGGTAGTATGCATCGAAGGAGTGCTCGAATTCTTCGCCGGAAAGAGCGAGGAACTCAGCGGACTTACCGTCTGCATTGAAGATGGAAGCGATACCCTGGAACCAAGGCTGTCCGCCGATCTTAGTTGCATCGAGTGTAACGTCCATTGTGACCTTGATACCGTTTGTAGCATCGATAACTTCGTCTACAACAAAGCCTGCGGTACCCATAACGTATGCGCCGTCAACAACGCTGGCGGAAACGTCAGCTGCTGCTGCATTGCAAAGAAGGTCGTTGTTCGGCCAGCTTGCTGTGAAGCCCTTGAGGCCGTCTGCGTTGCTGAAATCAAAGCTTGCTACTTCAACAAATTCCATTTCAGCTGCGGATGTAGCGGTAGCGAAGCAAGAAAGCATAATAACTACCATTACAAGAGAGAGAATCTTTTTCATGATTTTTCCTCCAAAAAAAATAAAAATGTGGCTGTTAACCAAATCATAACGATATTGTAGCATTTTACAGCACAATTGTCAACACGTCTTTTACCGTTTTGTCACAGTTTTTTAATATTACACACCGCACTACAAAATGCAGAATGCAAAATGCAGAACGAAGGTAGCTTTTCGCTGCAGCGAAAAGCTACCTTATAAAATCCAAAAATTACACCGCAATTTTTGTTCCGGAATTCTTAATTCTGCATTCTGTACTATGCATTCAAAAACGAAAAAAGCTCCAGATTGGGAGCTTTTTTGTTTTTATCGCTTAGTGCTTCTTGGAAACGATGTAAGCGCCGGAGCCGATAGCTACGATTGCAAGAGCGATCGTTGCAAAACCGGTCTGAGGAGCGTCGCCTTCGTTGCCGCCTTCGGGAGCGTTAACGCCGTCGTGCTCGTCAACAACGGTGATAGTCATTTCTGTACCTGTATCACCGGTGAAGAATACATAGCAGCCTGCGCTGAGGTCTTCAGCGTTCATTTCCCAACCGCTTACGACTTCAGTGCCATCAGCAGCAAGAATAGCGTACTCATAAACAACTTTGTTGCCTTCTCTGGTAATTGTGATATCATAGTCAGCGCCTGCCCAGAAAGCTGCATAATCTGTGATTCCCAGGTCATTAATATTGTCGCCGGTATGAGCGCAGTTGCCCTTATCATATTCCGTAGCCCAGCCGTGCGGGTCAGTACGAAGAACTGCATACTCTACATAACCTTCAGCGGTATGAGGAGCCTCAACGCCATCAGTAAGGCAGTTGATGAATACAGCGTTAACGCTGTTCCAAACGTTTGTGCCGCCTGCTACGAGATCAATGTCGAACTTAAGTGTAGCGCCGTCTGCGATTTCATGCGATGCAGACCAATCATCCCACCAGCCCGGATTGATAACTGTTTCGGACTCAGCAGCGAATGCAGAGATTGCCATTACAGCGAGCATAGCTACTGCGATAGCAACAACAAGAATCTTTTTCATGAAAAATTCCTCCAAAAATTTTTTTGCGATATTTTCATATCATATTTCAAGTATAACGCATGAAAACTACAATGTCAACACATTTTCAACGGTTTCGTCACGTTTTTTTCACATTTTGCACTCTGCATTCTGCACTCTTCATCCTCACCGTTACCCGAAACAGATCCGCATCTGATGTAACCGTCAAAGTTCCTCCCTGAAGCTCGACAAAGCTCTTTGCGATCGACAGCCCGAGCCCCGAGCCCTCCGTATGACGTGATTCGTCACCGCGCACGAATCTCTCCGTCAACTCATCCGCGCCACGCATCAACGGTTCACGCGATATGTTGGACAACGTCACCGTTGCCACACCGTCCGCCTCTGCGAGTGTAAAATAAACTCTCGAGCCGGGCAGCGAATACTTCACGACGTTACTCATAAGATTATCAAACACACGCCACATCAGCTTGCCGTCCGCCATGATCGTGACGGGATGCTCGGGCACGTTGACAATGAGGTGCAGTCCCGCCGCCGTCAATTTTTCTTCATACTCTCCCGCCGCTTGTCCGACGAGGATTCCGAGCTCACACGGCTTTGCATCGACTGTGACAACGCCGGACGATGCCTTTGATGCCGTGACGAGGTCCTCGGTCAGCTTTTTCAGTTTCGCCGCCTGTCTGTCGAGAACTTCAATATATCCTTTTGCGTCCTCGTTTTCAATGTCGCATTTTTTTAGCAGATCAACGTAGCTTATGATCGATGTGATCGGCGTTTTGATGTCGTGCGACACGTTTGTGATAAGCTCCGTTTTGAATCTTTCGCCACGCATTCGCTCCTCGACCGCAAGTGCCATTCCGTCACCGATGCTGTTGAGATTTTCCGCGTGCTCTCGGAAATCAAACAGCAGATATTGCGTGTCTATTTTATAATCAAGGTCGCCCTTCGATATGCGCTGCGCCCCCGTCTTAAGACGGGTCATGTTCCATCCCGCATAGCACGCACCGGTGATAACGACCGCCCAGAAGATAAAGAACATTACCGCACCGATGTCGTCATGGGACGAAATGATCCCCGCAATAACGAAACTTACGGCAAACATCCCCGTGAACGTCAAGAGCGTGCGCCAGAAGAACGGTATCGTACGGATCACACGCACCGCGAGCTTCGCTGCCTTGACAGCAAAGCGCCACATATATCCGAGAAGCCTTTGCATGAGCTTCAACAGACGCGTAATAACATTATTACTAATGAAGGTTTTCGTCATGATACGAACCTTTGCCGTCATCGACAAGAGCGTTATGATGATCGAATCGACGAACGCATAAACGCAAATCAAAGTCGCCACGAAGACGTCGCCTATGTCGCAGTTGTATTCGTATATCATAATTTCGGCAATCACAGCAAAAAACGCGGCGACAGCTATAATATCGAGCGGTACCTTGTCAAACATCGTCATAACGTAGCCCTCGCTCTCGCGGCGCTTGCCCGCCGCCGAAAGCGCAAACAGCCAACACAAAAACGACAACAGCGCCGACACAGCACAGATAACGATAATCCAGTATCTTATACTGTGAAGCACGGGGATCCATTCTTCGGCGACGACAAACGGATCGACATATTTTTTGCTCGCATGGACGTAAAACGTCACCGAATACTCGCCGTCGTTACTGTCAAGCACGGGTATCCTCTTTATGTTTTCGCTTTGCGGAGCATGTCCCGCATAGCTTTTATATACCGCTACGCCGTCTCGTCTTAACTCAAAGTCAAGATTCTTCTCATATATCACCGCCATCATATTCTGCTTCGCCTCGGCCTGCGACGTATCCCCGAAAACGTAACCAGTTCGATACGCATCCGCAATACGGTAAGCGTAGCCGTAGAGTATCCCGTCAATATATGATTCTTTTGCTTCGTCAAGCTCATATGAATAGAGCTCCAGCTCGTATATGAGCGCGATACCGAAACCGGACACGGCGGCTAAGAAGAGCGTCAGCGCGGCGAGCAGCACCGCCGTGATGCGAGCGCCTTTACTGCATTCCAGTTTTTTCATAATTGCGTTTTTCCTTTCATTTATTAGAATATGGACCGGCATCAGATGTCCACGACGCTCGACAGCTTATAGCCCTGCCCCCATACGACGCGGAAATAGCGCGGCTCGGACGGATCGTATTCGATCTTCTCGCGCAAGTGACGTATGTGAACGGCGATCGTCCCCTCGCCGCCCATATATCCGCCGCCCCAAACGGAATTGTATATCCGCTTCGGCGTCAGCAGCTCGTCCGGATGCGTCAGAAACAGCTTCAGTATCTCGTATTCGGTCGGCGTAAGATTAACGCCTTCGCCGTCACGGGTAACTGTGTGAGATTTATCGTCCATTACGATCCCGGCGACACTGTATATCTTATCATCGGGCTTGGTGACGTTTCCGCCGAGCTCTATATACCGCCGCAGATTGGCGCGCACGCGCGCCGTCACAACGGCGGGATTGAACGGCTTCGTTATGTAATCGTCCGCACCGAGATTCAACCCGACTATCTTGTCCGTTTCTTCGCTTTTCGCCGTGAGAAGCAGAATGGGCACGTTTGAAAACTCACGCAAGCGCTTCATTGTGTGCAGTCCGTCCACAACGGGCATCATTATGTCCAGCAAAACGAGATGTATGTCCTCGCTTTTCACAATGCGGAGAGCTTCTTCTCCGTTGTAGGCTTTATAAACCGAGCACCCCTCTGCCGCCAAATATATTTCGAGCGCCGCGACAATGTCATATTCATCGTCACAAACAAGAATGTTATACATAAAGTTCCTCCGCAATCGTTTCATACCCGAATTGTACCACAAAAAAGTTTAAGAAAAAACAGTATATCCCTTTAAGATTTGTTTAAGATTTACCGTCTTTGCCTTTTTTACCGCATTTTTAGCAAAACAGCACAAATTTCATGCCGCTTTTCCACGCTATTCACACTCTGTTCACACTCAGTCAACCATACGTACACAAATATGCGCTAAAATTTACTCGCATAATTATCATGTAAATACTTGGAGGTATTTATGAAAAAATTTTTAAGCTTACTGCTCGTACTTCTCATGATTGCAGTACCGCTTGCAGCATGCACGGATTCTCCCGATGACGGCGAGGGTACGGGCGACGCAGCCGGCACAGGCAACACGGAAACCGAAGCAGACTCCGGCGCTCTTGACAAGCTCGAGATTCCGGATTCCGACTTTGAGGAACTTGAATTCATCGTCCTCACTCCCGAAGTAGTTACTTATAACTACACAATGACTGACTTTGACGAGCCCTCCGACGACATGTATGAGAACGCACTTTACGAGCGTAACCTCGCTGTTGAAGAACTCCTCAACGTTAAGATCACCGAAGTTACCGGCGGTATCGGTTCTGACGTTTACAACCTCTTCAAGACGTCTGTAGAAGCGAACACGGGTGACTACGACGTCTGCTTCAACCAGATGGAATACTCCTGCACCGCAACAGGCGCAGGCCTCTGCTATGACATTGACAGCTTCGAATATATCGATCTTGACAAGTCCTGGTGGAACGATGACTGTACAGAACAGCTCGCTCTCGGCGGCATGCACTACATGCTCGCAGGCGATATCGCTCTTTCCGATAAGGAATGCATCTGGGCTGTATACTTCATCAAGGAACTCATCGAATCCAACAACCTCGAAGATCCTTACACCCTCGTAAAGAACAACCAGTGGACATGGGATAAGATGCACGAAATGGCTAAGACAGCTACATATGATGAAAACGGAAGCGGCTCTCTCGACTCCGGTGACATCTACGGTTTCGTAACTCACAGCGAAAACTTCGCTGCAAGCTGGGAAGCTGCCGGTCTTACTCTTGCATCCCTTGATAAAGATGGAATGCCCCAGGTTAACTGGAACTCCGAACAGTTCGTTAACGTATTCGCTGACATCGTTGAACTCATGAACGATACAGAAAACGTTAACTGGACATCCACAGCTACAGTTTCCGACGCTGTTGCTCACATCACAACTTGCCTTAAGGAAGGTAAGACTCTCTTCGGAACGGAAGTTATCGCATTCGTACGTGACTACCGTGAAAACGAAAAAGACTTCGGTATTCTTCCTTACCCCAAGTACAACTCCGACGTTGAAGATTACAACTCCTACATCGCAGTTAACTCCTGCGTTATGACGATCGGTAACAACTGCCCCGACACATACACAACTTCCATCATCGTTGAAGCTCTCGCAGCTAAGGGCGCAGCTATCCTTACACCCGCTTACTACGAAGGTCAGCTCAAGTCCCGTTACTCCCGCGATGAAGAGTCCGGCGAAATGCTCGACATCATCTTCCAGCATCGTTGCTACGACCTCGGCGTATTCTTCAACTGGGGCGGCGCATTCGGTTCTCTCAAGAGCGTAACAGCTAACCCCGCTACTCTCTACGCACAGGTACAGAAGCAGATCGGCAAGCAGATTGAAAAGGCATTCGAAAAACTCGGTCTTTAATTTCTGACTTATTATCAATAAAAACGGCAGATGCGAGTCTGCCGTTTTTTATTGTCAGCGTACAAATATATAAAGCTGAAGACAATCTCAGACTAATATCGCGCCGTTTGCTTACAAAAACGCAAAAAAACAAAAAATTATAAATAATGACGTAAGAATTCCGAAAAAAATTCTACTATATAAATGTAGAAAAAAATATGACCACCGAAAGGAAGACACAAACATGAAAGACAGCGCGATAATAGATCTGTTTTTCGAGCGAAGCGACGTTGCCGTCAGGGAACTTGAGGCAAAATACGGTGTGAAAATGAAAAGTCACGCCGAACGTTATCTATCGGACAGACGCGACGCGGAAGAGGTGTATAACGACACCCTCGTCGCGATATGGAACTCTATTCCTCCCGATCATCCGAACAAGCTGTTGACGTATATATTGGCAATTCTCGAGCACAAGGTCTTCGACAAGCTGAAATATCAGGCGAGTCAAAAACGTGCAAGCACAAAAGAAGCACTCTTTTCTGATTTTGACGACGTGGCAAAGCATATCGACAGGAGCGCCAGCGCCGAGGAGATCGTTATCAACCGCAAAAGCGGTGTGATAAACGAGTTTCTCTCATCCGAGACGGAATCGAGCAGGCGAATTTTCGTCAAACGCTACTACTATGGCAAGTCCATTCCCGATATCGCACGCGAATCGGGAATGTCCGAAAACGCCGTTTATGCGAGAATATCAAGAACAAAGGCGCGGCTTTACAGCTATTTGCGTGATAAGGGGGTCATTATATGAGATTATCGGTTTATATGCAGGAAGAAATAAACGAGATCGACAGAAAGTATTTGCTCGAAGCGGCAGATACGACCAAGGATTCAACCTCCACCGCTTTATATTTGGTAAAGTCAAATGAATCATCCGTCAAGGATAAACTTAAAAACGTCATTTCCGTTGCCGCGAGCGTCGTTTTGGTTGCCGCTATCATCATTGCCTTTGTGCTGATGCGAAACAGTATCTCAACGCCGGGCGACAACGATCCGGCAGATTCCGCAAACAATACGGGCGGCGTGTACGACTCCACCGATACCGACAGATCCGACGGAGCCTCAGACTCAGCCGACTCAAACGATACTACCGATGTCGTCGCTCCCGACGACACAACGCTTCCCGACGATACGACGACCAACGGCAACGAAAACAACGACATCTACACAACAGACCTCGTCGGATACGAGTTCGTCATCATTTCACCCTTCGCAAGCGAGAATCTGAACTACAGCATCAATGATTTTGATGAGCTTACCGACGATATTTACGAGTATGCCATCTACAGCCGCAACCGCACCGTTGAGGAGCTGTTGAACGTCACGATCACGGAAGTGAGGGCGTCAGACGGACTCGGAGTTTTCGATCTGTTACAAACGTCCGTCAACGCAGGTGCAGGTGACTACGACCTCTGCTTCAATAGCATGCGCTACTCCGTTATGTCCGCAGGCTATAACCATTATTATGACCTCTGCGATCTATCGTACATCGATCTTGACAAATCGTGGTGGAATTCCGATGCCGTCGAACAGCTTTCGTTTTTCGGCAAAACACCGCTCGTTGCAGGCGATATCTCAATGTCCGACAAGGAAGGTCTTTGGGCGATGTACTATAACAAAGACATTCTCGCGACGCTTTCCGCAGACGATCCGTACGAGCTCGTTCTCCGTGACGAATGGATGTGGGACAAAATGCACGCGATGGCAGCCGATATAACCGCCAACGGTGACGTTGCCGGCTTCATCACAACTCCCGGAAACATAGCCGCAAGCTGGACTTCAGCGCAGCAAAAGCTTATCTCAACCGACAAGAACGGCGCGCCGACCGTTTCCTTCGGGACTGATGTTTTCTCGATGATATTTGAGGATATACGCGATATTATGGACAGCGATTCCACCTCTGTCATCTATTTTGATGGTTCCGAAGGCATCATTTCCATCGACGCCGTTGACGCATTCGCCGATGGCGATGCGCTCTTCACTTCAACGACGCTTTCCTTCGCACGCTATCTGAGAAACAAGGACGTCAACTTCGGCATCGTCCCATATCCCAAATACGATGCCGATTCCAAATGGTACGGCTCTCACGTCACAAAGTACTCAAACGTCATGGGAATCCCGACCGACTGCTCGGATACTTACGCGGCAAGCATCATAACCGAGGCTCTTGCCGCTAAAGGAGCCGAATATATCACGCCCGCATATTACGAAGCTCTCACCACATCTGCGTCGGCGCGTGACGAGCAGTCTGCGACGATGCTTGATATGATCTTCCGTAACCGTTCGTATGACATCGGCGTATTCCTCAATTATAACGACGTTTGCTCCGATCTGATGAAAAAGAGCAACTCCGCTCCTCTCGATCTTTATAACGATAATCACGAATCGATCAATGAGCAGCTCGAATCTTCATTTTCCGCTCTGCGCAGCCTCGGTTGACTTATCGCAGTGCATAATTAACGTATCATTTTGCATTCACGGAGATTTCGTTAACAAAATATTACGCATCATTTGTTTTTGTTAACATTTACACAATCTTTAGTTAACATTTCATTCAACAAGGACGCTTTGTTATAATGTATCATATAAAGTAGAATAACAGCATAAACTTCACGGAGGTATAATATGAAAAAAATCTTATGTTTACTGTTGGTTCTGCTCATGATCGCCGTTCCGCTCGCAGCTTGCACCGATCCCGCTGACAACGGAGAAGGAACAAAAGACGCCGCCAACACCGGAACCGGCGACGAAACAGGAAACGAAACCGAAAACGCCGAAGACAAGATCCTTGAGATCCCCGACGAAAAATTCGAAGACGAAGAGTTCGTTATCCTCACTCCCGATGTTCTTACATACAACTTTGCTATGTGTGACTTCGACGAGCCCTCCGACGACGCATACGAAAATGCGATCTACGAGCGCAACCTCGCCGTTGAAGATATGCTCGGCATTACAATCAGCGAAGTTTCCGCTACGCTCGGCTCTGCCGTATACGAGCTTTTCAAGACGTCCGTTGACGCAAACACCGACGACTACGACATCTGCTTTAACAGCATGGACTATTCCGCATCCGCCGTCGGTGCAGGATATTGCTACACTATCGATGATTTCGCATACATCAATCTCGACAAGGCATGGTGGAACGATGACTGTACAAATCAGCTCGCGCTCGGCGGTCAGCACTATATGGTCGCAGGCGACATCGCTCTTTCCGACAAGGAGTGCATTTGGTGCGTATACTTCACCAAGTCGCTGATCGAGGCTCACGGCCTTGAGAATCCCTACGATCTCGTTGCCAACAACACATGGACATGGGATAAAATGCACGAGATGGGCCGCGAAACAATGTATGACGAAAACGGAAACGGCACACCCGAATATTCAGTAGATACGTTCGGTATTTCCGGACACAGCGAAAACTATCCCGCATTCTGGGAGTCCGCAGGCTTGAAGCTCGTTGACCTTGACGACGAAGGTATTCCCGTTCTCACATGGGGTACAGAACAGTTCGTCAACGCATTTGAGGATATCGTAGTTATCATGGGCGACACCGAATGCTACAACGATGATAACCAGGTTCCGCTTATCTTCAAGGACGGAAGAACCCTCTTCGCAACGGAAGTTATCGCGCACGCTCGCAGCTTCCGCGAAAACGATGAAGATTTCGGTATCGTTCCCTTCCCGAAGTACACTTCCGACATCGACCGTTACTACTCCTACATCGCAGTTTCTTCCTGCGTTTTGACGATCGGCAACAACTGTCCCGACACATATAAGACCGGTATTATCGTTGAAGCTCTCGCAGCAAAGGGAAATCAGATCCTCACCCCCGCTTATTACGAAGGTCAGCTCAAGTCCCGTTACTCTCGCGATGAAGAGTCCGGAGAAATGCTCGATATCATCTTCCAGCAGCGTTGCTACGACCTCGGCGTATTCTTCAACTGGGGTTCCGCTTACACGACGCTCAAATCCGTTGACGCTAACCCCGCAACTCTGTACGCACAGCTCCAGAAGGCTATGAACAAGGCTATCGAAAAGAGCCTTGATAAGCTTTCTATCTTCGGATAAAGTTGTAACTTCAAATAAAAACGGCGGTGAAATCACCGCCGTTTTTTTGCGCCGACGCATTCGTCAAAATGCCGTTTCGTGCAAGAGGACACATAAAAACAGCCAAAAATCGAAGAATTAACGAGCATTTGCGAGATAAGTCGGGCATATTTTGAAATTGTCAAATATTTTTTCAAAAAGCCTATTGACAAGCGTGTTGACCCATGTTATAATTCATCTCGCGCGGTCGAAAACGGTGTATAGCTATGCCCTGCCGTCCGCGAAAACACAGTTTTTTATTAAATAAAGATATTCTTTCGGAGGAATCACAATGTCGACCTACATGGCAAAAAAAGAGACGGTTGAACGCAAGTGGTACGTTCTCGATGCAGCAGGAAAGCCCCTCGGCAAGACCGCTGTTGCAGCTGCTACCATTCTTCGCGGCAAGCACCGTCCCGAATTCACGCCTCACGTTGACTGCGGCGAATACGTTATCATCGTAAACGCTGAAAAGGCAGTTCTCACAGGCAACAAACTCACACAGAAGTACTACCGTCGTCATTCCGGTTATATCGGCGGCCTCAAAGAGGTTCAGTATAAGACTCTCATGGCGACCCGTCCCGAGCTCGCAATGCGTCTTGCAGTTAAGGGCATGCTCCCGAAGAACTCTATCGGCGACAAGTCCATCACCCGTCTGCACGTATACCGCGGTCCGGAACACAAGCAGCAGGCTCAGAAGCCCGAAGCTTACGAAATATAATAGGAGGACGAATAAATGTACACAAGCGCTAAACCTTATTTCTACGGCACAGGCAGAAGAAAAAGCTCCGTTGCTCGCGTTCGCATAGTTCCCGGTTCCGGTGTTGTAACCATCAACGGCCGTGACATCGACGATTATTTCGGCCTCGATACTCTCAAGCTCATCGTTAACCAGCCCTTCGCTGTTACCGATACAGAAGGCAAGTTCGACATCATCGCTCTCGTTCGCGGCGGCGGTTATTCCGGACAGGCAGGTGCAATCCGTCACGGTCTTGCACGCGCTCTTTGCCAGGCAGATGAAAGCTTCCGTCCCGCCCTCAAGAAGGCAGGCTTCCTCCGTCGCGACCCTCGTATGGTCGAGAGAAAGAAGTACGGTCTCAAGAAGGCTCGCCGCGCAAGCCAGTTCTCCAAGAGATAATCTCATCCCTATTGGGATCACACAAAAAAAGCGTTGCTTTCAGCAACGCTTTTTTACGTGCACGATTCGCGGCATACTGTTTATTTTTATGGAGTTTTGTGGTATAATGCAGCCGTATGATAAATCAAAATTCGGCAGGAGAAGATCTATCAGTGTTTCAATCAGCAAAACAAAAAAGAATATCGTATACTGTATTTGGTATATATTCAATATTACTTGTATGGTTGGTTCTTTTCAAATTTTCCACAAGCCTTTCGGAGTTGCCGAATATGCGTGTTATAAATTTGATCCCATTTTACTATGACCAAGAGACAACCACACATTCGACAGAAATTCTTTATAATATTATCGTTTTCGTTCCATTAGGCGTATATGTTCAGATATTCAAAGAAAATTGGCATATAGCAAATAAATGTGCAGTTATTCTTTTGACAAGTTTTCTATTCGAAGCAGTCCAATTCATTTTCGCAATCGGCGCCAGTGATATTACAGACATTTTAGGGAACACCTTTGGAGGAATCGTAGGTATTCTCTTCTCTGTTATGATAAAGAAAATTGCTCCCGATAAATTTATCTCTATCATTAATGCTTGGGGCATATTAATTGAGATTACGGCAATAGTATTGCTTGTGTTGCTTTTGGTGGCAAACAGTTAAACCAATTTTGATTTATCGGGCAAAATCGGCATTGAATGCCCGAGTGATTTTAGTGCAAATCCGATGTAGTATATTATTAAATCAACATAACAAAATCCGCGGAGGATAACAATGATAACCACAGATAAGCTACGGAACATGGCATCGGTCATACTGACTCAAAACGGAAAGATCCTGATGCTGTATAGGCAAGGCTCTCGAATCGTCAACAATCTTTGGGTGCCGTCGGCAGGCGGTCACTTTGAAGCCGACGAGCTCAACGATCCGCGTGCCTGTGCGTTGCGTGAGCTATACGAGGAGCTCGGACTGACCGAGGACGATGTCGAAGGTTTGTCGCTCCGCTACATCACGCTTCGCAATTACAAGGGCGAGGTGCGCCAGAACTATTACTTCTTCGCAAACCTCAAAAACGGACGCGAAGCGTCGCTTTCTTCAAACGAGGGTGAGCTTCGCTGGTTTGCCCCCGATGAGCTGACAGATATAGAAATGCCGTTTTCGGCGAAATTCATGTTAGATCATTACGTCTCCGTCGGGAAGCATACAGACTGCCTTTATGGCGGCGTCTCAAACAGTGTTTCCGTCGTTTTCACCGAGCTTGGCGAGGGCTGACGCAAAACACAACGCAAAAAGAGGACTTTCGTCACCGAAAGTCCTCTTTGTTTCATTTACATAAGATCTTCATTGTAAACCGCCCTTGCTCCGCCGACGAATTTTGCTCTCGTGCGTGCAAAAACGACGTGCGCATCGCCGATCTTGTCAACGGACAGGCGCATCGGCACCGCAACGCATTTCAGGTGCATTCCGATGAGCGTATCGCCAATGTCGATGCCTGCATCAGCAGCTATCTTTTCAACCGCGACGGGCGAGGTAAAGCGCTTATACGCCGCCGTCGCAAACGATCCGCCCGCCTTCGGCTGCGGAATGACGTTTACCTCATCGAGTCGCTCGCGTTTCATCAGCTCACGCTCTATGACGATGGCACGGTTCAGATGCTCGCAGCACTGCGCTGCAAGATAAACTCCCGCCGTTTGTGCTGCCTCGTAAATGCCGCCGAACACCGCCTCAGCTACGTCAAGACTTGAACACGTCCCGATCCGTTGCCCTGCCACCTCGCTCGACGAGCATCCTACGACGAGAATATCCCCGTCCTTCAGCTTTGCTGACGCGATGAGCTCATCCGTTGCAGCCTTCGCCGACGATCTGATCTCCAAAAGCATTTCATTCATATTTGATCACCTTTCAAAAGATAAGGCACCGCGCGGTGCCTTATCTTTTTTATTCTGTATAGAACGTCTTATAATTTGAATAAACGATGTTATAAACGCCGTCGTTGCAATAATCATTGTTGTAGATGTACTCGCCGTTTGCGTTCACGGCTTTGACCTCAACGCAGTTGACACCGTTTTCGTTAAGGCAGGAATTGTCAAGTGTCACCGTTGCGACACCGTCAACGATGTCAGAGGTGATTACAGTCGTTCCGTTCACCTGGAACGTCACTTTTTTCGACTTTGACACAGAGCAGGATGCGGTAATGACTGTTTGGGTTTCACCCACCGACACGTCCGTCACCTTGATTTTGCCGTACGTCTGATAGTATCCGAGCGAATCAATGAGCGTTTCCATAGATTCAAACTGTTCGTCTAGCCAATCAACGCGAGTCTCGATAAATTCGATCATGCTCGCAACGGCGTCATCGTATTCCTCGCCCTTATAGGACTTGTACGTTTTGCGCCATCTGTTGTCGTTTGCAAGCGCCGAGATACGGAGATCCTCCACGTACATGTCGATCGTTCCGCCGTCTTTTATCATGTCTTCGATCAATGTGTCGCGCACTTCATGGTAGCGTTCATATACGAGCGCCAAAAAGTACGGGTCTCTTATAAGCATACGGTTCCACTGCACCTTCTGATAATACTGCTCTACCGTGAAAGCGTCCTCGGTTGTGTGCCACGATTCGGGGTAGTACGTATTGATGTTATACATATTGATGTTGCCCCACGCCCAGTCGAAGTCCCACTGCGGTGCGATATAAGCTTTGCCGTCAACATCTTTATAGTAGAAGAAGCTGTTCTTCATGCTGTCCCAGTTCATGGCAAACTCGCAGAAAATGAAGTTGTTCACAAGGCTGTCCATGTCGAAGAAATCGGAGTAATGCCAGCCGTCGTGAGCTGTGTCGCGGTAGCTTGCGATATTGTACGAATATCCGTAGTTGTCGGTAGCGTCGGGTTCTTCAAAGTCTCCCCAACCGCCGCCCCAGCCGCTGCCCCAGCCGCCACCCCAGCCGGGACGTCCGCCCCAATTCATGTTGCCTGTTGCCTCATAATGGGTATCGGATGAACGGAAGAAGAAATCGTCGCTGTGAAGCGCATATTCGAAGCTCTGCATGAATTTGTATGCAGATTCGTAAAGCTCGGTGTCCTCAAACGAATCGGCGGCAGACTGAGTTCCCTGACCGATATCGCTGAAATAAAGCGGCTGTCTGTACGCAGATTCAAGACGCGACAGCGTGGAATCATCTCTGCTGTAAAAGTCCATCTCGATGATGTATCCTCCCGTACGCTCGGGGAGCGTCACGCCAAATTCTTCAAACGTGTACGTCTTTTTGTTATATTTGAACTCACCGCTGTCGACCCAGCTCCAATCGGATACAAGTGTGTCCTCAATCTCGATAGCCTTAGCTTCGTATTCCTCCGAGGTGACCTCTCCGTCATCGCGCAGTTTCTTTGCGAGTGCCAAAGCGACGTCCTCCGCCGCGTCGGACCAATCGTAAATATCAATACGGGAGTTGTCGATGCGTATCTGTTCGCAAAGCTGATATACACCGTAGTACTCGCCATTATAGATAAGCACGACGTTTTCGCTCTTCGTGTAATACTCGGTTCCAAGCGCGCCCGAGAAGTCGTAAAGAAGCTTGTTTCTCATAAGAGTATGGTCGATGGCGTTTGCCAAAAGCACCCAATGGCGGCTCTTGCCGTCTGCCATGTCGAGCATATTCTCTTTCGTTTCAAGCTTCAGCTTGAACGGACGCTTATCAAGATTCGCCGTTGAGTTTCCTCGTAAACGAAGCTGTGCCGCACCCTCGTATAAGCCTTTTACTGTCGTTGAGTTGCCTTGCATCGTGAGCGCAACGTCGACGTATTCATTCTTTGATATCGCCTTATACTTCGCCTCGCCCGAAAAATAAAGCACGGGTAGCTCGCTACAGTAGATCATAAGATCATCGTATCCGTCAACGGATACGGTGATCATCGATTCAAGGTCGCTTCTCTCGGGGGTATACGCTCCCGTCGTGTCCTCGAAGGTTTCAACCTCGTCGTTCGTCATGTGGGTTATGGTCCACGTATACGTTACTCCGTCGGGATAACCGTAGCAGGTGAGCGGAACGCCTACCTTGGCAAAGGAATTGAGAAAGCACACCGTATCGGGTGGAACCTGCTCCGGTGTGAGCACGCCGTCCGACGTCGTTTCCTCGGGGACGTATATAACGTCTGTTTCGGTATCGCCGCCGTTCGCATCGTCACCGCAGGCAACGAAAGAAAAAAGGAACAATGTCAACAGCAAAAGTGCCGCTGACTTAACAAATACGGAAGACATAATAATCTAACCTTTCGCCCGTTTATTATTCGCAAAGGGATTTGAACGTCACCCAAGCCTCCATGTGAGCTTCTTCAGCGTCGCCGCCGATCGTTCCGATCATCTCAGAGCTTTCCGCGGTCACACCTGCGGGAAGCGTCAGGAAGCTCTTATAGTCTTCGTTAATGTATGCTTCGGATGCAGAATATGTGCAGTAATATCCGAGATGCTCAAAGCACTTCGCTCCGCGTTCAGCATCGAGGATATAGTCAAGGAACTTATATGCCGCCTCCGCGTTCGGAGCATCGGACGGAATGAATCCCGCCATAATGCCAAGACCTATTCCCTCCTCGGGATATACGACCTCGAGCGACGGATTTGTCAGCTTCGCCAGCGTTACCTGCGATGTATACATAACGGCAACGGAAACCTCGCCGGAGATAAGATCGTCCTGAAGGTTATCGTCCTTGATAAGACGCACATTCGGTGCAAGCTCCGCAAGCTTTTCTCCCGCTGCTTTGATCGTGGCGGCATCCTCGGTGTTGTAGCTTTCGCCCATCACCTTGAGTGCCATACCGTTGATAACACGGTAGTTAGCGATCATTCCGATGCTGTCCGCCAGGGAAGGATCCCAAAGATCGGCGTAACCGTTGATCTCAACCGACACCTTTGCGGGGTCATATACGATCGTCTGAACGCCTGCTCCGTAAGGAACGGTGTATTCATTCTTCGGATCGAAGAACTGGCTTTGATATATAGGGTTGATGTTACCGTAATTTTCAAGCTTTCCGGCGTCGAGCTTCTGAACGAGCCCTTCCGCGATAGCGGTTTCTATGATGTAGTCGTCAGCGATAACAAGGTCGTATCCGCCGCCCTTCGTTTCCTCTAACTTTGCAAGCATCGTTTCATCATAATCAAAATTTTCGTATCTGACCGTGATGCCCGTTTCTTTTTCAAAGCCGTCAATGATCTCGTCGGGGAACATTCCCTCCCACGTGTAGAGCGTGAGTACCTCTCCCTCTTCCGAGCATCCCGAAAGGATGGGCAGGCACAGCATAAGCGCAAGCACAATAATCAATGTTTTTTTCATTTTGTAGCTCCTGTAGTTTTTTTATTTTTTGTCCCGCGAAGCGAGACTGTCATCGAAATTAAGTAGCACACAAGCGTTACGGCGAGCATAAGTGTGCACAAAGCGTTTATTTCGGGTGTGGTACCCGTTTTGAGCTGTGTGTACACCTTCACGGGCAGTGTGCTGTTTCCAACGCCCGAAACGAATACGCTGATTATAACGTCATCAAAGCTCATCGCAAAGGCGAGAAACATACCCGAGATAAGCGCAGGCATGAGCAGAGGCAAGGTGATGTCAAAGAATGCGCGAAGCGAGCTTGCGCCGAGGTCACGCGCCGCATCAAGATAAGATTCGTCCAACCCGACAAGACGCGATTTCACCTGCATATAGATATACGGGATCGAAAACGAAACGTGTCCGATCAGAAGCGTGCCGAAGCCGAGCTTCATTCCGAAAAGTGAAAAATAAACGAGAAGCACCATACCGAGTACGATCTCTGGGATCATTATAGGCAAGGATGAAATATATTCGACAGCACCTTTGAACGGAAGCTTTGCTTCCTTAATGCCGAGCGCGGCAGCAGTCGCTATGACAGCCGCAATAACGGCGGCAGCGACGCCGAGCAACACGCTCATTCCGAGCGCGGCGAACATTTCCTCGTCCGCGAAAAGCTTATCGTACCATTTAAGCGAAAATCCGCCCCAGACAGAGCTAATCTTACTTTCATTTAAGGAATAAAAAATAATAACGAAGATCGGCAGATACGACAGCGTCGTCAGCGTCGCAAGATACGCGCGCGAAAATACACGGCGAGATTTAGGCTTTGATCTCTTCGTTTTCATTTTTTCACTCCTTTCACGCGATATTTTACATTTGACTATATTATTTTAGGCAGCTGTTATCGTTTCACTGCGGTTTCAAGCTCCTCAACCTTTGCCACGCGGCGATATATCCATATAAGAACGCTCGTCAGTACCATCAATATGACAGCAAGCGCCGCCGCAAACGGCTGATTGTGCGCCTTCATGAGCTGTTCCTGTATCAGGTTGCCCACAAGAACGATCTTGTTTCCTCCAAGTATGTCGGCGATAAAGAAAAGCCCCATTGACGGAATAAACGTAAGTATTATGCCCGTCAAAAGTCCGGGCAAAGACAAACGGAACGTTATGTCCCAAAACGCGCGTGCGCGCGACGCGCCAAGATCACGTGCAGATTCAACGAGTGACCAGTCCATCTTTTCGATACTGCTGTAGACCGAAAAGATCATATAAGGCAACAATACGTATATCATTCCCACAACGACGACGGGATACGTGTACAAAAGCTTCAGCGGTTCGTCGATGATACCTAAGATCATCAAAAGCTTGTCAAGCAGTCCGTTGGCACGGAAGATGATTATCCAGCCGTATAAACGGATCAAAGAGTTGACCCAGAACGGTATCATCTGGAGCGTCATAAGACGGCTTTGCCACTTTTTTGACGAGCGAGCCATAAAATATCCGTATGGATAGCCGATCAAAACGACTGCCGCCGTCGTAAAGAGACCGAGTTTCAAAGACTGCACGAACGTCTCCGCATAAACAGGACTTAAAATATTCTTATAGTTTTCAAGCGTGAAAACGTATTGTATTCCCCACACCTCGTCACGTGTGAGAAAGCTTAACAAAAGCATATAAATAAGCGGTCCCAAGACGAACACAAGCGTGAAAATATACATCGGCAACGTCATAAGCGTTGCGCGGAGCTCCCGCTTTTTTTGCAGATTCCGTTTTTTCACATGCCGCCTCCGTCCGTATCGCAAACGACAACAGCCGACGTCGGATCCCACGAAACGTAAAGCTCATCTCCCGGCTTATATTCAGAGTCAATACCGTGTCTGCTTGCCGTGATGAGGACGCCGTCAGGCGTCGTCATAACTATGCGGAGCATTCCGCCCGCAAAGCTCTTTTCCGCAACGGTGACGGGAATCCCGCCGTTTTCTTCATCAGAAATGATGATATTTTCGCGCCGAACCGCGACCGTCACGCTATCACCAACAGATACGTCCATTCCATTTTTCTTCGCGCCTACCGTGCCGCCCAAAGCAGCTACGGTGACAACGTCGCCGCCATCTGCGGCAACGATACCGCGGATGATATTCGCCTCGCCGACAAAACGGGCAACGTACGCCGTTTTCGGCTCGTCATAAATCTGTGCAGGCGTGCCGATCTGCTCGAAAACACCGTTACGCATAACGGCGATGCGGCTCGACATATTGAGCGCTTCTTCCTGATCGTGAGTTATGTATATGAACGTGATTCCGAGCTCCTTTTGAATATGCTGCAGCTCGATCTGCATCTGTCTGCGAAGCGACAGGTCAAGCGCACCGAGCGGCTCGTCAAGCAGAAGAAGCTTCGGATCGGCGATCACGGCGCGTGCTATCGCGACGCGCTGGCGCTGTCCGCCCGAGAGCTCATGCGGACGCCGCTTTTCGTAACCGGAAAGCTGCACAAGCGCAAGCGCACGCTCCACTTTTTCTTTTATTACAGTTTTCTTTTCTCCGCGTAAGCGAAGCGCGTAACCGACGTTATCCTCAACGTTCATGTGCGGAAACAGTGCGTAATTCTGAAACACCGTATTCACGGGACGCTTTTCGGGCGCAACGCCCGTCATATCCTCGCCGTCAAGGACCACAGCACCGCTGTCTGCATCGATCAAGCCTGCGATAATGCGCAAAATCGTCGTTTTTCCGCATCCGGACGAGCCGAGTAATGTTACAAACTCGCCTCTTTCAACGTCAAGGTCAATGCCGCGCAAGACGGAGGTTTCCCCAAAGCTTTTTTCAATTTTCGACAAGGACAGAATCGTTTCGCTCATAACCCCTCCGCTGACACACGGTGTCGATCAAGTATCACAAATAAAATAATATCTCATTTTATATTATACACCATATTACAGGCTTTTTTCAAGGTGTTACCAAGCATAAAGACATTTTTTACATCTTGGTTATAAAAAGACAAAAAGAGGGGCTTTTGCCCCTCTTTTGTTCATAAATTCAACATCAAAGTGCCGCAAGAGCTGCCTCAAGGCCGGCTCTGACTTCACGGTACTTCTGAAGCTTCGCACGCTCACCCTCGACGACTGCCGCGGGTGCTTTTGCGATGAAACCTTCGTTACCGAGCTTCGATTCAAGACGCTTGATCTCGTTTGCGTTCTTGTCAAGCTCTGCCATAAGACGCTTTCTTTCCGCTTCAAGGTCAACAAGCTCACCGAGCGGGATATAAACGGTCGCGTGTCCAGTTACGATTCTGACGACGTTGCCCTCGGGCGTGCCGTCAACGAGCTGAGTTTCAGATGCGGACGCAAGACGCTTGAAGAACGGCTCTGCGTCGGCGCCGAAGATCTCGGGAGACTTCGTTTCAAAATAGAGTGTCGCCTTCTTTGATGGAGGAACGTTCATTTCGGCGCGGCGCGAACGAATCGCACTGATGGCATCGATAATGGCATTCATATCGAGCTCTTCACGTTCGAAAACGAGTGCCTCGTCGTATTCGGGGTACGGGGATACCATGATAGACTCCTCGTCTACACCTTCATACGGCGGCAACGAGCCGAAGATCTCCTCTGTTATGAACGGAATGAACGGATGCAGGAGCTTGAGCGTTCCGTTAAGAACGAACGCGAGCGTATTCTGCGAGATGCGTGAGCGTTCCGTTTCCTTTTCGTTGAGCGACGGCTTTGTAAGCTCAATGTACCAGTCGCAGTAAATATCCCAAACGAAGCCGTAAAGGCTCGAAAGCGCGATACCGAGCTCGTACTTGTCGAGTGCGGAAGTAACCTCGGCTACGGTCTTTTCATAGCGAGTCAGCACCCACTTATCCTCAAGCGCAAGCGTTTCCGCCTTCGGATATTCGATCTTTTCGATCGTAAGATTCATAAGGACGAAGCGTGCCGCATTCCAAAGCTTATTTGCAAAGTTACGTGCAGCTTCGATCTTCTCGTCGGAGAAGCGCATATCGTTTCCGGGAGAGTTGCCCGTAGCAAGTGCGAAGCGGAGCGCGTCCGCGCCGTACTGATCGATGATCTCAAGCGGATCGATACCGTTGCCGAGCGATTTGGACATCTTTCTTCCCTGCGCATCACGAACGAGACCGTGAATCAGCACCGTATCAAACGGAGCCTTGCCCGTGTATTCAAGCGCGGAGAAGATCATGCGCGATACCCAGAAGGTGATGATGTCGTAGCCCGTAACGAGCGTGTTCGTCGGGTAGAAGCGGTGCAGGTCGGCTGTATCATCAGGCCAGCCGAGCGTCGAGAACGGCCAAAGCGCAGAGGAGAACCACGTGTCAAGCGTGTCGGGATCCTGCTCCATTTTGCATCCGCACTTCGGGCAAACGGCACCGTCTTCCTTTGTGACGATCATCTCGCCGCAATCGGGGCAGTAGAATGCGGGGATTCTGTGTCCCCACCAGAGCTGACGGGAGATACACCAGTCCTGTGTGTTCTCCATCCAGTTAAAGTAAAGCTTTTCAAAGCGTTCAGGAACGAACTTCGTTTCGCCGCGGCGAACGGAGTCAACGGCAGGCTTAGCAAGCGGCTCCATCTTAACGAACCACTGCAAGCTGATCATCGGCTCGATCGTCGTTCCGCAACGGTAGCAGGTACCAACCTCGTGTGTAAGATCCTCGATCTCGTGCAGATATCCGCCTGCGCGAAGGTCCTCAACAATGGCTTTGCGCGCTTCGTAGCGGTCCATGCCTGCGTATTTCGGATAATTTTCCGTGATTTTTGCGTCCTCTGTTAAAACAACCTCCATCGGCAGATGGCAACGGCGGCCGACCTCGAAGTC
This sequence comes from Eubacteriales bacterium, assembly GCA_045588245.1. Classification (GTDB taxonomy): domain Bacteria; phylum Bacillota; class Clostridia; order Oscillospirales; family CAG-272; genus DTU064. Next base: position 92,093 of record JAZNDW010000011.1, read on the forward strand.
GTTCGGGTCGTGCGCGGGAGTGATCTTAACGCAGCCTGTACCCTTGTCGAGCTGTGCGTGCTCGTCCGCAACAATCGGAATGCGTCTGCCAACGAGCGGAAGCACGCAGTACTTGCCGATCATGTTCTTGTATCTTTCGTCCGCAGGGTTAACGGCAACGGCAGTATCGCCGAGCAGCGTTTCGGGACGTGTCGTCGCAACCTCAACGTATCCGCCGCCGCCAACGAGCGGATAACGGATATGCCAGAAGTGGCCTGCCTGCTCCTTATAGTCAACCTCGGCATTCGAAATAGAGGTCTTGCAGTGCGGACACCAGTTTATGATACGCTCACCGCGGTAGATGAGTCCCTTTTCGTAAAGGCGAACGAAAACCTCGCGTACTGCACGGGAGCAGCCTTCGTCAAGCGTGAAGCGCTCGCGGCTCCAGTCGCACGACGAACCCATCTTCTTAAGCTGGGAAATGATGCGCGAGCCGTACTGATTTTTCCAAGCCCACGCACGGTTCAGAAATTCCTCGCGTCCGAGATCCTCTTTCGTGATGCCTTCCTTACGCATCGCTTCAACGATCTTCGCTTCCGTTGCGATGGATGCATGGTCCGTACCGGGAAGCCAGAGCGTGTCAAATCCCTTCATACGCTTATAGCGGATGAGGATATCCTGCAGAGTATTGTCAAGCGCGTGGCCCATGTGGAGCTGACCTGTAATGTTCGGAGGCGGAATCACGATCGTATACGTGGGTTTGCCTTCTTTATTCGGGGCGAAATAGCCGTGATCACACCAATCGGCGTATATACGGTCTTCAAAATCCCCGGGACTGTATGTCTTCGGTAATTCTTTTCTCATTTGCACTCTCCTTTATATAAAAACATATTGTAAACAAAAAAATAACGCGCCCCGAATATAAATTCAGGGCGCGTGAAGCGCGGTACCACCTGATTCACGCAGAAATCCTGCGCGCACTCAAAGCCGCTGTAACGTGCGGTACACGTCGCGGAATACGGAATCGTCAAAACCTGCCGTTCCCTCTCCCGCGCCGCTCGTGCGGCGACCTTCCAAACCTGCGCTGCCTGCCGACCTTCCACCGTCATCGACTCGCTATGTGCCCGCTTTTGTCTGTACTCCTCCGCGTCATTGCGTTTTATCAGTTACAAATCTTTATATCACACCGACGCGTTTTTGTCAAGCATTATTTATGATTTTACGTCACAAAGAGCACCGATAAACAAAGGAACGTTACTCTCACAGTCGATTATCATAAACACGAACGGACGGTCAAGATAAACCGTTTTCACCTCGATCGGCTCGGCGGAGCCTGCATTCATCTCCACGACCGTTGCCGCGCCTGCGCGCGTTCCGCGCTCGCCGACGGATATATACGTTTTATGGATCACTCGACCGATATATATAGGACCGTATGCCGACGTACCGATCCCCGAAAAATCCGCCGTTTTCGAGTCAAACGCCGCCGTCATCCCGAGCGACTTCAAAGCATCGTTCATTATAATGTCATACTCAAATTCAAACTTCGGCATAGCGGCCCTGACCGTTGCGTATTCAGCTTCCGCGAGCATAGACGCGATTCCCTCACCCGTGAGCGTATTTATATATTCACCGACACCGACGCCTTCGTTCGGCAAAAGCGCCGCGAACGCATATTTGCGGTCGGCGTAGTATTTAAGGAATCCCACAACACCGCCGTCTTCAACGTAAACGCTCTCGGTTGAATACATCATGTCCGCTTTGCGCTCCTCGCCCGATTCCGTCGTGAAAACGCCGTCATGCACCTGATGTTCAAAGTACATATCCTGCCACTGCGCGTCAAACGCAAGCGCGTTCACAAGATACATCACAGCCGCATCGGGAATCTCGTTTATAATATCCTTTATCATTCCGTCCGTGTGTTCCTTAACGAAGCCGTTTATGTCGCGTACCGTCGAGGCGTCAAACGGAGCCTTATACGCGCCCGCGCCGTAATAATCCGCGTTCGTTTTAAGAAAATCTTCTTTCACGACGAGTCGCTCGTCGTCGCGGAACCATATTCCGTTCGCAAGCGACAGCTTATACTTTTCCGATGTCGGCAAAGATTTCCGATACGAACAAAGATACTCGTTAAGCGCCGACACCTCCATACCGAACACATCTTCCATCTGCAACTTCGTTTCGCCTACGGCGCCGTTTGCCGTCATGCCAAGCGCTGAAATAACGGAAAGCGGAGATACGAGCGTGTTTTCGCCATCCTCATAGCTTTCGCGCAAAAGATCAACGGCAAATTCCGTCATAGCAATATCGCGCAGAGTAGCAACGTCTCCAACATCGGATACGTCACCTGCGTCACCTGCGTCACCTGCGTCGGATACGTCACCTACGTCATTCACATCACCGTTCACCTCAGCCATCAAATCAACGGAATTACCTCCCGAAGTGCATCCTACCGCAGCGCACGTCATCGACGCGCATAAAAGAACGCATAAAATAGAACGAGTAATATTTTTCATTTCAAAAGCTCCTTACGTAAAATTTACTTTCAATCATATAGACGCAAAAGAGCGCGGAATTGTTCCGCGCTCGATGCAAAAAATATTATTTTTTCTTTTTGTCATATTTATCGAGTTCGACCTCGCTTTTTACTTTTACGTGAGCTTTTTCAATACTGTGAACAACAAACGCACACATCACGGCCACTGCGGGAACGACACCGAGTCCGTATTGCCGCGAAATAATAATACCGATCACCTCAAAAAAAGTACCAACCGCAAACGTAGTAATAAATGCACCAAATGCTTTCACAAGCACCCTCCTGTCAATAATTAATCATAGGTGAATGTAATTTGATTACCTAATTCGTCATAAGATGATCCACCTGTTACCGAGAATCCAAGACCATATTGGGGAATTTCCAATGATATTGATGCATTGGACTTTGCATGAACATAGTGTCCATATAGTGTTGTTGTAAAATTCGATTGTTTCGGAAAAAGTGTAAATTCTCCATATCCAATTAACATATCAACACCAACCGTTAAATATCCCACTAAATCAGCATACCATGTCACACTTGAAGACGAGGCATTAGCATACGCCCACTCGTCAGATTGTGTATGCATCGCAATCTTTCCAAACATATTTGTTCTGTATTCATCCACCTTATGAAAAGAATCATCTACCAATGCGAAATATTTACTGTCCCACGAAACACCGATAGGATCCTCATAACGATTAAACGGAAGATCTGTCCATTTATATGTATAGATCACATGAATATTATTGCTGTTCGTGTATTTATACACGCCCCAAGTTAATGTCAATTCATCCGTTGGAATCTGTCCTCTAGGATTAATGTTGTTTTCAGATATGCTGAAAATTTGATCATCACCATTCTCCACATTATGAACACATATTTGAGCTTCGACAAAAATCAATTCCGGTTGATTATAAAGTGATTCTTTCAGTGATTCTGGGATGTTGTCCAAATAAGCCTGAGGATATCCGCGTTCCAAGAGAGCTGCGTCGATGTTCGTGCCAAAATCTGACGCTAAAACCACCATGTTCACAGAAAGCAAAATCGATAACAACAAAACCAAGCAAATTGTCTTTTTCATAACAACATTTCCTTTCACAATTATCGCAACGCGATTTCAACGCGTCCAGACAAAATCAATATTTCAATTATGTTTTACCAAAAATCGTTGTATTAGTCAAGAAAAATTTTGCATTTTTACTATTCATATCGTGCTTTCAAAATATTATACCCGCTTCAACTGACGCAAAAGACCGCGGAATTGTTCCGCGCTCGATGCAAAAAATATTATTTTTTCTTTTTCTTTTTGAAAAGCGCGATTCCAACGATCGCCGCCGCAACAGCCGCAGCCACAGCAATGATAGCGGGAACGATTCCGTTGCCGTTGCCGTTGCCATCGCCGTCGCCATCAGCCACCGTCGTATCGGGAGCTTCGGTTTCGGGAGCTTCGGTTTCGGTGGGATCCGTATCAGTTCCGACCGGCTCGGGGGCGGGCTCGTCAACGGAAATGATTGCAACCTTGATGTAGGTGACGTTGATCGCCTTGTCGTCGGACGTGAACAGAAGCGTCAGCTTGCCGTTCGTTACACGCACCTCAGCCTCCGCCGTTCTTCTGCGCGAAAGGTTAAGGTTCTTCGCAACCGTTACCTCATCGTCCGTGTCGGGATTTGCAACAAGCGTGGGATTGTTCGAGCACCCCCACGGATCCGCAAAGCCGACTGTGACGGAGTACGTTCCGTTTTCAAGCTCAAAGGCGTATTTTAGACTTCTGTCTATGCCGTTCTCATACTGATTTTTGGTATAGCGGTTTGTTTCGCCCTTCGGCAGTCCGTCAACGCCGCCGTTGTTTTCATAGCACCACGTGTTCGCTGTATAAACGCCTTTGCTGATGGCGCTGCCGCCGTATTGGTCTTTCTTATCGTCAACGATACCCCACTTGTATCCTGTAACAGGATCGGCGCCGTAGCTCTGCTCGGTGACGCTGTTGTGCGTGCCGAAGAGGTCACCTTCGCTGAGCGTTGACGGATCGTGGTCGCCGCAATCAACGAAATATGCAAGGCTCTCGTCAACGTTCGCGCGTATTCCCTCACCGGGAGTTACGAACGTAACTGTATACTTTCTAGACGTTTCGTGGTCCTCTGCGTAAGCTTCAACGGTATAACTCGTGCTTTTTCCGTCAAGCGGCACCGCATACACAACTCTGTCGTATACGATCTTGCCGTCAAAGACGACGTATCCGTAAGGCGTTGCCGTGCTGAACGTAACGTTCGCTTCGGCAGCATCTGCATTGAGCAATACCGTTATATTCTTGCCGTCGTATTCGACCTCGCCCTCGTCCGTATCAACGGTAAGCGCCGTATCGGTGCTATACGAACGGACGGTATATAAGAACGTGCAAAGTCTTGCGGATTCTTCACCGTTTTGTCCGGCAAATCGAAGCGTTACGGCTTTTTTATTTTTCCCGTTCACGTCAATGTTTTCTGCATTTGACGAAATTACGTCTTCGGGTATCGGTATCATGACCTGATATTCCGCGTCCGTTCCGCTGTATGAGAGCGTTTCCGAAAAGAGCACGTCATCGCCGACCGTGATGTGTATCGTCTTGCCGTTGTCAGCTTTGGCAAATGTCAAAAGCAGTGACGTCGGCTCATTTCCACCGACAAGCATACGGTACGTGAACGAACCGCCCTCCTTCGCGTAGCGGGACGTGCCGTTTGCCGTTGAGCCAACGGAGCCCTCGCCGTGCTCGGTCATAACGTGAAGCTCGTCGTTTTCGTACTGACCGTATCCGGGCTGGACAGTGTCATACAGATTCGCATCAAGGCGCTCGTTGCGCTTTGACGCGAGGAAAGCAACGACATTAAGTCCCGAATCGCTCTCGCGTAGCGTCCAATATAAGCCGTAGCGTTCCTTGTGCTGTGTGTAGTGCGTCACAAAAGTGAGATTTGCGTCCGTATTTTTGAGCGTGAATGCGAGCTCTCCGTCCGCTGTATCGTTGCGCACGAGATTCTCGTTGATGTTTTCGATAAACTCATCAACGGTCTGTCCGTTCAGGATAGTGATAACGTCCGAGCCGGATTGAGCGTATTTTTTCTCGATCTGCTTTGAGGCAGGTATCGTAACGTCAACACCCGTCGTCGTCGATAACATATTGTTCGTACCGAGAAGTGCGCTCAAAACGACAGGACCGTATTTGAACGCAACGGAGTTTTCGTTGTCAGCAAGTCTGTGGACGGTGACGTTCATGGGAAGCGTCAGCGTGATCTCGGTGCCGTCCGCAAACGGACCTTTCACGAGCGCGTATCCGTCAACGGTTTCGTATGCGTATTCGTCCCCACCAACGGTCAGCTTTGCGTCCGAAGCCATCCAGTCGGGCAAACGGAAATAAACGTCGATGTTGGCTTTTTTGCCATCTTTCGTGCTGACAGTGAAGCTTGCAGTATCGGTTTTCGGGATGTCCGTGCTTTGCGTCACGGTCACGCCCTTCTCATTCCACGTCAGGACGGATCCGATATACTGATTGACGATTATGGCGTTGTCATTTTTGAAGTAGAGGCTGTCGCCGAGCTTCGTGAAGTTTTCCATACCCGATCCGGTGCAGCACCAGAACTTCGTGAACTCCGTTCCGTAGACCTTGAAGTATCCCGTCGCCATCGGCTGGAAATACGTCGTCATGCCCGTTTTCGGATTCTGCGAAGACATAATTGCGTTAAGATATGCGTTTTCGTAATAATCCGCGTACTTCACCTTACCCGTGATAAGGAAGAGGGCACGTGCCAGCTTCAGCATATTATACGTGTTACACGTTTCGCAGTTGCAGTTTGTTCTCTCTGCGTCAAGGATGTGATCCTCGCCGAAATGCTCCCATTCGCTGTTGCCGCCTGTGATGTAGGTGTGCTTATCAACGACCATATCAAAGAAAGCTTCTGCGTACCGCAGGTAAATGTCAGCGTCAACGGTCGAACCGTTGACGGTCTTGCCGTCACACTGTATGTAGCGGTTGAGCGCACCCAAAAACTTCGGGATCGTCGTATTCGCGTGACGGTTATTGAGTGCATTTTCCGTTCCCTTACGCACGTTTTCAAAAAGCCACGTTTCATCAAATGCGTGTGCCGCTGCCGCGTGCTCGTCCTTGCCGGTGATACCGTAAAGTTCGTATAAGCAATCGTTCATGCCTCCGTATTCGATACCAAGAACGTGACGTCGGAGCTCCTCGCTCCATGAGCTCGTTCTTCCGTAACACCAATCGCCGAGATCGGATGCCGTCGTCTTCGCCGGCTCGTACCCCGTCAGCTTATATACGTCAACGAGGCCTGCAAGGATCTTATGCATCGTGTACCACGGCACCCACGCCTGTGTGATAATGTTGGTGCGTCCGAGCTCAACGTTGTCGAACTGTATTTCTATATTCTTTCTGTCGATGATCTGCGCCCCGAAAATGAAGCCCGTACCGACTGTGGTCTGACATTCACGCAGTCCGTCCGTCATCTCGACTAAAATATCATAAAGCTTGGCTTTGTTTTCATCTCCGTCGGGAAGCGTAGCATACGCCTGAGCACACGCCGTCAGATAATGTCCGACGCAATGTCCGCCGATGAGCATATTTTCCCAGCCGGGATAGCGCTCCGCGCCCTTCATGTCGATGCCCGCCGTGTCGCGGAAGCCCGCGAGCAGTTTGTCGATATCAAAGCTCAACAAATACTTGATCTCAAGCTCTTGTGCGTTTTCAAAATAGTCGTTTGTAAACGCAACCTCATTTAAGTTGAATGTCGTACTGTTCTGCAAAGCCGTAGTCTCCTTTGTTTCATTTTCTGCGGCGGCAGCTGTAAAAACGCATGCCCCGACGATTGCCGATACGGTTACGGTGAAGGACAAAAATCCCGCCGCGCCGCGATGTAAAAAGTTTTTCATTTGTTACAGTCCCATATTCGAAAGGATGTTATTATAATTATTATATCAAATAAACGTATTATATGTAAAGAACGAAAACACGTTAAACGAGAAAAAAGAGGCGTAGGGCGCCTCTTTTTCTCTGTTTTGATCTATTCTTAAAGTGACTTTTCGTCGTTTTCGCGTGTTGCGTTTGCGATGAATTCGTCAAGCGGCATAACGATCGCCTTGTTCTCTTCCTTGCGGGAGCGAACGGAAACGGTACCGTCTTCCTTTTCTCTGTCGCCGACAACGAGAACGTACGGGATCTTCTGAAGCTGTGCTTCGCGGATCTTATAACCGATCTTTTCGTTTCTGTCGTCAAGCTCAACTCTGAAGCCTGCTGCCGCGAGCTTTTCCTTAACCAGAGCGGCGTAATCGTTGATCTCGCCGCGGATAGCCATAACTCTGATCTGAACGGGAGCAAGCCAAAGCGGGAATGCACCTGCGAAATGCTCGGTGAGAATGCCAATGAAGCGTTCGATCGAACCGAATACGACACGGTGTATCATAACGGGACGGTGCTTTTCATTGTCGGCACCGACGTAGGAGAGGTCGAATCTCTCGGGCAGGTTCATGTCGAGCTGGATCGTACCGCACTGCCACGTTCTGCCGAGGCAGTCGCGGAGGTGGAAGTCGATCTTCGGGCCGTAGAAGGCGCCATCGCCTTCGTTTACGATATATTCAACGCCGAGGTCGTCGAGCGCACCGCGCAGACCGTCCGTCGCGAGCTCCCACATCTCGTCCGTTCCGATAGAGCCCTCGGGACGTGTTGAAAGCTCAACGTGATATGTGAATCCGAACAGCGAGTAAACCTTATTGATGAGGTTATATACACCCTTGATCTCGTCGCGGATCTGATCGGGACGCATGAAGATGTGCGCGTCGTCCTGCGTGAAACAGCGCACGCGCATGAGTCCGTGCAGAGCGCCCGACAGCTCGTTGCGGTGAACGAGTCCGAGCTCGCCCGAACGAACGGGAAGCTCGCGGTAGCTCCAGATCTTGCGCTTGAACACGAGCATGCCTCCGGGGCAGTTCATCGGCTTGATGGCGAAGTCTTCGTCGTCGATCTTTGTCGTGTACATGCTGTCCTGATAGTGTTCCCAGTGACCGGAACGCTCCCAGAGCGCGCGGTTGAGCATCATGGGCGTCTTGATCTCCTCGTAGCCTGCCTTGATATGCTCTTCGCGCCAGAAATTTTCAAGCAGGTTGCGAAGGATCATGCCCTTAGGAAGGAAGAACGGGAAGCCGGGACCTTCTTCGTAGATATCGTAAAGGTCAAGCTCGCGACCGATCTTTCTGTGGTCGCGCTTCTTCGCTTCTTCAATCATCAGCTTATATTCGTTGAGCAGCGTCTTGTTCGGGAACGCAACACCGTAAATACGGCGGAGCATCTTATTTTTCGCGTCACCTTCCCAGTATGCGCCTGTCAGCGCTGTGAGGGAGAACGCCTTTACGATACCGGTCGTGAAGAGGTGCGGACCTGCGCAGAGGTCTGTGAACTCGCCCTGACGGTAGAAGGATATCTCCTCGCCTTCGGGAACACGGTCGATGAGAAGCACCTTGTAGGGCTCGCCTGCATCTTCCATAAGCTTTTTCGCTTCGTCGCGAGGGAGCGAGAAACGCTCTATTTTGAGGTTTTCCTTAACGATCTTCTGCATTTCGGCTTCGATCTTGGGAAGGTCCTCCTGAACGAAGGGGGTGTCACGGTCGATATCGTAATAAAAACCGTTTTCGATAGCGGGTCCGATCGTCAGTTTGGATTCGGGATAAAGACGCTTTACAGCCTGCGCGAGGATGTGAGATGCGGTGTGGAAGAAGGTATGCTTACCTTCTGCATCGTCGAACGTGTAAAGCGCAACTTCGCAGTCGGAATCGATCTTATGAGTAAGATCGACAGTCTCGCCGTTCACACCGGCGGCAATGATCTCGCGGGAGATAAGTCCTGCCTCGCGAGCGGCGTCAAACACCGAAATGGGAGCATCCCCCGTATATTCGGCGCCACTGACAAATTTAACTTTGAACATAATAACTCCATTCTGCCGTATGGCAAGTAAAAATATAAACGTAAATTATATTGAAAACGGTTTTTTCCGTATCAAAACATAAAAAACGGCAGTCCGAGAAATCATTTCTCGAGACTGCCGGGGTGCGCGTCGAAACACACACGGTTCCACCCGTGCTTTAACTCATTACATATGAAATTTATCAGCAACAGGGCGGTACCGAAGTCATTGGCACGGCGGCGCGGTTTCAGCTCGCGCGGAATACCGCGCGCCTCGCCTCTCTGTTGCCGTCCTTACGGTGACTTTGGCTTATTCCTTTGCTCGTCGGATCAAACGTTGACGCCGCGGCGGCGACGGTTATACTCCGATCTGGGATTTACGATCTCGCGCCAATCGAGGTCGCCTCTTTCAAGCGCGTGAATAATAACCTCCGCACTTGCAATATTCGTTGCGAAGGGAACGTTATGAACGTCGCACATACGCAAAAGATGATACTCCGCTTCATCGAACACCGGCTTCGGATTCGTGGAACGGAAATAGAGAAGAACGTCGATCTCGTCGCACGCAATTCTTGAGGTGATCTGCTGTTCGCCTCCGTGGCTTCCGGGCAGGAGCGATTCCACTTCAAGCCCGATCGCGTCGCTTAAAACCGCGGCAGTCTTCGCCGTTGCGCAGATGTGGTGCTTGGACAGAACTCCGCCGTATGCTGTGCAAAACTGTAGCATAAGTTCTTTTCTCGTATCGTCGGCAATGATTGCTATTTCCATATATGCGACATTCTCCTTTGATATTTTTATGTAAGCTTAATGCTTTTTGGCAAATGAAAGATTGTTTCCGAGAGGGATATCGTATCCGATGATCCTCATGGCTATGTTATAAAACGCATCGGGCGCGTCGCAGTTTGCGACTGCGGCTGCAGGTTTGCCCTGCTCCTGTCCCCGCTTCATACGCTCGTCAAAAGGAACAACGCCCAAAAGCGGTATTCTCGTTTCGTCGATCATCTCCGTGATGCGGGCTTCGTTTTTGGCTCCGCGGTAGGAATTGATCACAAGATGCATATTTTTTACGCCGCAAGCCGAAAGCTCATCTGCCGTTTTTGCGGCGGCGCGGATCGCAGGGGCAGACGGTGTTGATACTATTATCGCCTCATATACCGTTTCAAGATACACCGCAAGCGGAAATTCTATGCCGCCAGACGTATCGATGATAAGATAATCGGCACTGACAGCGTCAGCGCAGCTGACAGCGGCCTTCGCCGCTTTCACGGGATCCATGGCGGTGCCTGACGGCGGAACGGTGCAGTAAAAAAAGTTTTCACAGCGCGGATCACAGAGGATCGCTTCCGCAGGTGCAACTCTGCTCTCTGCAACGTCGTGGAGATCGAACATGCCCGGATCCTCGTATCCGAGGAAGAGGTCTGCCGTTCTGTTTTTAGTGTCGCAGTCAGCAAGCATAACTTTTTTGCCGCAGAGCGCGAGTGTAAATGCCAGGTTGACGGCGACAGTCGATTTTCCGACGCCGCCTTTGCAGGAAGTGACAAGATATATGTTCGCGTTATCCATACATCCTTCCTTTCCGCACTTGACCGCAATAAGACATTATACGAGTTAGATTATATCATGATTCAATTCGTTTGTCAATAAACTGTATACAAAATACTTCCCTATGGCATCATTCTTCTCTCTCCAAAATGAAGTTTTTCGCTCCATACGGCTGATAATTGTGGGATTTATATATTGTATTATAAGGAATATTATTGTATAATAAAATGGAATGTAAAAAATAAAATGGGAGAGATTGATCAATGATAAATGAAATTATAAACAAACTTTATGAATCCGATGAAGAAGTTGCCTCCGCCATCGGCGCGGAATTCAAGCGCCAGAAATCAAAAATCGAGCTTATCGCCTCCGAAAACTTCGTTTCCGAAGCCGTTATGATCGCCGCAGGCACTCCTCTTACGAATAAATATGCCGAAGGGTATCCCGGAAAACGCTATTACGGCGGCTGTGAATGCGTAGACATAGTTGAAAACATCGCGCGTGAGCGCGCTTGCCGTCTTTTCGGTGCCGAACACGCAAACGTTCAGCCCCACAGCGGCTCTCAGGCAAACACCGCCGTTTACGTCGCACTGCTTGAAGCAGGCGACACCGTCATGGGAATGAGCCTTTCCGCAGGCGGTCACCTCACACACGGCAGCCCCGTCAATCTGTCGGGACTTTACTATAACTTCGTTCCCTACGGCGTTGACGATGAAACTCATCTGATCGACTACGACAAAATGCAAGAGCAGGCTCTCGAGTGCAAGCCCAAGCTCATCGTTGCGGGTGCTTCCGCATACCCGAGAGTTATCGACTTTGCACGTCTGCGCCAAATCGCCGATTCCGTCGGCGCATACCTCATGGTTGACATGGCTCACATTGCCGGTCTTGTTGCGGCAGGACTTCACCCCAATCCCGTCCCCTACGCCGACGTCGTTACGACGACAACACACAAGACGCTCCGCGGTCCGCGCGGCGGTCTTATCCTTTGCCGCGAAGAGCTCGCAAAGAAGATCGACAAAGCCATCTTCCCGGGCATTCAGGGCGGTCCGCTGCTCCACATCATCGCCGCGAAAGCCGTTTGCTTCGGAGAAGCTCTCAAGCCCGAGTTCAAGACGTATCAGGAGCAGATCGTTAAAAACGCAAAAGCTCTTGCAGATACGCTCGTTTCGGGCGGCTTCAACCTCGTTTCGGGCGGTACCGACAACCATCTGATGCTCGTTGACCTCCGTCCCTTCGGCGTTACGGGTAAGGATTTCGAGCACAACCTCGACGAGGTCGGCATCACCTGCAACAAAAACGCTATCCCGAACGATCCTGCATCTCCGTTCGTCACGAGCGGTGTCCGCATCGGTACGCCTGCTGTGACTTCACGCGGAATGAAAGAGCCTGAGATGGTAAAGATCGGCGAGATGATCACCGCTATCGCCAAGGATCCCGTCGGCAACGCCGACACGGTCCGTGAAGGCGTACGCGAGCTTTGCGAGCGTTTCCCTCTCTACGACTGAATAGGTAACGATATATGATCGGCATTTTTGACAGCGGACTCGGCGGGCTGACCGCCTTAAAAGAACTCGCAAAACTCCTGCCAAACGAAGACTTCATTTATTTCGGTGACACAGGCCGTGTGCCTTACGGCACACGTTCCGCCGAAACCATAATCAAATATTCGCTTGAGGATATGAATTTCCTTTCCTCATTCGGAGTTGACGCGATACTCGTTGCCTGCGGCACCGTTTCGTCAACTGCCTTGCCCGAGCTTCGCCGTCACACGAACATTTCCGTTTACGGCGTTATCGAATCCGCCGTTGCCGCCGCCGCAAAGGCAACGAAAAACGGCAGGATCGGAGTCATCGGCACGAATGCAACGATAAAAAGCGGAGCTTACGAAGCGGGGCTTATGACGATCGACCCGAGCTTTGAGGTCACCTCCGTCCCCTGCCCGCTGTTCGTTCCTCTCGTTGAAAACGGATTCACCCAAATTGGTGACGAGGTCACTCTCGGCGCCGCCAAGCGATATTTGCGGCCAATGATCGAGCGCGGTGTTGACACTCTCATTCTCGGCTGCACACACTACCCGATCATAAGCTGGGCGATAGAAGAAGCTCTTCCCGGCATCACCCTTATCAGCTCAGGCAAAGCCGCAGCCGAAACCGTGGCGCAGGATATTTTAAGCGGCCGAATCCGCTCACGCGGCGGCGAGGGCAGCATCCGCTGCTATTGCAGCGACAAGCCCGACAATTTTGAAGCCGTTGCAAACGTTTTCATGGGCGGCATCAACATCGGGCACGCCGAAAAAATCGAAATCGAAAAATACAGTCAGAACATATAAAACAACGTCCGCATTATACAAGCTCACGCCGAAAATGAAAGGAACTGTCACATTATGAAACAAGGAAAAGTCGGTTACGCCGTTGTCGGCCTCGGAATCGGACGCGCCCACATGGACGCAGCCGCCGCATCCGAACGCGCTGATCTTATCGCTGTCTGCGACCTGCTCACTAAAAAGCTCGATGCTGCAAAAAAGAAGTATCCCTACGTCGATATCTACACCGATTTTAACGAAATGATCAAGGACCCCAGAATCGATGTGATCTCAATTTGTCTGCCGAGTGCGATGCACGCAGAGTACGCTTGCCGCGCCATGGCAAACGGCAAACACGTCCTTATCGAAAAGCCCATCGACATTACTCCCGAGGCGGCACAGCGCATTGAAGATGCCCGCATCAAATACGGTGTCACCGCAGGTGTCGTTCATCAGAACCGATATAATGCACCGATGGACGCTATCAAAGCCGCCGTTGACGGCGGCAGGCTCGGTAAGCTCGCTGTAGCAACGTTTGGCGTCAAATGGTTCCGCGAACAGAGCTACTACGAGGGCAACTGGCACGGCACGTGGGACATGGACGGCGGCGGTTCACTGATGAATCAGGCCGTTCACACCGTTGACTTGATGCAGTGGCTCATGGGCGAGGTACACTCCGTTCACTCCGTTATGGGCATATACAATCATGACATCGAAACCGAGGACATGACGGCATCCGTTATCACGTTCAAAAGCGGCGCCGCCGCAACCTTCGTTTCAACGACCTGCGCTTACCCCGGCATTTCGACTGAGATATCGCTTTACGGCTCCAAAGGCTCTATCGAAGCCGACGCAGACGTACTCAAGACGTGGAAGCTTTGCGGCGACGACGAAGAAGAGGAAGAAGAGGCAATGCTTGAGCTTTACGGTCGCGGCAACGGTCATGCAAAAGAAATCGATCCTTCGATTCTTTTCGGTCATACTGCCGTCGTTGAAGACATCATCTCCGCCGTTCTCGACGGACACGAGCCCCGTATCATGCCGACAGAAGCGATAAAGAGCGTCAGGATCGTTGACGCGATCTACCGCTCCGCAAAAACGAAAACGACCGTTTATTTGGATTAAGCTTATGAAAACAGGTATATTTTCCGTAACATTCCGTCCGAAGTCACGCGAAGAAATAGTCGGGCTCACCAAAGAAGCAGGGCTCGACGCCATACTTTGGGGCGGTGACGTTCACGTGCCTCACGGCGAGCTTGTACTTGCAAGAGAAACGCTCGCGCTTTGCCAAAGTCACGACATCGGCACAGATGTATACGGTTCATATTATAAAATCTCGCCGCACGGCATCTCAGCCGTGCTTGACACAGCCGACGCACTCGGGACAAAAACCGTCCGCATCTGGGCAGGCACGAAAGGCTCCGCCGACGTGAGCGAGGACGAGCGCCGCGCTCTCACCGAACAGCTTATAAAAGACGCCGACACCGCGCTTTCGCGCGGATTCACGCTTGCATTTGAATATCACGGCGGCACACTCACCGACAATGCCGAAAGCGCACTACGTCTGATCCGCGAGGTTGACCGCAAAAACGTCCGCCTGCATTGGCAGCCAAATCAGTACCGCGATTTTGAATTCAACAAGACCGCCTGCCGACTCGTTGCGCCTTACGTTGACGCCGTTCACGTTTTCGCCTGGGTTGGAAACGATAAATTTCCGCTTTCGACTCAACAGTACGAATGGCAGACGTATTTTTCCATACTCGCCGAGCACGGCAGCTGCTCGCTTGCCGCGCTTGAATTTCTCCCCGCCGAATGCCGCGAAGATCTTCTGCGCGACACGGAAACACTCAAAAAAATCATTCTTTAATTGACATAACAGGTGCGATTTATGAAAAAAGCCGCATACATCGGCAGTCTCGGAAACATAAACTATGTTTATTCCGACAAAGTCAAGTCCGCCCTCTCGGATGAACTGTACTTCATAGAACCGATCCTCAAAAGATCCGAGCTTTCGGCGCGAGCCGACAAGCTGCGGGACATCTCATATCTGTTCTCAACTTGGGGAATGATTCCTCTTACCGAAGAGGAGATCAAAACCTATCTCCCCTCGCTCAAAGCTGTGTTTTATGCCGCAGGCTCCGTCCGCGGATTTGCCGAACCTTTTCTTAACTGCGGCGTTGCCGTTTATTCAGCATGGGCGGCAAATGCCGTTCCCGTGGCGCAGTTCACGGTGTCGGAGATACTGCTTGCACTCAAAGGCTTTTTCGCGCGGCTTCACAAAAGCGGCAGAGCTGAATGGACGAATCACAACTCACCCGTTTCCTATTCGGGCATCATGGACGAAAAGGTCGGTATAATCGGTGCCGGCATGATCGGCCGAATGGTGATCGAGGAGCTTCGACGCTACCCGATAGAAGTTCTTGTTTACGATAAATTCCTCTCCGAGGACGAAATCGCTGCCATCGGCGGCAAAAAAGCAAAACTACACGAGATATTCTCCGAATGCTTCGTTATATCTAATCATCTTGCAAACATCCCCGCCACCGTCGGAATGCTCAACTACGAGCTCTTCTCAAAAATGCGTGACGGCGCCGTTTTCATCAACACGGGGCGCGGAGCGCAGGTCGTCGCCGACGATATGATCCGCGCGCTTGACGAAAACAAAACGCGCGCCGCCGTCCTTGACGTGACCGATCCCGAGGAGCCGCCGCGCACGGGAAGCCCATTGTATAAAATGGACAACGTGTTCCTCACGCCTCATATCGCAGGTTCGATTGGGAACGAGGTACACCGTATGTCAGAATATATGTACGACGAATATAAAGCCTTTGACGTGGGTATGCCGACAAAATACGGCGTGACGCACGAAATGCTTAAAACAATGGCGTAAGCTGCCGAAAATTTCTCAAAAAGAAAGGATCTCGTTTTTATGTCCGAAAAATACAAATTTTCGTATAAAACGACCGACGATCTACGCGGCTCAATTTCCGAGCTCGGACTTAACATCCCCGTTTCGGACGACACGTCCTCGCTCGCCCGCCGAGTCAGGATCGGCGGCTTCGAAACGAAAAACGCTCTCGCCGTTCATCCGATGGAGGGCTTCGACGGCACCGTAAACGGTGCTCCCGACGAGCTTACTTGCCGCCGCTATGAGCGATTTGCTTCAGGCGGTGCGGGACTTTTCTGGTTTGAAGCTACAGCGGTATGCCCCGAAGGACGTTCCTCACGCCGTCAGCTTTGGATCAACGACGAAAACATCGACGATTATAAGCGTCTTGTCGACCGTATGCACGAGCTTTCCGACGGCGCTCCCGTCATCTGTCAGCTTACGCATTCGGGCCGCTTCTCAAAGCCCGACAACACCCCCGAGCCTCTGATCGCGTACCATAATCCGATTATGAACGAGCGCATGACGGTCGATCCGTCCGTCCCCGTTGTGACGGACGATTACCTCGACGCGCTCCACGATAAATATCTTCATGCCTGCCATCTTGCAAAGGCGGCAGGATTCGACGGCGTTGACATCAAATCCTGTCACCGCTACCTTATGTCCGAACTCCTTTCCGCTTATACACGCGACGGCAAATACGGCGGCTCTTACGAAAACCGCACTCGTCTGCTTCGGGAAACGGCGCGCGATGCCGCATCCGTATACGGGTCCGATGATTTTCTCATCGGCACACGTATGTCCGTCGCAGACTGTATCCCCTACCCCTACGGCTTCTGCACCACGGAGAACGGCGAGGTAGACCTCACCGAAGCGAAAGCACTTTTGTCCGAGCTTCACGCATCGGGAATGACAGTACTCAATCTTTCGATGGGCACCCCATACTATAACCCGCACGTCAACCGTCCGTACGATTCGGGCGGATACGAGCCGCCCGAATCCCCTCTCGCGGGAGTTGAACGTATGATCAAGGCGACAGCCGAGATCAAAGCCGCCGTCCCCTCGCTTGCCCTCATCGGCACCGGTTACTCCTATCTGCGTCACCTCGCAGCCAACGTTGCCGCAGGTGTGCTTGATGCAGGACACGCCGACATGATTGGGCTCGGACGCATGGCATTTGCGTATCCCAACTTCGCCCGTGATATGATAAATGGCATCTTCGACAATAAACAAACGTGCCTTTCCTGCGGAAAGTGCGTACAGCTAATGCGTCGCTGCGCGACGTCGGGCTGTCCCATCCGCGACAAAGTTTACACGTCCATTTTCGTTGAAAATTGCGGCGGCTTGCCGAATATGTTTTGATACTGCAAAACGTCAATTACGGAGAAAGCTATGAATAGATCTTACGTTTTAGTAACGGGCGGCGCACGCGGAATCGGCCGCGGCATCTCCCTTTATCTCGCCTCACACGGCTTCACCGTTGCCGCCGTCGGCACGCGTGACGAGTCCGCTGTTGCGGAATTTGTCGCCGAGCTTCAAGGCTACGGCGCCGAAAATTCCTACATTCAGGGCGATATTTCAAATCACGACGACAGAATACGCATCATTGACACATTCTACGAACGCTACGGCAGACTCGACGTGCTCGTCAATAACGCAGGCGTTGCACCCAACGTGCGTGCGGATCTGCTTGAAATGTCCGAGGAAAGCTTCGACCGGGTGCTCGGTATCAATCTGCGCGGTGCCTTCTTCTTAACGCAGTATGCGGCATCAAAAATGATCGCCGACACACCGACCGACGCGCCGAGAATGATCGTCACGACGACGAGCATCTCTGCCGAAACGTCAAGCATCAACCGCGGCGAATACTGCATCTCGAAAGCGGGGCTTTCGATGATGGTCAAGCTCTTCGCCGACAAGCTCGCCCCCTACGGTATCAATTCATACGAGCTCCGTCCCGGCATAATCGAAACCGATATGACGGCAGGCGTCAAGGGCAAATATGAAGAAAAGATCGCGGGCGGTCTGCTCCCTATCGCACGCATGGGCTGCCCCGACGACATCGCCAAGGTCGTATACGCGCTCGCAACCGGCCTTTTCGCCTACACAACGGGCGGCGTCATCAACGTAGACGGCGGCTTCACCCTCAGCCGACTCTGATCCCGAAAGGAAAATTACAATGAAAATTACACCCGTAAAAGGAACAAACGATTATCTGCCAGCAGAGGCGGCGCTGCGCGACCGTCTGCAGTCTGTTATACTTGAAACTTACAAAAACCACGGTTTTGAGCACATCATAACCCCCGCTATTGAGGATGCCGAAAACCTCGACAAATCCGACGGCGGCGACAACCTCAACCTCATCTTCAAAATTATGAAGCGCGGCGAAAAGCTCACAAGCGCGATCGAATCGGGAAAGCTCGACGAGCTTTCCGACATGGGCTTGCGCTATGACCTCACTCTGCCGCTCTGCCGTTATTATTCCGCAAATAAGGCAAATCTGCCAACACCCGCGAAGCTGATACAGATCGACCGCGTTTACCGCGCCGAGCGTCCGCAGAAAGGACGTCTGCGCGAATTTCACCAGTGCGACATCGACATCATCGGCTCCTCCTCCGTCGATTGTGAGATCGAGCTGATCACGACGACAGCGAAGGCACTTGAAAATGTCGGCATCGGCAGCTTCCGCATCCGCATCAACGACCGTTCGCTTCTGCGCGGTGTACTTTCACGCGCCGGCTTTGCACCCGAAGCGTTCGACACCGTTTCGGTCACGTTTGACAAGCTTGACAAGATCGGACGCGACGGCGTCATCGCCGAGCTCTCAGATAAAGGATTCGACCGCGCCGTTATCGAACGTTTCTCCGCGTTCCTCGACGCTTGCCCTGTTTCCATCGACTCAATCGCCGACTACACCGACTCGACCGAAGCCGCTGACCGCATCCGCTATATCATAAAGTCCGTTAACGAGATTTCGGGCGGTGCTTACGACGTTGATTTTGACATCTCGCTCGTGCGCGGTCAGGGCTACTACACGGGAACCGTTTTCGAGATCGAAAGCCGCGATTTCCACGGCGCCATCGGCGGCGGCGGACGCTACGACAACCTCATCGGTAAATTCACAGGCACACCGACACCCGCAGTCGGATTCTCGATCGGATTTGAACGCATCTTTGGCATTCTTCGCGACCGTGGCGCTGTTGCAAGCATAAAACCGCGTATCGCCGTCATCTATAACGCAGGTGACGTTACCCGCGCCATCAGCTACGCGAACACGCTCCGCGAACAGTACGACGTTGCGATCGCAGAGCGCGCCAACAAGCTTGGCAAGCAGCTTGCGCGGCTTGAGGAGCGCGGCTTTATAGGCTACGCCTTCCCCGACGAAGAAGTAAAGCTGTTCTGCGACAGATAAATGAGAATAAAAAAATCGAAGGGGGAACCTTTTTATAAAAGGTTCCCCCTTTCGCTACCCTTCGAAAATTTTCAAACGGTTTTTGCGGCACGGCTGCAACATTTCCGACAGTCACCGATCTTTTCTATGAAGGTGCGGAGGGGAACTTTATCTTAAAAAGTTCCCCTCCGCATATTTTTCTTTATTTTTTCTTTTTCTTCAGCGCAAAGCCGATGTTGCCGATCTTTTTGCCGAGAAGGTAATAAGCTCCGTGAGCGTATGCGGCAAGTCCGGCTCGCTCAAGATGAAGCGTGCCTCCCTCGTCAACGAGGTCCTCGTCAACGTCTACTGCCACCACGTCCGCGATGAACATATCGTGCGATCCCATCGGCGTAACGCTTATGACCCGACACTCAAGGCTGAGCGGACTTTCCGCGATAAGCGGACACGAGACCTCGGTTGCCGCCTCGCGCGTCAGCCCAAAGCGCGTGAATTTGTCCATTTTCTTACCCGTGTACATTCCGCATTTGTCCGCCGCTTTCACCATGGATGACGTCGTCAGATTGATAACGAACTCGCCCTTTTCCTTGATGATGCCGTATGAATGACGGCTCGGACGGACGGAAACATAAACGCGTGGCGGCCGCGTTGACACCATGCCGCACCACGCAACCGTGATTATGTTGTCATCTTTGTCAATGTCGCCGCACGTCACCATCGTCGGCGACACAGGCGCTAAAAGCGCCGCACCTTTCCACTTGATCTTCATGATCTACTCCGTCTTTCTATACCAAATCAGGGGCAAACCGACGGCTGCCCCTGAAAATAGCTGTTATTTTACAAATCCGCGAACGATCTCTTCCGCTGCAGCAACAGCGTCGCCGATCTTGCCGGCATCCGCACCGCCCGCAACTGCGCTGTCGGGACGTCCGCCGCCACGGCCGCCCGTTACAGCGGCAACGGCACCTACGATCTTGCCTGCGTGCGCGCCTGCCTTGACAGCGTCAGCGCCGCAGGAGCAAACGAAGTTGATCTTGCCGTCGTTTTTGACTGCGAATACGGATACGACGTTTGCGATCTCCGCCTTGAGCTTGTCGGAAAGCTCGCGTGCGGACGCGAGGTCCATTCCCTCGGCGTAAGCCGCGATGAGCTTAACGGAACCGACCGAAACGGCGGAACCGATGTACTCGGATGCCTTCGCAGCTGCAAGCTTCGAGTTAAGCGAGTCAAGCTCGTGCTTCATACGGCGAAGCTCCTCGGAAAGGGCTGCTGCACGTTTTGCGATATCGTTAACGTTCTGTGCCTTAAGTTCACGTGCCGTCTCTGCGATGAGAGCGTCGCGTTCCGCGATAAGAGCGAGTACGTTTTCGCCCGTAACAGCCTCGATACGTCTGATACCTGCCGCAACAGAACCTTCGTACGTGATCTTATAAAGTCCGATCTTTGACGTGTTGTCAACGTGCGTACCGCCGCAAAGCTCAACGGACGCGTCGCCCATCGTAACCATTCTTACAAGCGCGCCGTACTTTTCGCCGAAAAGTGCGAGAGCGCCGCGCGAACGTGCGGTTTCGATGTCGGTTTCGTCGGTTACGACGTCGTAGCCGGCAAGGATGTAGGAATTAACGAGCGCCTCCGTCTTCGCGAGCTCCTCAGATGTGAGTCCCTGGAAGTGCGAGAAGTCGAAGCGGGCTCTATATTCGTCAACGTAAGAGCCGCTCTGCTCAACGTGGTCTCCGAGCACGGTCTTGAGCGCCGCCTGAAGCAGATGCACGGAGGAGTGATTGCGGCGGATAGCGTTGCGGCGAGCCTCATCATATTCAGCCGTAACCGTGTCGCCAACGCTGCAAACACCGCGTTCGACGCGGCAGATATGCATATAAACGCCCGAATCCTTCTTCGTGTCGAGTACCGTCAGTTCGCAGTTGTCGCACCAAATGCGTCCCGTGTCGCCGACCTGACCGCCGCCCTCGCCGTAGAAGGGAGTTTTGTTGAGAACTACCGTGCATTCGCCCTCGGATACCGAATCGACGGATTCGCCCTCAGAGAGAATGAGCATGACGGAAGCCTCTGCTTTATATTCGGTGTAGCCTGTAAATTCTGTCTTTTCAAGGCTTGCAAAAAGAGACTTGGAAGCATCGTCCCAGCCGCCGCCAAGCTTTCTGTTGGCGCGTGCACGAGCCTTCTGTTCCTTCATGAGCGACGTAAAGCCGTCCTCGTCGATACTAAGACCTGCTTCAGCGGCGATCTCACGCGTGAGATCTACGGGGAAGCCGAACGTATCGTAAAGCTTAAATGCGTCCTCGCCGCCGAGGATGTCGCCGCCTGCTGCCTTCGTATCCTCGATCATAGTCGAAAGAATGGACAGACCCGCATCGATCGTAGCGTCGAAGCGTTCTTCTTCGATCTTGATGACCTTCTTGATGTAGTCCGCCTTCTTCGTCAGCTCGGGATAAGCGGAGCCGTTTTCGCCGATAACGACGTCGCAAAGACGCGGCAGGAAGGATTCCTTGATGCCGAGAAGCTTACCGTGACGCGATGCGCGGCGAAGCACGCGGCGGAGGATGTAGCCTCTGCCCTCGTTGGAGGGGAGAACACCGTCACAAATGAGGAACGTTGCCGTTCTGATATGGTCCGTGATAACGCGGATGGAAACGTCGTTATTATAGTTTTCGTTATACTTCACGCCTGCGATCTCGCAAACTGTGTCGAGTATCTTTCTGATCGTGTCAACTTCGAAAAGGTTGTCCACGTCCTGCATTACGCAAGCAAGACGTTCAAGACCCATGCCCGTGTCTATGTTCTTCTGTGCGAGCTCGGTGTAGTTGCCGTGACCGTCGTTATTGAACTGCGTGAAAACGTTGTTCCAGATCTCAATGAAGCGGTCGCATTCGCAACCGGGAGCACAGTCGGGCTTGCCGCAACCGTACTTCAGTCCGCGGTCAAAATAGATTTCAGAGCAAGGTCCGCAAGGTCCACCCGAAAGATCCCAGAAGTTGTCCTCACGTCCGAGGCGTACGATATGCTCCGCGGGAACGCCGACGACGTTGCGCCAGATGTCGTAAGCCTGATCGTCCTCTTCGTAAACGGACGGATAAAGAAGCTCTTCGGGAATCTCGAGAGTCTTCGTTAAAAACTCCCACGCCCACGGAATAGCCTCGCCCTTGAAGTAATCACCGAAGCTGAAGTTACCGAGCATTTCAAAGTAAGTGCCGTGACGTGCTGTCTTACCGACGTTGTCGATATCAAGCGTACGGACGCACTTCTGGCACGTCGTGACGCGGCGGCGCGGCGGCTCTTCTTCGCCCGTGAAATACTTCTTCATCGGTGCCATTCCTGCGTTGATGAGAAGCAGGCTGTTATCGTTTATCGGCACGAGCGGAAAGCTCGGCAGACGAAGATGTCCTTTGGATTCAAAAAAGCTCAAATACTTCTCACGAAGTACGTTAAGTGATTGCCACTCCATATATTTTTAACCTCCGAAAACGTGCGCCGTAGGCGCACATATCATTATTTGCTGTCATGTGAGCAAAGCTCAACAATTTATTATATACCCGCAAGCAAATGTTGTCAACGATTATGTTGACTTTTAAGACGTTTTCCGCGTTTCATCGTCACCCATAGCAGTAGTAGCGACGTCGGCAGTGCCGCTATAGCCGCAACTATAGGTGCGGTGACGCTCTCGCTTGCGATCCACAACCAATACGTCGGCGTGATACGGCGAATCGCCTCTGTCGCGGGCAAAAATGATGTCACGTCAAAATAAACGGGACACAAAACAAGCGTCAAGATCACGATATAAACGGAGAGCATCTGCATACGTCCCGCGTCGCGCAAGAGCGCCGCCGACGCAAGTGCAAAAGACGATGTCAGCACCGTATAAACGAAAACTGGTGCAAAATGCTCCCATAAAAGTGTGTCATCCGCCAGGTGTCTAAACACTTCAGCCGACACAGCATACGTAGCAAGAATCAAAAGCTCCCGCACCGCAAGCGTTGGCAAAACGGCACAGAAAAGCGTTCGTCCGGCACCGATGCGTCCGCACAGCGGCGCTATGTCACAGCGCAAGATGTCGCAGGCGGTATACATCATCATTGTAAAGATGAAAAGCGATGCAAAGGTAAGAGTGTACGTCACATCTCTGTTGTCAGGCAAGCCATCGCCGCCGTCTGCGCTCTCTATCGCAAACGTGAAAAGCAGTCCTTGTGACAGCTTTTCATGAAACGCCTCCGCCATCTCCTCCGCGGTTATTTCGTTCCCCGGCAGAAACGACGCCGCCATGTAAGGCGCATATTCAGTATAAACGGCAGCAACGACGTGATTTCTATAGAGATCTGCGGCAAAGGAGATCGGCGTTTCCATAAACAGAATAACGCCGTCAAGCTCGCCGGAACGAACCATTTCATCAATTCCCAAAGGGATAACGGCACCGCAATCGTAGATGCCCGACTCTATCCCCGAGCGAAGCTCAGCTTCGCTCTCACACAGTATAAATCCGTCCTCGGCAAGCCTTGATGCTATTCGCTGTGCGGTCTGCCCTCCGTCAAGATCAACGAGCCCTGCCGGCGGAAGCGACTCACTTTGTCCCAGTGAAGGTGCAAAATATATCGCCAATCCGAAAATGATAAGCAGCACGGGAAAATAAACGGAGCGTACCGACCGTTTGAAAGCCAAACCGATGTATCTCACGTCATCACCTCCTGCCTGCCGTTACGGCGGCGGTATGCAGCCATATCAAATAGACGGCAACGGATGCATAAAAAACAGCGAGCGCGATGCCGAAAGCATCGGCATCCGCACCGAATGCAGGTGCAAAAAGCGCCTTCGCCGCGCCGAACGGAGATGCGTCGCCCACGGCAAGTATCGCTTTCGGCAGCATTTGACGCGGAACTATACCACCACAGAAAAGCATTCCGCCAACAGCAACAATGATGTTGCCCGTTATCCCGTCACCGACGGTGACGGTGATCGCCATGCCTATGACAGTTATATAAAGCGACGTTATCAAGCCGTACAGAACTGAGTCAAAGCCGATTTCCGTCCCAAGCAGCTCTCCTGTTACAGCAAAAACGGATAAAAGTATCAAAAAGCGAAAGAAAAAAGTATACATCAGCTTCGGCAAGAAAAATCTGCCGTAGCCGACGCCGACAGAGCGAAGTCGGTTTAACATCGAACGGTTTATATCCGTTGTATAAAGAGGAACGAAGAACACCGAACACAAAAAGAGAAACAGAATAAGCCAGCATAGGACGTAATACGCCGTCATGGACATTCCCGTATCGTAGTATTCAAGGATCTCCAAAGAAAAATAACGCTCTCGGGCGCCGATCGCCTCTTCGAGAAGCGCTATGTTCACTCTGTCAAGATAATCGCGGCGAACATCGCTCGACAAGCCGTGAAGCTTTATCAGGTCAAGCCCTGTAAAAGTACCAAACTGTCCTGCGCCGAGGATCTCTTCTCCGTAACCCGCAACGGCTGCAACTATCTCGGAATGTGCGGAAAGCTCCGAAGAAACGATAATTCTGCCTCCCGACACGCGTCCCGACAGAACATCATCAATGAAGCCGTCGGGTAAAATGATAGCCGCCGAGCATTCACCGCGCGCAATCGCAGCTTCCGCCTCGTCGGCATCCATCTTTTCCACGTCAAGCAAGTCACTGATATAATCGACTTTCTTGACTGCATTAATGAGGATTCGGCTGTAAACCGAATCCTCATTATCACAAACGGCAACTTTAATAGGTGTGTATACATCACCGACACCGTGGATCACAGCTCCTGCGGCAACGGCGGAAACCGCCGCCAGCACCAAAAGTATGACCGACGCGGACAATATACATTTTATAAACAACTTAAAGTCTCGTCTGAACATATTGTTATTGTTTCCCCGAAGGGATCTTAATTATTACCAGCCGTAAGAAGGCTCGGGAGCTACTGTATCAGCCCATTCTTCCTCGCTCCAGTAATCGTCGCTCCAGTAATCGTCGCTTGTGTCATCGTCGGGAATATAGATATCGCCGCCAAGACCAAAATCAAAATCTTCGCCGAAATCACCGGAGGATACGATCTCTTCGATAGCCGCCATCACGTTGTCACGAAGCTCATAGAAGTCATCCTCTTTCATTGTGAGAACGTCCTTGAAATCATCGATTTTGGGCATCTTATCAGACTTGCTGACAACGAGAGAGATACCTTCAATGTCGATCTCCATCATGGGTGTTCTGAATTTTTCGAATTCAACTACGGTCGTGTTCTTTTCTTCGAGCATCTTGCCCTCAAGTTCAAACGTTACGTAGCCTTCATTTTCGAGAGAAACTTCGAAATCGCCGTCCTTTTTGTCCCATGCGAGATCAACGCGAACGAGAGTTTCGGAATCTTGCTTGCACTTGAAGGTAGCTTCAAAGCTATCCTTGGAATTTTCTTCTACTTCATAGGAGACCGTGATCTTGTCGCCGTATCCCGACTTCAGCTTGAGAGAGATTTCAGCAAGATCCTTCATTGTGGGACCGCAAACGAATTCTACTTCGTAAACGGTTTCCTTATCGTATTCAACCTCAGCGGTAACACCGACGATCATGCCGGAGGACTTACCGATATTGAAAACAACGTTGATGTAGCAATCTTCGATCTCGTCGTCGTAATCTTCAACGGAGTCGATAGCTTCTTCGATAGCATCGTAGAATTCATCGGCAATATCGTCACCGTCTACTTCACCGCCGGTATAAGAAGCCAATATATCTGCGTAATCATCGATGAACGCAGCAAGCTTCTTATCGCTTTCAACGTATGTAAGAACGTCACGAATGATGTTGACGAGAGCTTCGCCCTCAATAGTAATAATTACATCGTTTGTAGAAACGTCTTCACCGCCTACACGAATGGATCCGCCGACCTTCTCGATCACAGCATTTGCCTTGATCGACTTTTTAGCAGCCTTGAGAACACCCGCAACGACCTTTTCGGCGTCCTTCATCATGTCTTCTCTGATTTCCATCAATTCCATGTACTCTTCGATCTGATCGTCTTCAATACCGAGAGAGAATGCACCGTCTTCGCCAAATTCAGAATGGCTGAAGTTTTCTACGATCTTATCAAGCTCGATACCGTACGCATCGTCACCGAGGAGTGCTTCGGAGAGAATCGCCACCGTCAGCTCGTCAATGTAAAGCTGTGCCGATGCGAGCTCTTCGCCCGAAAGTGCCGCGCCTACACCTGCAGCAAACCGAAGCTCTTCTGCGTTGAAATAAAACTTAGCAGAAACTTCACCGTCGATCTTGGTGCCGAGGATATTTTCAGAAAGATTCTGTGTATCAACGACAAGCTCAACGCTACCGCCGTTGGCAACCTTGTTGAGATATTCGCCGAACTCGGTATTGTTCGTTGCGCTCAACGTCTTTTCAAAAGCATTCTCAACCATGCTGAAAGGATTGCTTGCAATAACGCCTACGATTGCCAAAGCAATCAGAAGGACCGCCGCAACAGCCGCAACGACAGCTATGAGAATCTTCTTTGCTCCGGACTTTTGGGTGTCCACGGAAGTATTTTCCACGTTCATTCCGTCCATGTTCTTTTCGTCCATGTCTAAAACTCACTTTCTTATAAAGAATTCTTTAAGATATTTTTATAAAATTGCAGAAACGTGTCCGCATCGGCAATCTGCTCGCGCAATTCCTCTTTGGTGTAACAGCGGATCTCTTTCCCCATGATGATCAGCTTGTCAAAAAGCAAACGGAATTCATCAGGATCGTGTCCCACATAAACGACGCCTCGCCCTCTCTGCAACAACTGCCGAACCAATTTTACCATTTCGTCGCGGAAAGTTATATCAAGAGAAGCTGTAGGCTCATCGAACAGCAAAACGTCAGGATCGCTCATCAACGCACAGGCGATGCTCACCTGTTTTTTCATGCCTCCCGAAAGCTTGGATACCCGCATTTTCAGATACGAAGCCACGTTAAACGGAAGCTCCCGAGGAACGGTGCATCCTGAGAGTGAAGCAAAAAAGCGAAGATTTTCCAAAACAGTCGAATCCTCAAGCAAGGCTGTGCCCTGCGGTACGTATCCGAGCTTGCCGTTAACGGTTATTTGTCCAGAGGAAGGCGTCAACGCTCCGGCGATAACGGAAAGCGCCGTCGATTTACCTGAGCCGTTTGGCCCCGCAATAACGATACACTCGCCGTCGGAAACCGTAAAGCCAAGCTTTTCAAAGACGACCTTTTTTCCAAACGAAAACGAAATATCCTTAACAGTCAGCATCAGTTCACACCACAAAACAAACCTTGTATTGATGCCGTTTACCGTATGCCAATACAATAATTTATTTTCTACAATTAAATAATATATATCTTATGTTATGATAACACACGTGTCGAATAATGTCAATGGAAGTTTGCACTATAAAGAAAAAAAAGGCATCATCCAAATGACACCTTTTTCATCTTATGCAGGTTATTTATTTTTTATTCTTCCGTCATCATCGACCGTTGCCGATTCGGAACGTTCATTGATGTCAAGTATTGCCGCCGTCAGTTCATCTCCCGTCAGCTCTGTAGCAACTCCGTCTTTCACCGCGCAAGAATAGTAACGTAGTATAGGCGCAACACCGACCGTCATCGTCACCGTCATATATTCTCCGCCGTCGCTTCCCAAAGGTGAAATACCGTAAACAACGGGCACTCCGAGATGATACTCAACGTCCGCATCAACAGCTTCCTTATCTGTAACAAAAACGGCATCGGCGCCTGCCATGGCGGCAGATTCGGCAAACTCACCGTCTTTTGTTACCGCAATAACAAAGTCACAAACTGCCTTTGCCGATGCAACAGCATCAGCATCTTCACCGACGGCTACCGCAAACTTTACACCGCCCGAAATATACGTGTTGACTGCCGCATCACCGTTTCCCGAAACAGCGAGATCTGCCGCATCAAAAGTATCGGCAAGACTGTCTGACATCGCAACTTTGTCAGCTTCGTCCGCCGTTATCATAACGGTCGTTTTTCTTTGATCGTATACGTCCGTAAGAAGCGTAACACCGTCACCGAAAGCAGCCCCCGTATAAATATCGTAAAGCACGGAAAACGTATAGCCCGTCATATCAGCCCATATATTGTCACTGTACCCGCTCGACTCAATGCGGCGCTTCACAGCGGAAAGCAGGTTCCCGTTTGAATTGATATTCTCATGCGATACGCAAAAATTGAGAAATTCTTCGCCTATATCGTATTTTTTGTCCGCATCGGCAATAATAAGCAAAATATCCGCCCCGTCATCCTCCGGCACCGGCAGCTTTCCAAGCTCATCATCGCTGTAAACGTACGGAAGCACATCGTTTACGGTTTTGATCGACAGCTCGCGCACGCGGTTCATGTATAGCACCGCCGCAACAGTCAGAAAGAGAAGAAGCACCGCCGATATTATGCGTGTATATAATATTTTTTCTTTCGTGTTCATTTTATCTTGTCGTACGATGGGGTAAATCCTTCAAAAATATAACATCCGCGTCTGTCGCGGGCAAGAATCTCGTCGAGCTCCGCCTCGCTCCTTACCGTCCAGTATGCACAGGGTGCACCGTACACTCCGCGCCACAGCCGAAACGAAAGAACGTCGCATTGTTTGTGATTGTACGCAACGAAATCGGGACGACCGAGAACGTTGACGAACAGATACTCCATGATGAAGCTGACTTTGTTCTTTCTTCCGTTCGTATAAAAGCGCTCAGAGAGCTGACCGCGAAAAACGTCTCTACGGTTTATGCGGAACCACTTCACAACGTAAGGATTAAACGATTCTATAGAGTAGTTTTTGCCATATTTGGCGGCATATTCGTCAAGCATCCTTGAAACTTCAAGGCACAAAGGCGCAGGATCCTCTTCGGGATCGCACTTCAGCTCAACAACGAGTGGAACGCGTCCGGCGACTATAGCGAGCACCTCGGAAAAGTACGGTATACATTCGTCCCCTCCCACAAGCTTCATCCGATGAAGCTCCTCGGCTTGGCAAAGCGAAAGCTTTTTGTCAACGCCGGTCATACGCTTGAGGTTGCCGTCGTGAAACACGACGGCAACACCGTCTGCCGACAGATGAACGTCAAGCTCAATGCCGTAGCCGCCGTCAACGGCGGCTTTGAATGCCGCGATGGAATTTTCGGGGCAAGCGCTGTCCTTGCCGCAACTGTGAAGTCCGCGGTGTGCGCATAAACTTCCGTAAAATGCATCGTACTTCGGACGGCGGCACCGTCCGACACTCAAAAACGTCCACACCGCAGCGACAGCCGCCGCTGCGGCTATAACGGAATACAGTATCCACATAATATTGATTTTTATCAGTCAACGTCTGCAAAAGCCTCAAGCTTTGACTCAAGCGTTGCGGGCTTGCTGTCTCCGTGACGGACAAACATCATCGTCACAAACGCAAGCGCAACGAAAACAGTCGCATAAGGGAACAGCGTCGTCATCTTTATATCGAGGAAAATACCGGAGAAAATGGGCGTGATCGTCTGTGCCGCCATCGACGCGGTATAGTAAAAGCCCGTGTATTTGCCGACGTCGCTCTTTTTGGAAAGCTCGACCACCATCGGGAAGCTGTTGACGTTGATCGTCGCCCAGCCGATGCCCGCAAGTATGAAAATTATATTCATAACGAGCGCAGAACTTCCCGCACGCATGAATGACGCGGAGAAGAACGCGGCACCAAGCATCACAACACCAAGTAGGATCATCTTCTTGCGTCCGAATTTAGAGGAAAGTATGCCGACGGGGATATATGAAATGATCGCCGCCGCCTGCGCGATGATGAGCGTCATGTTATAGTCAAGGTTAAGCACCTCGCCTGCGTAAACGGAATACTTGGACGTAACGGCGTTATATCCGAAATACCAGAGTATAACAGAGGATAGGATCAGTATCAACGACGTAAACTCTGCGCGTGAGAGCTTATCGGATCCGCCGACAGCCCCATCCGTTTCTTCCACGATACCGTAACGGCGGCTGTCCGCCTCCATCTCTTCAACAAACTTCGGTTCCTTTACTGTCAGCAGGAATACAACAAGCGCAACGAGCATGATACCCGCTACGATTGCGAAGAACAGCGTATACGACATGAGGGAATTGACGGCTTTGCCCGTACCGAACACCATTCCGAGAACGAGAACGGCGATTCCGCCGAAGCTTCCCATCAGATTGATCACAGCGTTAGCTTTACTGCGCAGCGGCTTCACCGTAACGTCGGGCATCAACGCAACCGCAGGGGAACGGAACGTCGCCATGGCAAGCAGGGAGATGAGAAGCAGCGACATAAAATAAACGAGCGTCACAGGGTTCTCAAGCGTCATCTGCCATGCATACGCCTGGCGCAGCGGCACGACGTATTCGGTGTACGGATTGATCGTTTCTTTATCCGTTTCGAAGGCGGCAACGTATTTGCCATCGTCACCGAGGACGTATTCGCTGTCCGTCTTTATTGCAGCAAACGATTCAAGCTCAAAAAGCTCCTTGATCTTAAACGCTTCTCCCGAAGGTGTTGTGACCTCGTCCGGATAATCGTAGTAATAAAGCACCGAAAGGGACTGTTCTCCTTCAACGTCCGAAACGGCTTCGATATTCGTAAGCTGCATATTGTCCGCAAAGGATAAGAGCACAAACGCAACGGCAGCGACGATCGTTCCGAAAACTATGTAAGGGGTGCGTCTGCCGTATTTGCTTTTAGTCTTGTCGGAAAGATTTCCGAAAAGCGGAAGTAAAAAGAGCGCCAGAACGTTGTCGATCGCCATAACGATGCCGCTCCAGGTCTGGTTCATACCAAACTTGTCGGTTAATATTTTCGGGACAATGCTGTCATACGCCTGCCAGAATGCCAGAATCAAAAAGAAAGCAAATCCGACGAACACGGTGCGTTTGTAATTGAGCTTCATACTGTTTTAACCTTTCTTTGTCGGGTTCGCCGCTCCTCGGATAATAATACCCGATTTACGGCATAATACCATCACGGTTGTCTGCTTCGTGCAAAAAATTCAATAATTTTTTCGTACAAGCATCATAAAACCGTCACATAAGAAAATTATAATCTAATCACAGAATAAAAACAAGCGTATTTTTCGCAATAGATAAAACATTATCAAAAATTCGGAAAGGAACACACAATGGCTGAATATATTTTCAACGGCAACGGCACAGGCAATGAAAGCGAAAGTCGTGCAGATGCACTGAATTCAATGTCTGCCGACAGCGACAGCACTGACACCGCCAACAATTCCGCACCCAAAACGGGGCAGTTCGTTTATAATGAAACGAGCGCACCGCCCACATATACACCGCCGTCATATACACCTCCTCCCTATAATCCGCCGACACCACCGAAACCGAAGAAGGGCGGCGGCAGATTCGCGCTGATCGTTGTCTGCATCATAATGGCAACTTTATTGATCGCGGGTGCCGCCGGAATCGGCGGATACCTGATCGCCTCTCATGCCGTCGGTGAGAATTCCGGTCCCGTCGAAACCGACAGAAACGATGACAAAGACAACGACGACAAAGACGCAGGCAAAGATAAAAACAATAACGAAGACAGCACGCATCAGTCCGCCGGCGTCGTTATTGCTCCCGAATCCGCAGGAACGAAGGACAAAGGCACCATCGCCGAGGTCGTTGCAAACGTTGCCGATTCGGTCGTTGAGATCACAACTGAATACGCCACCGTTGACAGATTTTATTACACGCAGGGCGCAGGCAGCGGCGTTATCATTCATAATGACGGTTACATCATCACAAACAATCACGTCATCAACGATGACAGCTACGGAATTGCCGACATCATCACCGTTCGTCTTTCGAACGGCGATGAGTATACCGCAGCCGTAGTCGGCACCGACAGTGACACCGATATTGCCGTACTGAAGATCGAAGCGAACGACCTTCCCGCCGCCGTTATCGGTCAGAGCTCTACCCTTGCCGTCGGCGAGGAAGTAATCGTCATCGGCAATCCGCTCGGCACGCTCGGCGGCACCGTAACAAACGGCATCATCAGCGCCCTTGACCGTGAGATCACCGTTGACAACGAAACGATGAACCTGCTTCAGACGAATGCCGCCGTCAACCCCGGCAACTCCGGAGGCGGTATGTTCAATCTCGCCGGAGAGCTTGTGGGCATTGTGAACGCGAAGTATTCCGAATCCGGAATTGAAGGACTCGGCTTTGCGATCCCCATGGACGACGCAGCGTACGTTACGAACGAAATACTCGAATACGGCTACGTCAAAGGCAGAGTTTCACTTCACATCAGCGTGATCGACATTGACACTTACCAGGAAGCAATGCAATACAGAGTCAACGCGCTCGGATTATACGTATATGAAGCTGAAAAAGGATATAACGACGACGTGCTTCAAAGCGGCGACCGCATCGCTCAGGTAGGCGACGTGGAGATAACGTGTGCCGCTGACCTGAAGGCTGTGCTCAAATCATATAAAGTCGGTGATACGATCGAAGCCGTCATCGTCAGAAACGGACGTTACAGCACCGTCACTCTCACCTGCTATGAACGCACCGCCGTTTCGCAAAACGATGTGGATTTTGAAAAATGACAACTCCCAACAAATTGAGGATATCTGCCCTCCGGGCAGATATCCTCGCTTGATTTTGAATATTAATTGCTATATAATATAACTACTCAGTATAAAAAGGAGACGACACCATGTACCGCATACTCATCGTTGATGATGAAGAAATGATACGTCGAATGATAGCCAAATACGCCTCCTTCGAAGGTCACACCACGGACGAAGCCAAAGACGGGATCGAGGCCATCGAAAAATGCCGCACGGGCTCATACGACATCGTCGTTATTGACATTATGATGCCGGAGCTGGACGGATTTTCGGCTTGCCGTAAAATAAGAACGTTTTCAAACGTTCCGATCATCATGCTCTCCGCACGAGGCGAGGAGTACGATAAGATAAATGGTTTTGAACTCGGCATAGACGATTACGTCGTAAAGCCCTTTTCGCCGAAAGAACTGATGCTACGCATCGAAGCGATCATGAAGCGTGTCGGACATGCCTCTGCGGCAGCGGCAGCTCCCTCCGAGCCGGAGCATGAGATATTTGAGCTTGACGGCATACGCGTCGATCTTACCGCACGTATCGTTTACCGCGACGGCGAGCGAGTAGATATGTCGCCGAAGGAATACGACCTCTTTTTCTATATGCTGAAAAACCGCAACATCGCTCTGTCGCGTGAAAAGCTCATTACCGACGTATGGGGCTACGATTTCTACGGCGACGACAGAACGCTCGATTCGCACATTAAGCTGCTTCGCCGTTCACTCGGTGCGTATGCTTCGTATATCGTTACGCTTCGCGGCGTCGGCTATCGGTTTGACACAAAATAATACATATCATAAACAAGCATCATGACCGACACAAAAAAAGTCCGCACTCCCATGGGACTGCGCTCTAAAATCTTTTTATATCTTTCTGCTTTCGTTGCAGTTATACTCGTTTTTCTATGGACGTTCACAGTACTGCTTTTGGACGACATCTACAGTAGCATAATCATACACAGGCTCGAATCGTCCGCCAAAACGCTCATCGACTCCGTATCGGACAACAGAAAGCTCGACATTAATTCATCCTACCTTTCAAATGAATATGAGATGTGCATCTACATCTTCAAATTCAAGGATAAAACTGCAATGCCCGTCGTATCCGCACACGCCGACACCGCCTGCCTCATCCATTCGATGACGGCTGACGCGATCGAGGAGCTTTACATCAGCGCCAGTCGCGCCGACGATGGCATACACATCGAACGCGTTCCGCTGACGAGCTTCAATTCGGCAGGTCAGTCAGGTGACAGCGATCTTTCCGATTCAAGCGTTCCCGACAGCATCATCTACACGCGCATCATCTCTTTCGGTGACGAAGAGGAAGGCGTCGTTTTCCTCAACTGCGCCATGACTCCCGTCGATGCGACAGTACACACGCTCCGCACGATGCTTACGTGGATCTCCGTTCTGGCGATCGCCTTCACTCTCGTTGCGGCATCGTTTTTGTCACTCCACATCTCACGTCCCATCGCGGACGTTAACCGCGAAGCAAAGTCGCTTGCAACGGGCGTCTACGACTGCAGCCGCGTGCGACACGGATACCGCGAGATTGGCGAGCTTTCGAAAACGCTCGCCAACGCCTCCGTGGAGCTGACGAAAGCCGACCGAATGAAAAAAGAGCTCATCGCCAACATCTCCCACGACCTGCGCACGCCACTGACGCTGATCGAGGGATATACGGAGATGATGCGTGACATTCCGGGCGAAAACACTCCCGAAAATATGCAGGTCGTCATTGACGAGGCAAAACGGCTCTCAATTCTCGTTAACGATCTGCTTGAGGTATCGCGCCTGCAGACGGGCACTCTTGAGCTTACCCTCTCGCGCTTTGACATGACGTCGGCGCTTTACGAAACGGTACAAAGAGTCACAAAGCTCTACGCCCCCGACGGATATAAGATCGAACTTGCCGCCGACGGCGAGGTTTACGTCACCGCAGACAAAACACGTATGCTTCAGGTCATCTACAATCTCATCGGCAACGCCGTCACCTACACGGGAAACGATAAAACCGTCACCGTCACCGAAACGGTGACTGACGGGGTCGTTCGCATTTCCGTCACCGATTCGGGTGCCGGCATCGACGAAGCGTACCTCCCTCTTATCTGGGAAAGATACTATAAAGTCGACAAAGTCCACCGCCGCGGAGCCGGCGGCTCGGGGCTCGGTCTTTCGATCGTCAAAGAGATACTGCTCCGTCACAACGCCCGTTTCGGCGTTACGAGCACTATTGGCGTCGGATCTACTTTCTGGTTCGAGCTGAAAACGGAATAACCGACAAAAACACGCGGTTTTTGACGAAAACCGTGTGTTTTTTCTTTTTTAGCAAATTATTTTATAATATATATCTTTATTTATGATAAAATATAGTTTATAATAGAACCTATAATTTATATCAATTTTACGCTAAAGAGAACGACAGTAATGGTTTTTTCAAATCCCGAATTCATTTTCGCGTATCTTCCGATATCGCTTATTTTATATTATATCTCGCCCAAAAAATGGCGTAATCTTACGCTTTTGCTCGTCAGCCTTTTCTTTTACGGCTGGGGAGAGCCCGTCTACGTCCTTTTGATGGTTGCCACCATCGCCGCAGACTATATTTTCGGCTTCATCATCGGCAAACGTCGGACAGAGGGAAAGTCCGCCAAGCTTGCATTGGTGTTGGCGTGCATTTTTAACCTCGGAATTTTATTTTTCTTCAAATATTATAACTTCCTCGCCGCAACTCTGCGTCCCGTAATGCCCTTTTTGCCCGAAATCAACGTTACACTTCCGATCGGCATCTCGTTTTACACCTTCCAGGCACTCTCATACGTCATAGACGTATACCGCGGTGACACCGAGTATCAGCACTCCGTCGTTGACTTCGGTGCCTACGTCACGATGTTCCCGCAGCTCATCGCGGGTCCCATCGTCAAATACCGCGAAGTCGCGGACAGACTCCGCGAGCGTCACGTCACTCTCGATTACGCGGCTTCGGGCGTCCGCACCTTTATTTCAGGTCTATCCAAGAAAGTGCTCCTCGCAGACGTCGCAAGCGAGCTGTGGACTCTTGCCACCGAGGCGGAGTCTCCCTCCGCCGCCCTTGCGTGGTTCGGTATCATCATGCGCACAGCGCAGATATACTTTGACTTTTCGGGCTACTCGGATATGGCTATCGGTCTTGGACGCATTCTCGGCTTTGAATTTCCAGAGAACTTCAATTACCCCTACATTTCAAAAAGCATCACCGAATTCTGGCGCCGCTGGCACATTTCCCTTTCCACCTGGTTCCGTGAATACGTGTACATTCCGCTCGGCGGAAACAGACGCGGCAAACTCATGCAGTACCGCAATCTGCTCGTCGTATGGCTTCTAACAGGACTTTGGCACGGCGACTCGTGGAACTTCGTTTTGTGGGGACTTTTCTACTTCGTTTTGCTCGCGATAGAAAAAGCCATCGGTGAAGAAAAGCTTTCGCGCGTCCCGACGCCGCTGCGCAGCTTTACCACCATGTTCTTCGTTATGGTCGGCTGGGTGCTCTTCTCGTTTGACTATATGGCAGACGTCGGGGCGTATCTTTCCGCTATGTTCGGCTCTAACGGATTCATCGACGGTGTCGACGTATATCACATCGTGCGCCACATACCGTTCCTTCTGATCCTCATCGTCGCCTCAACGCCTCTACCGAAAAAGCTCGCGAACAAATTTGCCGCGCGCGGTGAGGCTTGCCGCATTATCTGCGACATTGTCGCCATCGTTGCGCTCGTCGTATCTATTGCATATCTCGTTTCTTCATCCTATCATCCGTTCTTGTACTTCAGATTTTAACCATGGATAATAACAACAACACCAAAAGACCTCTACTGTCCTCAGTTATAATCACCTCTTTAGCCGCCCTCATTATTTTCGGGCTGTCTGCGGCTTTTTTCATCATTCCCGACCGCGAAATGTCGGAAAATGAAAACCGCGTTCTCGCATCAGCTCCCGAGATCACGATGGGGTCTCTCATTTCGGGCAAATTGACCGAGGATGTCACCGATTGGTTTTCCGACCAGTTCCCTTGCCGCGAATTTTTCGTGAGTTTGAAAGGTTCCGTTGAGCGTTTGCTCGGCAAACGCGAAAACAACGGCGTCATTTACACCGACGGCGGATACATGATCGACCGTCTCACCGCCGATTTTGATACGGTTACAAAAAATTTCGCGTCTTTATCAAAGCTCAACGGTGCCGTAAAAACACCGATAACGGTCGCTGTAGCCCCCCGAAAGATCGACGCGCTCGCCTCGCTTCTTCCCGACGCTTTGGCTGATACGGGTGCCGACGCACTCGCCGCCCTCAACGCTCTTTATGTAGAATTTGGCTTTGATGCCGTCGATCTCTACTCACCGCTGACCGATGCCGCCAATGCGGGCGATTACGTTTACTATAAGACCGACCACCACCCGACAGAGCACGGTGCATATCTTATCTATCTTGCGCTTGCCGAAGAGTGGGGCTTCATGCCTTACGACCGCGACAGCTTCACGGTTGAATGTGTTAGCGACGACTTTTACGGCACGACGTGGTCCGCCTCCGTCACAAACGGCGCCGACGCGGATAAGATCGAGCTTTACCGCTACGACGGCGACGACGAATATACCGTTCATATTATAGATAATGACAAAACATTACGCGGCTTTTACGACACAGACTACCTTTCCAAAAAAGACAAATACGCCCTCTTTCTTTCGGGCACGAATGCCCGCGT
Source organism: Eubacteriales bacterium (assembly GCA_045588245.1). Classification (GTDB taxonomy): domain Bacteria; phylum Bacillota; class Clostridia; order Oscillospirales; family CAG-272; genus DTU064. Next base: position 130,001 of record JAZNDW010000011.1, read on the forward strand.
CACCGTCACTGCCGACGAAAATAACAGCATGGACCGCGAAAAGCTCCTCATATTAAACGATAGCTTCGCGAATGCCGTCACGCCGTTTCTCGCACGTCACTACGATATTGAACTGCTTGACCCGCGCTTTTTGCGTCGCGGACTTTATGACACGCTTGCGTCAGGCGAATATGACCGCGTGCTTTTGCTGATGAATCTTGACACGCTCAGCACCTCACCGCTGCTCGCCGTCGTTTCCGCAGGCATAGAGTAACCTTTTATTAACAATTTTATGCTGAATTTTGTCAGATTATGTGTTACACTTAATTAACAAAATCATATTTTCGCATTTACCATAGGTATAAACATGAACAATTCTGCCATAAACAGGCGTCCTGTGCGTCCGCCCGCAAGGGGCACGCAAAAACAGAACGGAAACACAAAGAAGCTGCCGAAAATGCTGCGGCGCAACCGCGCTTTTCTTTTCTATTTTCCCGCCGTGCTCGTCTACCTTGAGCTTGTGCTTCACTTCACCGTAAGGATCACCACAAAAAATGCCGCGGGTACCGGTTCTTTATTCTATATTCTCGCATTTTCGCTCGCGTTCGGATGCTTTCTGACGTTTATCTCAACGCTTCTTGTTAATAAATATAACAAGTATATCGTTTTCGGGATCACGATATTTCTGACCGCGCTTTTTGAAGTTCAGCTCGTTTATTTCGGTCAGTTCCGCGATTATTTCAAATGGTCAACGATCGGTTTCGCCGGCGACGTAACGCAGTTCTGGCGCGAAGCGCTTGCCTGCATCATCAAGCTTTGGTTCCCCGTTCTGTTGATTTTGGTTCCTTTAGTCCTTTATTCGATATGGGGACAGAAAAAAGCGCCCGCCCTCGGCACTCCGCTGCGCGTCAAAGTCATCCTTTTGCTTCTGGCGCTGATGTTCCACCTGACCGCAGGCGCAGGCATCGTCATTAATGAAGATGCCAACAGCTATTATAAAGAAACCTTCTCCGCCGCAAAGTCCGTAGACTACTTCGGACTTATGACGATGACGCGTCTTGACATCAAATATATATTCGTTGGTCAGCCCGATGCCGACGGCACGGATTCCGACGTTGTCGGAATCGACAGTGACCTTAACCCCTTCGGTACGATGGCTCCGCCCGAAACAGAGGGCAAAGATCCCGATGAATCGGGTTCTAGCACCGACGGTGACGGCACCGACACCGACGGCGGTGCCGATACCGAAGCCCCTCCCCCTCCCATCGTTTACGAGGATAACGTGCTCGACATCGATTTTGAATCCCTTATCGCAAACGAAAAGAACGATAAGATACGTGAGATGCACGAGTATTTCGCCTCCGTCACCCCGACGAAGAAAAACGAATATACGGGTATGTTTGAGGGTAAAAACCTCATTTATATGACGCTTGAGGGCTTCTCTTACAAGTGTGTTTCCGAAGAACTGTTCCCGACGCTTTATAAAATGATGAACGAGGGCTTCGTTTTCGAAAACTTTTACACATCTCTTTGGGGCGGAAGCACCGCAACGGGCGAATACACGTCCATGACGGGACTATTTTATAACTCCGCTTCCTGTCTTGAAAAGAGTGCTTCAAACGCCTGGCCCTTCGCGCTCGGCAACGTCTTCAACAAGCTTGACTACACCGTTTACGCATTCCATAACCACACCTACAACTACTATAGACGAGATATTTCCCATCCTAACTTCGGATACAGGAACTATATCGCAGTCGGCAACGACGACGGTCCGTCGCTCGATCTGAAATACTATTGGCCGCGCTCCGACCGCGAAATGGCAGAGGCTACGATCGATTATTACGTTGATAACGCACCGTTCCACGCATATTACATGACCGTCAGCGGCCACGCAAACTATACCTTCATGGGCAACGCCATGGCGAAGCGTCACCGCGACCGAGTTTCACACCTCGACTGCAGCGAAAACGTAAAAGCTTACATCGCCTGCCAGCTTGAGGTTGAGGATATGCTCGCCACACTCGTTTCAAAGCTTGAAGCCGCAGGCGAGCTTGAAAACACCGTTTTCGTTATGAGCGCGGACCATTATCCGTACGCCATGTCGGACGAAGAGCTCTCCGAGCTCTACGACCTGCCCGTTGATAACATTCACGGCAACTTCGATTTGTTCCGTAACGGTGCCGTTATCTGGTCAGCATCAATGGAAGAGCCCGTTTACATCACAGATCCGTGCTCCTCTCTCGATCTGATACCGACGGTGCTCAATCTCTTCGGCGTCGATTACGATTCGCGCCTGTTCATGGGAACGGACGTCAACTCCACGACGGACCCGCTCGTTATCCTTAACTGCGACAACGGATACCCCGAATGGAACTTCATCAACGCTTACGGCGAATACAACAACCAAACGAAGAAGTTCACGCCCGCCGCCGGTGTCACCGTTGACGAGAGCACCATCGACGCATATGTCAAGCAGATGTCCTCCATCGTCGCAACGAAGCGCAAGTATTCTTATCGAATACTCGAAAATGACTATTACAGCTACATTTTCGGCAACAATTAAACAAAAAACGGAGCTTCCACAGTGAAGCTCCGTTTTTTATTTTGTTAGAATGGTTTTATCCTCTCCGTTTTTTTGTAAGCGTGACTGCTGTAGCCGCGGAGACAACGGCAACAGCGGCGTAGGTGGCGGTGGTGAAACCGGTTTGGGGGGCGAAGCTGATCTTATTGCCGAAAAACCTAGTGTAGTCACCATCAAGATCGGGAACTTCGGCACAAACCGTTTCCGTACCGTCTGCATAATAAATTGCAAAGTGTATATCTTCAACCGGCACGTCCACTATTTCATGCGATTCAGGATCATAGTGTTTCAAATAGTCATTTTCATCGCTGAATCGTGCGGATATTTCTTCTTTGCTCGTTCCGTAAAGTGCTAAATATTCATCCACCGAAAGTTCGCTGTCCGTTTCGGGCGAATAATAATATACATGATAAGTCATATAACTTGCACAAGTCGCCATTATACCGCCGCTTGATTTAACAATTATAACGACGATTCCCTTTCCATCAATCAGCGACGTATAACTTGTTTTGTTAATATAATAGCTTCCATCGTCCGACGGATGCTCTTCTATCATAAACCATACAAGTTCTGCGTATAAATCGGTAAAATCGTCGATGATCTTTTGGTTTATCTTTTGTGCCGCTTCAGTTTCGTACGTGAGCTTGGGAAGTGAATGAACGTATTTCCCGGTCAGCATCTTATTGCCGGCGCTGTCGGCGTCGTACACAAATCTGTACGCTTCGACGGTTGCGCCGTTTTTGTCGGGGTTTGCTGTAGACGGATATTCGGTAATGTCGAAATCTCCCTCTGCCGCCGACACGGGTAAAACGAGAGTGAGTGAGAGCATCAATATCAGAGTGGCAAGTGTGAGTAATTTTTTCATAGGTTTTCTCCTTTCGTTTTTGGGAATGGGACGGGGCGCCCTTGACGTCGCCTCTACTATATATGTCGCTTTTTTTGTCAAAATC
>JAZNDW010000012.1:0-171700 GCA_045588245.1 Eubacteriales bacterium
CTTCAAGTTTACCGAGGAGACGGTTCCCGTTGCCATCAAGCTTCTGAATGCAGACAATAAGGTGGTTGCCAAGGGTACACCAAAGGCTGTTGACTCCGGCAACACCTTCACCCATCAGGCGATCCTGACTGTCAACGAGCCTACGCTGTGGAATCCCGAACAGCCTTACCTGTACACCCTGGTTCTGGAAAGTCCCAATGAAATCATCGTTGACCGCTGGGGCTTCCGGGAAGTCACCATCGAGAACAACAAAGTCTACTTAAACGGCCACTCCATCAAGTTCCGTGGTGTCAACCGGCACGACTCCGATCCCATCACCGGCCCTGTGATCTCCCTGGAGCACATGAAGCGGGACCTGAAGATGATCAAAGAATTCAACTTCAACGCCATCCGCACCGCCCACTATCCCAACGCGCCCATGTTCTATCAGCTGTGTGACCAGTACGGCTTCATGGTCATCGACGAAGCTGACCACGAAAGCCACGGCGCCGCTGAGATGTACTGCTCCGAAAATGAGCTGTGGGAAAACCATGTGGAGCATTGGAACGAGCCCTTCGCCGACAACCCCGACTTCCTGGAAGCGACCCTGGACCGTACCAAGCGGTGCGTCATCCGGGATAAGAACCGTCCCTGCGTTATCTGCTGGTCCATGGGTAACGAAAGTGCCTACGGCTGCTGCTTCGAAGCTGCTCTGGCCTGGACCAAGCATTTCGATCCCTCCCGTTTGACCCACTATGAAAGCGCACAGTACCGCAGCAGAAAGCGCAAGTACGACTTCTCCAACATCGACCTGTACTCCAATATGTATCCCTCTCTGGAGACTCTGCAGGAGTATGTAGACAGCAATCCCGATAAGCCCTACCTGATGTGCGAATACTCCCACGCCATGGGCCACGGCCCTGGCGATCTGGAAGACTACTGGCAGTTCATTCAGGCCAACGAGGTCATGAGCGGCGGCTTTGTCTGGGAATGGTGTGACCACGCAATCTACAAGGGCCAGGCTCCCAACGGCAAGCCTATGTACTGGTACGGCGGTGACCACGGCGAGTATCCCCACGACGGCAACTTCTGTGTGGACGGTCTTGTGTATCCCGACCGCCGCCCCCATACCGGCGTGATGGAGTACAAGAATGTGAACCGTCCTGTCCGTGTCAAGAAGTTTGATCAGGAAACCGGCATTGTTACCTTCCACAACTACATGGACTTCGTATGATGGTATCTATGATTACCCCTCTTGGTTCTACGATAATGAATGTCCTTCTTTGTCTTGCAGGCGGTGGATTGTTTGCTGTCGGTCTTGGCGCTATCAGTAAAGTGGTTTTGAAGAAAACAAGCTTGGTATAATGATTCAAGGCAACGTTATTTCGGCGTTGCCTTGTTTCTCTAATTCAACACTATTGGGGGAATATTTGTTCAGTTTGAAATCGAAAATCATTAAAATAAAGGTATACTTTTTTCGAAAAGCCTCGAAACGCAAACAAAACTTTAACATTTGAGTGTTATACTGTATAACAGGTAATAGTAATTTGCGGAGGTACACCTATGTTTAAGATATTAATTGTCGAGGATGATAAGGAGCTAAATAAAACTGTCTGCTCCTTTTTGAATCACAGCGGATATGAGGCAACAGGGTGTCTTAATGCCACTGATGCTTACGATGCACTTTATGAGAATATGTTCGACCTCATCGTATCGGATATTATGATGCCCGGTGTGGACGGTTTTGAATTTGCACGAAACGTTAGAGAGCTGAATGAAGAGATCCCGATTCTGTTTATGACTGCCCGTGACGATATTGCATCAAAACAAAGAGGGTTCCGTATCGGCGTAGATGATTATATGGTGAAGCCGATCGACCTTGACGAGCTGTTTTTACGCATCGGCGCACTTCTTCGCCGTGCCAAGATTGCAGCAAACCGGAAGCTTGAAATCGGTAACTTTATTATGGATGCTGATGAACATACTGCTTATTTAGCTGATGAAGAAATTCCGCTTACAAACCGTGAGTTCAGTATCCTTTATAAATTACTCAGTTATCCTAAAAAAACATTCACAAGAATGCAGCTTATGGATGAATTTTGGGATGCGGACACGGAAACCGCACCAAGAGCAGTAGATGTGTATATGACAAAGCTTCGTTCAAAACTTTCCAACTGTGAGAATTTTGAGATCAAAACGGTTCACGGACTCGGATACAAGGCGGTGATCAAATGAAAGCACAAAGCAGAATAAAAAGTGTTTTGAAATGGCTTAACCATTATTTTGTATTCTTTTTGTTTGTTGCTTTTGTTATCACATGTTGTACAATGCTGTTCGTTTCTACATTGACAGATACATTAAATATTACTCTGACCGATGAAAATATCAGCGCCGCCGCAAAAATAACATTCTGGAATGTGGCGCTCTTAAGTCTTATTTTCACGATAATGGATACTCTGCGCAGAAAGGTTACTGTTGAGCGCCCGGTGAAGCACATCACCGATGCAGCGGAAAAAATAATACAAGGTGATTTTTCAGTCCGTGTGAAACCGCAGAGCAAATTTGGAACGGACGAAACCTTCAACCGTATCATAGATTGTTTTAATAAGATGGCAGAAGAACTCGGTAGCGTGGAAACCTTGCGTACCGATTTTATCGCCAACGTATCCCACGAAATGAAAACGCCTCTTGCTGTTATGCAAAACTACGGAACACTCCTGCAGGCACCTGATTTGAGTGATGAAAAACGGATCGAATATGCCAAAGGTATAACTGACGGCTCTCGTCGAATGGCGGATATGATGACCAATATATTAAAGCTCAATCGCTTAGAAAATCAACAGATTTACCCACAGGTTTCGGAATTTGATTTGGGGGAACAGCTTTGCGAGTGCCTGTTGCAGTACGAAAACGTATGGGAAAAAGCAAACATTGAAATTGAAACGGATATCGCCGAGAATGTTAAGGTAAAAGCGGATGCTGAATTGCTCGGCCACGTTTGGAACAATCTATTTTCCAATGCCTTTAAGTTCACGCCGTCAGGTGGTACGGTAACGGTATCTCTTAGTGCAACAGAGCATCACGCCATTGTAAAAGTAACCGATACCGGATGCGGTATGACACCGGACGTCGGTGCTCATATTTTCGAGAAATTTTATCAGGGCGATACCTCCCATTCTGTTCAGGGTAATGGCTTGGGGCTTGCGCTTGTCAAAAGAGTAATTGACATTATGCAGGGCGAAATCGGTGTAGAAAGTGCTGTCGGAAAAGGTTCTACTTTTACCGTCAGGATACGGAGGGCATAAAATGGACTGGAAAAGACTTGGGAAAGCCTTACTGTTTCCCCATATCGCCATTATGATTATTCTCATTCCTATCGTTACTGTATTCCTATTGTATTCGATGGTGTTTTTGGGAACAGAATCGGTTATCGCCATTATCTCGTATGTACTCTCTGCCTATACATTGAGCGTATGGTGTTTCAGAATACCGTATTTGATTCGCTTTTTCAAAACGTTCAAGGATGAAAACAAGTATGCGAGAATCTGGCAAGACGATCATAGACTGCGAGTAAATGTATCTCTTTACGGAACGCTTATCTATAATACCGCGTACGCATTATTGCAACTCGGTATGGGATTTTGGCATCACACCTTTTGGTTCTACTCTCTGGCAGGATATTATATCTCTCTTGCTGTGATGCGGTTCTTCTTGGTGCGCCATACAAGCAAACATAAACCGGGAGAGAAAATGCTGGATGAACTCATAAAATACCGTGCCTGCGGTATTGTATTTCTGATTATGAACCTGGCGCTCGCATTGATGATATTCTTTATGGTATATTGGAACAGAACGTTTCATCATCACGAAATCACCACTATTACACTTGCCGCATACACCTTCACTTCGCTGACACTTGCTATTGTCAATACGGCGAAGTACCGCAAATATAACAGTCCCGTCTATTCGGCATCCAAAGCAATCAGCTTGGCTTCCGCGTGTGTTTCTATGTTAACGCTTGAATCCACTATGCTGACAACCTTCGGCGACGGAACAATGAGTTTAACAGGGCGACGAATTCTGCTGGGGCTTTCCGGCGGCGTAATATCCGTATTTATTATTGCGATGGCAATTTATATGATCGTACAGGCAAACAAAAAGATAAAGCTGCTTCGTGCAGTGAAGGAGTAACCTATGGAGAATAAAGAAAAAGACACTTTCAATTATACCTACTCCGCAAAGGAACAGGAAGAAATCAAGGCTATTCGTAAAAAATATGCCGTGCAGGAGCAGACAGAAGATAAGATGGCACAACTTCGCCGTTTGGATGCCGGTGTGTATTCTAAGGCATCCACTGCTTCTCTTGTAGTTGGCATCATCGGTGCACTCATTATGGGAATCGGAATGAGTCTTGTTATGACCGATGTTGGCGAAATGCTTGGGACTGTACTTGCTATGATTATTGGTATCAGCGTTGGCATTGTGGGCATCGTTCTCGTGTGCTTGGCATACCCCATCTATAACCGCACTCTCAAAAAAGAGCGTGATAAAATTGCTCCCGAAATTATCAGACTTACCGATGAACTGATGAAATGAGTGTAACAATATGAATGTGAAGAATAACAAGCGACATCAGGAAACAATAGACAAAACTGAAAATGCGTTGTTTTCTATGCTGAAAGATAACGAACTTAATAATGTATCCGTAACCGAGATTTGAAAAATGGCAGGCATCGGGCGGCGGCATGATGATGCTGATCGTTTTTACCGCAATGTTCGGCTATGAACGCAGAACTGCTGTCGGTACGTCAACTTTTATTATGACGTTCACAGCACTTATTGCTTCGATCAGCAATATTCTCATTGAACCGACTAACGGTGCCACTTGTTTCCGCGCTCCTTTTGTGCTTAACGCGTATAGGGTATTGATACTACGGCGGCAACACCGCGTGTATGACGAAAGATTCACATAAAAAACAGAAAGTGAACATAAATCAATCAATATAATCCTATAAAATATAATCAGCGGTAGTCCAAGCATAAAACTATTGCTTTTTGTCAATATTCGGTATGTAAGCTTAAAATTGATAATCATGCAAATTTCGGTTTACAAACCAATAATTAGGTGGTATAATTATATTGATAAATTTTGAAAAAATCGGAGGAGAACAATATGGCTATCGGAACAAAGATACTCGTCGTCGATGATGACGTTAATATTTGTGACTTGCTTCGTTTATATTTTGAAAATGAAGGCTACGAGGTAAAAACCGCAAACGACGGCGCTGACGGTGTAAGCTTTTTTAAGATGTATGAGCCTGATTTAGTGCTTCTGGATATCATGCTTCCCAAAAAGGATGGCTGGCAGGTATGCCGTGAGATCCGTGAGATAGCAAACAAACCCGTTATTATGATAACAGCAAAGGGCGAAATATTTGATAAGGTGCTCGGTCTTGAGCTTGGTGCTGACGACTTTGTTGTAAAGCCGTTCGACATGAAAGAGCTTTCCGCGAGAGTCAAAGCCGTCCTTCGCAGATATTCCGCACACGACAATCAGGTCAGCAACGAAGTTATAAAGTTTGAAAATATCGAGATCAGTCTTGAAAAATATGAGCTGAAGCTTCGTGGCAAAGCCGTTGATATTCCACCCAAGGAGCTTGAACTGCTTTACTTCCTCGCGCTCAACTGTAACCGCGTCTTCACACGCGACCAGCTGCTTGATAAGGTATGGGGATTTGATTACCTCGGTGACTCTCGTACCGTAGACGTTCACGTAAAGCGTTTGCGCGAAAAGCTCGAGGGCGTATCCGACAAATGGATACTTAAAACAGTTTGGGGCGTTGGCTATAAGTTCGAACTTTTACAGTAAAACTCTGAATCTGCGAGCGCGCGGACTTTGTCCGCGCGCCGTTTTTTGCGTGTAGCGAAGGGAGGCTATATGTTCAGGTCGGTTTTTACAAAATATATAACCGTATTTATGCTGATAATCATTATCAGCTTTATCATTCAGATCACAATAATATCGACACTTATCGGCGGTTATTCAACCTCGTCAAAGCAGGTGTCGCTGTCGCGTGCCGCCGACGCCGTCGCGGCATATCTTAACGAAGGCATGGCAGGCTCACGTTTCACGACGCTTAATCAGTACGTTGATTTTTATCGCTTGACGATGAACAACAACGTCTATATGATGATCGAATATGCAGGGGATATGTCGATCGTTGTCGTCGACGAAACGGGAACGGTTGTTTTTTCAACGGGCGTTGACGTTCCGCTTATTCCGGGGAATGATAATGTAGACGAAACCGAAAGAATCGTCGTAAGCTCGGAGATCATGTCAAAAGTACGGGATAGCGAATATTCATTCTTTTCGGAAGAAACGGACGGCATATTTGCAAACGTTAAGTTCGTGTACGGACGTCCTTTGAATTATGGAAATAACGGTCTTCGCGGAGCTGTGTTCACGTGTTCATCTGACATGAATACCGACGCGCTGCTTGAATCGCTCATCAATACGTCGACTATGGCAAGCTTGTGGGTCATGCTCGCGGCGCTGATCGCCGTTTATTTTATCAGTGAACGTGTTATAAGTCCTATCAAAAATATGAGCGCCGCCGCAAAAAGCTTTGCGGCAGGGAACTTCAGCGTCAGGGTTCCCGTTGAGGGCAGGGACGAGGTTGCGGAGCTTGCTTCGGCATTTAATAACATGGCAAATTCACTGTCAAATCTTGAAGAGATGCGAAGTACGTTTATTGCAAACATATCGCACGATCTGCGCACGCCGATGACGACGATATCGGGATTCATCGACAGTATTCTCGACGGAGCGATCCCGCCCGATAAGGAAGAATACTATCTGCATATTATCAGCACGGAAGTAAAGCGTTTGTCGCGGCTCGTCAATTCGCTTCTTGATATAACAAAGATTCAGGCGGGTGATCGCAAATTCAACCGAACGAATTTTGATATATGCGAGCTTGCGCGCCAGATCATCATCTCAATGGAAAAGCGCATCGATGAAAAAAGACTTGACGTGCAGTTTATCTGCAACGAAGAACACCTTTTCGTCAACGCAGACCGCGATGCCATCTATCAGATCCTATATAACATCTGCGATAACGGAATCAAATTCTCAAATCTGGGCGGCAACTACAGAGTTTCAATAACGTCATACGCGAAAAAGGTCCACGTCAGCGTATTCAACGAAGGCGAAGGAATCCCAACCGAGGATCTGCAATATGTGTTTGACCGCTTCTACAAGAGCGATAAGAGCCGAGGACTTGATAAGACAGGCGTGGGACTTGGACTGTTTATCGCAAAGACCATAATCGACGCTCACGGCGAGTCGATCGACGTCAAGAGCGAGCACGGCAAATATTGCGAATTCCACTTCACGCTTGAGCCTGCGAAAAATGTCGACATGGCTGCACGTACTCACAAACAGTAACAACTATGTAGAGTACCAAAAAACACCACTATGATGGCGAAAAATCGCCGTCATAGTGGTGTTCGTTATTATTTAATAAGTTTATCTGCTGCCCTTGTCGTAGGGTATACCCTCAGCTTTCGGAGCACGCGATTTCTTTGATGTGAAAGCAAGAACGATAAGCGTTACAAGGTACGGAAGCATTCTGTAAAGGTGAGAGCTGATATTAAGCTCTGCGAGCCAATAAACACCGTCACCGTTAATATCTATCGTTGAATATGCTGCGGCGATACACTTGAAAAATCCAAAAACGAGGGACGACACGGCGATGTTGATCGGTTTCCAGTTACCGAAGATCATAACTGCGAGCGCAAGGAAACCGAAGCCCGCAACGTCACCGTTCGCGGTGCAGTTTGCTGTCGTCAACGAATAAACGAATCCGCCCATGCCTGCAAGTGCGCCTGAGATCGTCGTTCCGGCGTAACGCATTTTATAAACGTTGATGCCAAGACTGTCTGCGGCTTGCGGATTTTCTCCGCAGGCACGCAGGCGTAAGCCAAAGCGTGTTTTATAAAGGATCACGGAAAGTACGACGAAAATGATAATGCAAATGTACGTTGCAAGGTAAACCTTGTTGAGAAACGTTTCACCAAAGAAGCCGAGGTCTGTGCTTTTGTCGATTCCGAGAGTCGACTTTTTGATCATGAACCACGATGCCGCATCACCCGTCGACATCTGAAGCGTGTTCTGATTCGCTATGATACGAACAAGGAAAAGGACGAGCGCGGGTGCCATTAAGTTAAGTGCAGTACCGCCGATCGTCTGGTCAGCCTTGAGGTTGATCGAAGCGAAGCTTAACAATAAAGAGAAGATCGCGCCGAAAACTGCCGCAATAAGCATAGCAAGGATCTCAAGTCCCTGAAGCGTTAGCCAATTTCCTGTTCTTGCCGCAAAGAGCATTATGTCAAGCCCCTGCATCAAACGGACAAAAAGCACGCCCACGAAGGCACCGAAGATCATGATGCCCTCTAACGCGAGGTTGATGATACCGCTGCGCTCCGCAAAAACACCTGCAAGAGCGACTATCATCAAAGGAATTGCATAAAGAAGAGTCTGTTGAACGATAAATGTCATGTCAAATCTCCTCCTTTGTCAACGGAAGTGCCGTCCGTGTCGACGGCTTTTTCACCGTCACATATCAAACGGTTTTCATCAGGGGTTTCTTCTGTGTCGGGGGCTGCCGTCTCGGTGACGGATTCTTTACCCGACTTCTTTTTACGGGACGTAAGCCACATACGGATAACGAGCGAGAAAGCACTCAGATAAACGATAACGGCGATTATTACGTCGGTAATATATTCATTGTAAGCGGTGAATCCCGTAAGATTCTGACCTACTATGTCAAGCATCGCCATGAAAATACCGGTGAATATTACGCCGATGGGATTGCTGACGGCAAGAAGTGCAACGGGGATTCCGTTAAAGCCGACGGCAGGGAGGGACTGATACGTTGACCAGAAAAACTCGGTATTACCCGACAGCCAGTAAAGGCTTGCGCCTGCGGCGGCGAGTGCGCCCGAAATCGACATGGAAAGAATAATATTCTTTCTGTCGTTTATTCCTGCGTATCTTGCAGCGTGGCGGTTGCTGCCGCACGCTTTGAGCTGATAGCCGAACGTCGTTTTGTTGAGCAGAACGTAAACTCCCACGGCAATAACGATAGCTAAGAGAATACCGCCGTTGACCTGAGATTCGGGGAAGATCACGTCAAGCTCGAGCTTTGGCGTGGAAACGTTGTTGTAGCTCGTTTTGTAAATGTATCCTGTTTTCGTACCTTCGATGACGTTCTTGAAATTACTGATGTCAAATCCCCACGTCACGATATTGGCGGCAAGCCAGTTTGTCATAATGCAGGCAAGAACCTCATTTATATTGAGAAAAGCTTTGAGCGCACCCGGGATAGCACCCCACAGCGCACCTGCAAGCATACCGCCAAGGAATGCTAAGATCCAAATAAGAGCAGGTGAAACAGTTTCCGAGGGAATACCGAGAGCAATCATCAAAGATGCCATCGTGCCCATCAGATACTGACCGGGGGCACCAATGTTAAATAGTCCCGTTTTGTTCGCAAGGGCGACCGAAAGTCCCGTCATAATGAGAGGTGTGGCACGGAAAAGCATATTTCCGAGGTTCTGAGCGTTATAGCCCCAGGCCAAAGCTCCAGTAGTGTCGCGTCCCGTTGCAAGTATTCCTGCAAATATCAGACGAACACCGTCCCACATACCTTTGACACCGATGGTGGGTTTGGACAGTCCGACAGCAGCGACGACGACGGCTCCGACGAATAGACCGATAACGATCGAGATCAAAGATGAAATAAGCTTTTTCGTGCCTTCTTTTTCGTAGAAGCTTAAAAGTTTACTTTTCATTTCGTCGAACCTCCTGTGCTGTCACGTTTAGCACCTGCCATATAAAGTCCAAGCTCCTGAACGGTCGTTTTCAGCGGATCGAGCTCTCCGACGATCTCGCCTTCGTACATGACTAAAATTCTGTCGGCAAGATTCATGACCTCATCAAGCTCAAGGCTGACGAGCAAAACGGCTTTGCCTGCGTCGCGCTGCTCAACAAGCTTTCCGTGAATGTATTCGATCGCGCCGACGTCAAGGCCGCGTGTCGGCTGAACGGCGATCAGAAGCGGATTTTCGCGGTCGATCTCTCGTCCGACAATGGCTTTTTGCTGATTACCGCCTGACATACTTCTTGTGATTGTAGCGGCACCTTGACCGCTTCTGACATCGTATTGATCAATGATCTGTTCGGCATATTCTCTGATAGTCGATCTTTGAATGAATCCGAACCGCTGGAAGCGTTCTTCACGGAAGGATTGAAGCACGATATTGTTTTCGAGCGTGTCGTCGAGAATAACTCCGTGTTTATGTCTGTCTTCGGGAATGTGACTCATTCCCGCATCACTACGCTTTTTAACGCTGACTTTTGTTATATCTGTGCCGCAGAGTGTAACGGAGCCTTTGCTTATCTTTTCAAGTCCCGTAAGGCCGTATACAAGCTCGGTTTGTCCGTTGCCGTCGATGCCGGCGATGCAGACGATTTCACCTGCACGGACGTTAAACGATACGTTTTTAACGGCGTCGTTTTTATGTAAACGGGAGGGAACAGTCAGCCCCGAAACTTCAAGCACAACTTCCGTTGGCTTTGAAGGCTCTTTTTGTACCTGAAGCTGAACGTCGCGTCCGACCATCATGTTGGAAAGCTCTTGCTTGTTCGTGTTCTTCGTTTCCACCGTGCCGATACATTTTCCTTTACGAAGAACGGTCACACGGTCGGAAACAGCCATGATCTCATTCAATTTATGAGTGATAAAGAGTATAGACTTGCCTTCCTTTGCGAAGTCACGCATGATCTGCATCAACTCTTCGATCTCTTGCGGAGTCAGAACGGCAGTCGGCTCGTCAAAGATAAGGATCTCGTTGTCGCGGTAGAGCATTTTTAAGATCTCTGTGCGCTGTTGCATACCAACGCTGACGTCCTCGATCTTTGCGTTGAGGTCAACGTGAAGTCCGTACTTCTCCGACAGCTTCTGCACCTTGTCGCGAGCAGCTTTCCTTTGTAAAAATCCCATTTTTACGTCTTCTGCGCCGAGAATGATGTTGTCAAGTATCGTGAACACGTCAACGAGCTTGAAGTGCTGATGTACCATGCCTATGTTGAGGGCGGTGGCATCGTTGGGATTATTTATTTTAACGACCTCGCCGTTTTTTTTGATTACGCCCTGTTCGGGTTGATAAAGTCCGAACAAAACGCTCATAAGCGTCGATTTTCCGGCACCGTTTTCGCCGAGCAGAGCGTGGATCTCGCCGCGGCGAAGCTGCAAGGTGATATCATCATTTGCAACGATACCCGGAAATTCTTTTCTGATGTTGAGCATTTCAATAATGTAATCGGATTGCATATTGTAACGCTCCTCCTTTGCAAAGAAAGTCAGTGTCTACTATTAATAATTATAACCGCAACGGTGTTATTTTGCAAGAAAAAAGGGGAACAAATATAAAAGATCGACAATGGCGGTCGAATGAATGAAGAATAAACAATAAAAAAGGGGGCATCTGCGATAAAGCAGATGCCCCTATACGATATAATCTATGTTAAACAGAATTATTCGATGTAGTTAACCGTTACGTTAGCTGTGCTTTCGGGAGCTGTAACGAGGTCAGAGGAAACCTTGATCTCACCGGAAACGAGCTTAGCATAAAGAGCTTCGTAATCGGAAACGGACCAATTCGTCAAAGACCAGGTAGCCGTGGGAAGACCAACAGCATTGTCAGCAACGCCGAGAGAAGTGGACTTGCCGCCGATGTCAGCCCACTGACCTGCATAGTGCTTTTCGATAGCCCAAACGGTAGCATCAGCCAAGCCCTTCATAGCGGAGGTGATAACAACGTCGGGTGCTTCGTAGGACTGGTCAACGTCAACGCCTACAACTTTGCAGTCTTCAGCAGAAGCTGCGGAAACAACGGAGGAGAACATGGAACCGCCGCAAGCGAAGATAACTTCAGTGCCGTTCTGGTACCAACCGGTAGCCATGGTCTGAAGCTCGGGTGAAGCGGAGAATGCAGCACCGTACATCCAGGAGTAGTTAACTTCAACCTTTACGCCCTTGGCAGCAGCAGCTGCTTCAGCGCCCTGAACGAAACCGTAACCGAAGCGCTGGCAAGCAGGGTTAGTTCCGCCGCCACCGCCGGTGAAGCCGAGCTTGGTGTAGCCTTCCATAACAGCAGCATAGCCTGCAAGATAGCCGGACTGCTCTTCCTGGAATGCGATACCAGCAACGTTGTCAAATCCGATCGGATAACCGTCGATGAAGATGAAGTTTACATTCGGATAAGCTTCAGCAGCTGCTTTGAGAGCAGCTTCCTGCATGAAACCTGCAGCAACAACGACTTCTGCGCCGTTTTCGCAAGCGAGCTTCATAGCAGCAATACGGTCTTCGTCTGTAGCAGCATCACCGTTAGCGGGCTGATAGTACTTGTAGGACTTGCCGTTTTCTGCAGCATAAAGCTTAACGCCGTCATACGTGCCCTGGTTAAAGGACTTGTCCTTCAGCTGACCTACGTCAGTGATGAAAGCGATTTGATACTTGCCGTCTTCGGATGTCATTTCATCGGGGATAGCGTCCGCACCGCCGGAGCTGCAGGAAACGAACATGCAGGAGAACATAGCGAGTATCAAGAGAATTGCCAAAAGATTTTTCATTTGAAATTCCTCCAAATAATTTTGTCGGTATTTTTATACCAAGTACATTCTCGCACAAATATATATAAAAATCAACAGTTTTTGTGAAATTGTTACAAAATTATTGCGTAAATCTTACCGTGAAAGCATAAAGGCACAATAATAAAAACGCGGCAATAGTCATCCTATGCCGCGTTAAAATCAAAAGATGCCGGTTATAAAAATCTCAATTCCGATGAACAGAAGTATTGCACCGCCGAAAATCGAAGCTTTACCTGCAAGCTTTGTGCCCGCTTTTTTGCCCAATATAAGACCGAACATACATATAATGAAGGTCACGATGGCGATGATGAGACAAGATATCAAAGCTTCTATGAAATTATAATCGCTGATCGTGAATCCGACGGAAAGTGCGTCTATAGACGTTGCAACGCCCTGAACCAAAAGGGCGGCGAATCCGACGGCGGGAACTTCAGAGTGTGAATCCTTGTTTTTTATTCCTTCAAAAAGCATCGTGCCGCCAATATAAGAGAGAAGTATGAGCGCGATCCACGGAATAAACTTTTCAAATTGGCTGAACAGGTGCGCTACGGTTGAAACGCAAAGCCAACCGATCATGGGCATCGAAAACTGAAAAAAAGAGAATATGCCTGCAATACAGCACATTCGCAGATTTTTCATTTTCGGTTCGTTAAGTCCGTTCGCCAGAGAAACGGAAAAAGCATCCATGGCAAGTCCGACGCCGAAAAGAATACTGTTAAGAAAAAACATGAAGTCTATGTTCATTGAATAATCCTCCGAAGCAGGGAAGAATAACGGAAACAATGAATATTTCACTGAGAAAATACAATTGTTATCTTCTTGCGTGTGGACATATTTTATATGAATACAGTAAACGTTATGTAACGCAAGTGTTAACGGACGATGAATTTTATACGAGTCATAAGGAAATCAAAAAAACGCAGCCGAAAGCTGCGTTTTTTTGATACTCTAAGCGATCATTTACTTTCTTTGCCTGAAAGAACGAACGACGCGCAATCGGTACACTGTTCTCTTGTGGGGTTCATTTCGTGGGTTATGACCTTGATCTTGTCTAAAGAGCAGTAGTTCTGACCCGCGCAGTGGTTGGCGCATTGCATAACGGTACATTCGATGCTTTTGTTAACTCTTTTCTTGCATTGTTCCTGCATATTAATCTCCTTTGGAATATAAATAACGCTTGCATTTAATAGCAAAAATAGTTTGTCCGAAACGGTGCAAAAAAATTCTTAAAAAAATAAAAATAACTATTGACGAAAAAAAAACGCTGTGATATAATATCTTGGCGCTTGGGAGAGAGAATCTCCAAGAGAGCTATCTGGGTGTGGCGCAGTTGGGAGCGCGCTACCTTGGGGTGGTAGAGGCCGCTGGTTCAAGTCCAGTCACTCAGATAAAAGAAAAAGAGGAGCAAGGCTCCTCTTTTTTCTTTTGTCTCGAAAGATTGCGGCAATTGTACCACTTCAAAACGCTTAGCGTTTTGAAGCATGCGAAGCATGCAATTGGTTCATAGTCCGGTCACTCAGATATAAAAATCCGTCGGGAATGAATCCCGACGGATTTTTTGTCGCATTCGATTCAATCGTAGACTGTGGAATCCGATATCTTTTGATTCAAAAATAATAATAAAAAACACCGTTTTCCCTCGCGTAAAAGCAGAAAATGTGAGATAGTTATAGTGTGGTGAAAAATAAAATAATAAAAAACAAAAAATGATGTAAGAATTTGAAAGAATTGTCGTTTAATTATGTGTAAGGGTAAAACAACAAGGGGAAAGGACTGATGAAAACGTGAAAGACAGTGAGATAATTGATCTGTTTTTTGAACGAAGCGAGACTGCGGTTTCGGAGCTTCTAACAAAATACGGTATAAAAATGAAGAGTCATGCAAGCCGTTATTTGCCAGACGGAAGAGACGTGGAAGAAGTCTGTAACGATACTCTCGTTACGATATGGAACTCAATTCCACCCGATCATCCGAAAAAACTGTTGACATATGCGCTTATGGTACTCGATTGTAAGGTTTTGGACCGTCTGAAACACATGGGACGCAAAAAAAGAAGCCATTCTGCAGAGGTACTGTTTTCCGATTTCGACGAGATCGGCGGATATGCAGGCGTGAGCGCGAGCGCAGAAGAAACGGTCATCAACTGTAATAACGGTGTGATCAATGAGTTTCTCGAATCCGAAACGCCAACAAGCAGAAAAATATTTTTGAAGCGATATTACTACGGCAAATCAATATCGGATATAGCAGATGAGCTCGGAATGAAGGAGAACGCAGTGTACGTGCGCATATCGCGCACGAAATCACGTCTGTATGAGTATTTACAAAGAAAGGGGATAATGTTATGAAATTATCGGCTTTTATGTTATCTGAAATGAATCACGTACACGACAAATATTTGCTTGAAGCCGCCGAGGTGCAAAGTGATTCTCATAACACACCGCTCTATATTGTCGGTACAAATGAATCGACACCAATGGAAAAGTTTAAGAGTATCCTGTCCGTTGTCGCGTGCATCGTGTTGACGGCTGCGATTACGATTGCTTTTGTCTTGATGCGTAACAGCATATCCTCCCCCGGCGACGACAGCCAAAATCCTATAGATTCATTTTTGACGGGTACGGATGTCGATGATTCCGAAACAACGGTTGTCACCGATGAATCCACATACGAAACGGAAACGACACCACCCGAAACAGAAACAGACACGCCGGAAACAGAAACAGATCCACCGGAAACAGAAACAGATCCACCGGAAACGGAAACTGATCCGCCGGAAACGGAAACTGATCCGCCGGAAACGGAAACGGATCCGCCCGAAACAGAGACGGATCCGCCGGAAACGGAAACGGATCCGCCGGAAACGAAGCCGAATCCTCCCGAAACGGAAACTGATCCGCCCGAAACGGAGCCGGCACCACCCGAAGACTCAAATATTATTGCCGGCGGCAAATGGGATGGGGGTCCTGTAACTTGGAAAATAACAACGGACGGTGAGCTTATAATTTCGGGTAACATGTATATACAGGGAAAGTCAAGCTATATTTGGAAGGATTATTCCGATGTTGTCACAAAAATCATAGTGGAAGACGGTATAACAAAGATTCCCAATTATGCATTTAAGGATATGACGAACGTAACCGAAGTTTACTTGAGCAATACGCTTAAATCGATCGGAGAGGAAGCATTTGCGAATTGCACGGGGATAGAATCCATCGCTTTGCCGTCAAGCTTGACCTCCATTGATATGAATGCTTTCTGGCAGTGCGAGAATCTGGTCAGCGTTGAATTCCCTATAGACAGTCAACTGACCGAGATCGGTAATTATGCGTTTGCGGAAACGGGAATCGAAGTATTTACAGCTTACCCAACCTTGCAGACGATCAAAGCCCACGCTTTTTCCGAATGTGAATCATTACATACCGTTTATCTTGGCGGAGGCATTTCTGCTGTTAAATCGAGAGCTTTTGAAAATTGCACGGGCTTGAAAAACGTTTATTTGGGAGAATCGTTGACTGAAATCGGACCGTTAGCCTTTAACGGATGTAATGTAGTAACTACCCTTGAATTGAACACGGATGTGTACGGCGAATTTCCGAGATTACCTTCACTCACCACACTGGTGATCGGCGGAAACAGAACAACGACGGGACATTTTTCAGATTGCCCGCTGTTGTCCGACGTAACGATCACAGCGCTGATAACCACTATTACCGCCCGTGCGTTCAATAACTGCGGCTTACTTAAAAGCATTATGCTTCCCGATACTGTAAAAACCATAAAAGCAAGTGCTTTCCGTGATTCCGGACTTGAAAAGATCACTATTCCGGCCTCCGTGTCGTTGATCGATATTGCTGCATTTTACAATTGTCCGCTGCAGGAGATCACATTTGAAGGTGACCCTCCCGAAGGATGTGAAGGTATGTTAAGCTGTGACGATACGTTAAATAGAGGAACAGTTACCGTTTATTATCCTGCGGATAATCCGAATTGGACTGACGAGGTCTTAAATTCGCTCGGCGATAATATCACAGCGGTCGCAAAACAGCTTGATAGTTGATTAATATATTCTCGAAAAACGCCCTCTTGAAATGTTTTTGCGTTTATGGTAGAATCATTCCGTAAAATAAACATTAACGGAGCGATATTATGGCAAATACAAAAATAGCTATCGAAGTTGAAAATTTCGGCACGATCAAAGCCGAGCTTTATCCCGAGCATGCGCCTCTGTCCGTTGAGAATTTTCTCCGTCTTATCGGTGAGGATTTCTATTCGGGACTTATTTTCCACAGAGTTATCCCCGGATTTATGATCCAGGGCGGCGGCATGGATGAAAATATGAAGGGCAAGCACGCGCCTGCGATAAAGGGTGAGTTTTCCGCAAACGGCGTAGAGAACAAGCTCCTGCACACACGCGGCACGCTTTCCATGGCGAGAACGAGCGATCCGAACTCTGCATCGAGCCAGTTTTTCATCATGCATGAAGATGCACCGCACCTTGACGGTCAGTACGCGGCGTTCGGCAGAGTGACCGACGAGGAAAGCCTTGCTGTCGTTGATAAGATCGCAAGCGTCAGAACGGGATATCTCGGATGGTTTGCAGACGTGCCGAAACAGCTCGTTAAGATCGCACGTGCTTATGTGATCGAATAAAACCGAAGCATATTTAGTAAGAAATACACCGATATAACAGCGTGTTATGTCGGTGTGTTTTATTTGCCGGACGTCTTTATGTAGTGTCATCCAAAATTAACCGATACAAAATCTTGATTAATATTAATGAACTTATTGCAAAATAAAGCGAATTATAGTATAATAAAATAAGATTATTATGGATAGGTGTAAGTTTTGATAGCTTGACAGCCGATCCGGCGTGAAAGGGTCGTGATCAGTATATGATAGTTATTGGGCTCTGCGGAGGATCGGGCGCAGGAAAGACGACGGTAACCGAAACCATGAGTCGACTCGGCGCCGAAATAATAGATACCGACCGCGTGTACCGCGAGCTTTGCGTGCAGGGCTCGGAGTGCTTGTGCGAGCTTGCCGACGCTTTCGGCGGCGATATCATCGGACGTGACGGAGGGCTTGACCGCAAGCGGCTTGCAGCTTTGGTCTATAATAATACCGAAGCACGAACCCGACTCAACGAAATAACGCATAAATACATCAAAGCCGAAACGGTCAGCCGTATCGAAAAAAGCCGTCATAACGGCGCACTTGCCGTCGTTGTTGACGCACCGCTTCTTTTTGAATCGGGCTTTGATGCGCTGTGCGATACGACCGTATGCGTCGTTGCCGAAAGGGAAACGAGAATTGACCGCATCGTCGAACGCGACGGCATCAGCCGCGAGCACGCAGCGTCAAGGATAGACGCGCAGTATTCCGAAGAATTTTTGCGCGGCAGATGCGAATATATATTGGAAAATAACGGCACGTTCGATTCGCTTGCCGAATCGGCAGCCGGGCTGTATGCCGAAATTGTAAAATAAGGTGGCAGAATGATCAAAAAAACGATAATAAGCAGTATTACCGTCATAATTATTGCAGCTCTTTCCGTTGGTGTCGGTTTTTTGATCGACGAGATTTATGACGGTATCGACAGAAAAAATCATCCGAGAGAATATGCCGAGTACGTAACAAAATATTCAAAAGCATACGGTGTCCCCGAATACATCGTTTACGCAGTGATAAAAACCGAAAGCGATTTTGATTCAAGCGCCGTTTCGGGCGCGGGCGCTATCGGACTTATGCAGCTCATGCCGTCTACTTTCAGCGAGCTGTGCGGTCTTTTGGGTGATAATTATGAAGAGGGAATGCTCTACGATCCCGAAACGAACATAAAATACGGCACGTACTATTTGTCTTATCTGTACGGTATCTATGCTCGGTGGCCTACGGTTTATGCGGCATACAATGCAGGCATGGGTACCGTTGACAAGTGGCTGCTTGACAGCAAATATTCAAACGACAGAATGAGTCTTCATACGATACCGTATGAAGAAACACGAAACTTCGTCGCAAACGTAACAGCGGCAGCCGAACTTTATACGAAGCTATATTATTCCGCAACGAAATAGATCAGTATTAACCGAAAGGAGACACTAACAATGTCAGAAGCAACAAAACAACTAAAAGAGCAGCTTTTTTCCAAGAAAAAGAGCGCATACGAAGTCAGAAATTCCGCACATCTTGATGCGGCTTACGACTTCGCAAAGAATTACGCCGATTTTATCGACGCCGCGAAAACAGAACGCGAAGCTGTTATCGAAGGCGTAAAGATTCTGCAGGCACACGGTTTTAAGCCCTACGCTCTCGGCGACGCAGTTGCCGCAGGCGACAAGCTTTACTATAATAATCGCGGCAAGTGCCTCATCGCTTTCGTTATCGGTTCCGAGCCTATCGAAAACGGTATCAGAATTTCCGCAGCTCACGTTGATTCTCCCCGTATCGACTTAAAACAGCATACGCTTTATGAAGATTCAGGCTTCGGTTACTTCAAAACGCATTACTACGGCGGTATCAGAAAGTATCAGTGGACGACGATTCCGTTAGCACTTCACGGCGTAGTTATCAAGGCGAACGGCGAGTCCGTTGACGTTGTTATCGGTGAAGACGAAAGCGATCCCGTATTCTGCATCACGGATCTTTTGCCGCATCTTGCAAAGGATCAGGCAACACGTCCGCTCGAAGCCGCTTTCACGGGTGAGGGACTCAATATCCTTATCGGCTCGCGTCCTTATGCAACCGACGACGATCCTTACGAAACGTCCAACCCCGACGAAAGAGTAAAGCTCGCTATCATGAAGTACTTCTTCGATAAGTACGGCATCACCGAAACCGATTTTATCTCCGCGGAGCTTTCTATCGTTCCCGCAGGAAAATCCCGCGATATCGGTCTTGACCGTGCGCTTCTCGGCGCATACGGTCACGATGACAGAGTTTGCGCGTACCCCATTCTTATGGCGACAGCAGAGCTTGAAAATCCCGAAAAGACGGCTATGTGCATCTTCGCGGATAAAGAAGAAACGGGAAGCCAGGGCAACACAGGTATGCAGGCATCGACTCTCGTTGACGTAATTGCGGAGATCTCAAAGGCTCTCGGCGCAGACGAGCGCATCGTCAGAGCGAATTCTCTGTGCCTCTCTGCGGACGTTGCCGCAGGATATGATCCGCTTTATCCCGAAGTATACGAGCGCCGTAACAGCGCTATCTGCGGATGCGGTGTAACTCTCACCAAGTTCACGGGCAGCCGCGGCAAGGGCGGTACAAGCGATGCTTCCGCCGAAACCGTATATAAGCTCCGTCACATCTTCGATGAAGCAGGTGTCGTATGGCAGACAGCCGAGCTCGGTAAGGTAGACCAGGGCGGCGGCGGAACCGTTGCTATGTACATAGCTAACCAGAATATTGACACAATAGATCTTGGTGTGCCCGTTCTTTCCATGCACGCCCCCTTCGAGATCATCTCGAAGATCGACCTTTACGAAGCGTATCTCGCTCATAAGGCGTTCAACAAATAATCAACGAAAAGGCTGAAATAACGAAACATGCTTACAAAACTCAGGGAAGCGGAAACGAGATTCAACGAAATAGAAGCTGCGCTGTCGAACCCCGACGTATTCTCCGACATGGAGGAATATAAGCGTCTTACACGCGAGCGTAAACTTTTGGCTCCCGTTATTGAAAAATACCGTGAATATAAGGTGTGCGACGTGGCTATCACCGAAGCGAAGGAGCTTTCCCAATGCGGCGAGCCTGAGCTTGAGGCTCTTGCATACGAGGAGCTGACGGAGAAAAAAGCAGAACTCGAACGCATTTCAGAGGAGCTTAAGATCCTTCTTTTGCCCCGTGACCCTGACGACGACAAAAACGTTATCCTTGAGATCCGCGCAGGCGCGGGAGGCGAAGAGGCTGCGCTCTTTGCCTCCGTGCTTGCCAGAATGTATACGATGTATTCCGACTCAAAGCGCTTCAAAACGGAGATCATCAGTGCGAACGAAACGGAGCTCGGCGGATACCGCGAGCTAACGCTTATGATCTCGGGTGAGGGGGCGTACACCCGATTTAAGTTTGAATCGGGCGTGCACCGCGTACAGCGCGTTCCCGAAACGGAATCGCAAGGAAGAATACACACCTCAACGGCGACCGTTGCCGTGTTGCCGGAGGCTGAGGAGGTTGAAGTTGAGATCAACCCCGCAGACCTGATCATTGAAACGCAAAAATCGAGCGGCGCGGGCGGTCAGCACGTCAACAAGACCGAGTCTGCGATCCGCTTGATCCATAAGCCGACGGGTATCGTCATCGAATGTCAGGACGAGCGAAGTCAGCATAAAAACAAGGATAAAGCGATGAAGCTCTTACGTGCGAAGCTTTATGATATGAAACGCACCGAGCAGGCGGATAAGATCGCCGCAGACCGTAAAAGCCAGGTCGGCACAGGCGATAGAAGCGAGCGTATTCGCACCTATAATTATCCGCAGGGAAGAGTATCCGACCATAGGATCGGACTGACGCTTTATTCGCTTGATAATTTTCTTAACGGAGATATTGATGCCATGATCGACGCCCTTATCACGGCGGACACGGCGGAAAAACTGAAAAACGGAAAGCTCGCACTATGAAAAACACCCTGTTGGTTAAAGATCCGTCGTTGCTCTCCGATATGACGAAAGCCGCAAAGCTGATCGCTGACGGTGGACTCGTCATTTTTCCGACGGAGACCGTATACGGACTCGGATGCAGCGCATACAACGCCGAGGCGGCGTATAACGTATACGAAGCGAAGTGCCGTCCGCACGATAACCCCTTGATAGTCCACGTTTCCGCGCCAGAAGAAGCGGAAAATTTTGCATATACAACACCGCTTTACTATAAGCTTGCCCGTCAGTTCATGCCGGGCCCCATCACATTAATATTAAAAAAGAAATCAGTCGTTCCGAGCGAAGTCACCGCAGGTGGTGACACCGTCGGTGTGCGCTGTCCGTCGCATCCCGTCGCACGTCAGCTCATTAAGCTTGCCGACGT
Source organism: Eubacteriales bacterium (assembly GCA_045588245.1). Classification (GTDB taxonomy): domain Bacteria; phylum Bacillota; class Clostridia; order Oscillospirales; family CAG-272; genus DTU064. The sequence goes on from JAZNDW010000012.1 coordinate 21,722, forward strand.
ACCTGTTGCGGCGCCGTCTGCGAATCTTTCGGGAAAGCCGTCGCCGACTTGCTTTTCGCATTGCGTTGACGACATGAGCGGCAGAGTCGATGCGATCATCGACGGCGGCGAATGCGCCGTCGGACTTGAATCGACCGTCGTTTTACTGACGGGAGAGGATTCCTTAAAAATTCTGCGTCCCGGTGCCGTCGACAGAGATGCACTTTTATGCGTCTGCTCTGACGTAACCGTTACGGACGGGCTTCGCCCCGGCGAAGCGCCGCTTTCGCCCGGAATGAAATATAAGCATTATGCGCCGAAGTCTCCGCTCATACTGCTTGACGGAGAACGAAATGACGTTATTTCGTTTGTAAAAGAAGAGCTCAAAAGCAAAAACTGCCTTTTCATTTGCTATGAAGAGGATGCCGAATGCTTCGGCAGCGCGGCGTTGTCGCTCGGCGAAGAATCGGATATTGACAGCCACGCTCACCGTCTGTTTGCCGCGTTACGTCACGCGGACGATATATCGGAAACTCACGATGTTGACGTTATATATACATATATGCCGTCAGCTTCGGGCGGAGGACTTCTCCCCGCGATATATAACAGGCTTATCAGAGCTGCTGACCATACCGTAAAAAAAGTATAGAAAGAGAACAAGAATGGCAAGAAAGAAAACAACACCGCCACCCGTTTCAGTCCCTCCGGCGGAAATTGTCAACCAGCCTATAACAGAAACGATAGAATCAAACTATATGCCTTACGTCATGACCGTTATCGTGTCCCGCGCGATACCGGAAATTGACGGCTTCAAGCCCGCTCACAGAAAGCTTCTTTACACGATGTACCGTATGGGCCTTATGACGGGCGGACGTACCAAGAGTGCAAACATCGTCGGACAGACGATGAAGCTTAATCCGCACGGTGACGCATCGATCTACGAAACGATGGTGCGTCTTACACGCGCAAACGATGCACTCCTGCATCCTTTCATTGATTCCAAGGGTACGTTCGGCAAGCAGTATTCAAGTGACATGAAGCCTTCGGCTTCGCGTTACACGGAAGCAAAGCTTGAGCCGATCTGCGCCGAGATCTTCCGCGGAATCGATAAAAACGCCATTGACATGGTCGATAACTACGACAGTACGATGCAGGAGCCGGTACTCCTGCCCACGACGTTTCCGAACATTCTCGCGAACCCCAATATGGGTATTGCCGTCGGCATGGCGTCCAATATCTGCTCGTTCAATTTGGCGGAAATATGTGACGGAACGATAGCCCTACTCAAAAATCCGAAAACAACGAACGAAAAGCTTCTTGATATAATCAAAGCCCCCGATTTTTCGGGCGGCGCACAGCTCATTTACGATCGCGAACAGCTTTTGTCTATTTATAAAACCGGTGTCGGACCCGTACGTCTGCGCGCAAAATATAAGTACGACGAAAAGAATAACTGTATCGAGATCATTGAGATACCGTATTCCACGACGATAGAGCTGATCCAGAAAAAGCTTACGGAGCTGTTCAAAGAAGGAAAGATCAAGGACGTTACCGACTTTCGCGACGAGATCGACATCTCGGGCTTTAAGCTTACCCTTGACGTTAAGCGCGGCACCGACGTGCCGAAGCTTATGGAAAAGCTCTATAAGCTCACGCCCCTTGAAGATACGTTCAGATGTAATTTCAATCTCTTGATCGACGGCACGCCACGTCAGCTCGGCGTTGCCGAGATACTGACGGAATGGATCCGCTTCCGTTCGGGCTGTTACCGCCGCGAGCTTACGTTTGACTGTGAACGCAAGGAAGAAAAGCTTCATCTGTTGCTCGGACTCGGTAAAATTTTGATCGACATAGACAAGGCGATAAAGATCGTCCGTGAAACGGAAACGGAAAACATGGTCGTTCCGAATCTCATGGAGGGCTTCGGCATCGACAAGCTTCAGGCTGAATATATCGCCGAGATCAAGCTTCGCAACCTGAACCGCGAATATATCATCAATCGAATTAAAGAGATAGAATCGCTTCGCCGCGAGATCGCCGATATGCGCGCCATCATCGAGGACGAGCTAAAGCTTAAAGCAGAGCTTATCAAGCAACTTAACGAGATTAAGAAAAAGTACGGTCAGCCTCGCCGCACGGAAATCATATCCGCAGACGAAGTCAAGACCGTTACGGCTGACGATTTTATCGAAAATTATCCTTGCAAAGCCGTAATGACAAAGGAAGGATACTTCAAAAAGATCACGATGGCGTCCTGGCGCGGAAACGACGAGCAAAAGCTCAAGGATGGCGACTACGTTCTTTGCTGTGATGACGCTGAAAACCGCGACGAAGTCCTGTTCTTCTCCGATAAAGGTCAGGTATATAAGACCCGTATCTGCGAATTTGATACGGTCAAGGCATCGTCACTGGGCGAATACGTCCCGTCGAAACTGAAATTTGACGATGGCGAAGGCGTTTTGTTCATGTATCCTTTGAAGGAATATTCCGCCGACGTCAACATCATCTTCATTTTTGAAAATGGAAAAGGCGTCAAAGTTCCGATTTTAACGTACGAAACAAAAACGAATCGCAAAAAGCTCACAAACGCTTACAGTACGGCGTCCCCTGTCGTTGCCGCTTTCGTTGAAAAGGGAGATGCGTATGAGATCATGATGATGAATAACGCCGATCGCGTTATCGTTTTCTCTACGTCATTGATACCGACAAAGTCTACAAGAACGTCGCAGGGTGTATCGCTTTTCACGCTGAAAGCAAATCAGAAGATCGTATCCTCAAAGAGCAACCCTACCGCACTTTTTGAGAATCCTTCGCGTTACCGCAGACTGAAGCTGCCATCGACGGGAGTGATCCTTTCCGATGCTGACAGCGGATCCGCGCAACTTAAACTTTTGTAATTTGAATTTTCATTTCGTAAAAACTTATAAGGAAGGTAAAGCAGGAATGAAACTGAATAAAAAATCTTTAATCATCTGTGCCGCTATAACGGCAGCGCTCATCTTCTCTGTATTCACATTAGCCGCAACGGGCGAATATAACAGCGAAAACGATCCGTTGATCTCGTTTTCGTATCTAGAAGAGTACGTCGGCGCACTGAAGGCAGAATACGAAAAGGAAATTGCAGATCTCAAAACGGAAAATTCAGCTCTTACAGCGGAGCTTGACGGACTTAAAGCTGAGCTTGATAATGCCGCTACGGCAACGGAGCTTGCGGAGCTTAAAAGTCAGATAGAAGCACTCAAAAACAGCGGCGGCGAGTCTGTTGACGACGGACGTGTCGCAGAGCTTGAAGCAACGATTGCGGAGCTTACGAAAACGATAGAAGAGCTCAAGGCAAAGGATGACGGCGAAAAGATCGCCGAGCTTGAAGCCCAGATCACAGCTCTTCAAAGAGCCGTTGATGCTATCAAAAACAGCGGTGGGAATATCGATGCCGAAGAAATGCTCGATATCGCATATACCGCTGTCGGCTTCGTTCCCGTCTTCTGTGAATACGGTGACATTATTTATCCTGCCGACGTATCTCTTGAGGTCCTCTTGCGTACGGGACTTTCACAGGTCGTATCCCCCTTCGATTCTCAGGGACTTTCCAATATTACGAACGGTACGGATATGCTTGACGGCACAACTCTTATCAAGAATCATCTTTTGATCATTCCGAGAAACGACGGACGCGGAGTCAAGGTGCTCTCCCGTGACGGCGCCTGGTTCATGATCAGAGGCGAATACACAATCGGAGAATAAGAGGTAACGGTAATGCATACTGAAAACAACAAAAAACGCAACAAGGTAGATAAAAGAACACTCATGACGAGAATCGTTGCGTGGGTTTTGGTTCTGATGATGGTGGTCACCGCACTTTATACCGCAATATTCTTTATCGTGGAGCAGTTCGGCGGCGAAAGCCACGATCACTCTTCGATCACAAACGTATACTTTATCGACGGTGATACCGTCGCAATATCAGAGGATATAAATGATGTATTCAGAAACGGATAACATACGAACGGTCAAAGACGGTAAAACGCTCGCCACTCGTATTATCGCGTGGGCGCTCGTCGTCGTCACGGTGGCGGCGGCGCTCTCCACGGCGATATATTTTCTGATTGAACGTGTCAAAGCAAACGAAAGCGACGACTTATATATGGCTGTCGGACTCGTTTACGGTACGGGCGTTGACGTTGCGTTCACAACGACGACGACAACGGGCTTCACCGTAGGCTCGGAAACGATTGAAAAATACGAGAAGAGCTTCACTCCGCTATGGACTCTTGATAATACAAAAAAGATCTCGGTGCTCGGCGACCGCAACTTCGGCAAGACCGCGTTCAATTCATATTATCATTCGGATACCGACGTTGCCGTCGGCGGCTATCAATTACAGCTTGATGCAGTCTACGCCGACAGGGACGCTCTCACCGAAGCTGTTGCATCTGTAAACGCGCTCCTCGCAGAATCTGGACTTTACGCAATACCGTCGTATATAAACGGCGAATGTAAGATCAGACTCGGCAGTTATGCCGATGAAGAGTCTGCGACGGCGGCTATCGAAAGCGTTACAGCGCTTTTGCCCGATCACACAGTAACTGTGGCACTCCCGACAGCGACGGGTGTTACCCTCGTTGAACACGCAACCGCAAAGATACTTTTCGAATACGATTGCGGCACTGAATCATTCCTTGCAGTAGAGCCTATCGAAAACGAAGGTGACGGTGACATTTATCTTGCAACTCCCGCAGGCAATATCTATGACGGAGTTTTCGTTTATAAGCGGTACATAACGGACAGCATTGACGGCATCTCGCTTGTCAACGTCGTTTCGCTTGAGGATTATATCCTCGGTGTCGTTCCGTATGAGGTGTCAAATTCCTGGCCGCAGGAGAGCCTCAAGGCTTTTTCCATTATAGCGAGAACGCACGCCGTTGATAACCTTGGCAAGTATTGGAACAAATGGGGCTTCAACGTCGACGCAACGACGGCGACGCAGGTCTACCGCGGCGCAGGACGTGTCAATGACAACGTCCGTAAAGCCGCCGCCGATACCGAGGGCATCGTTATGATCTACGGCGACAAGCTCGCGTCCGTTTTCTATTCGTCGAGTGTCGGCAACTCAAATGCTGACGTTCGTTACGTCTGGGGCGGCACGCAGTATCCGTGGCTGCAGAGCGTAGAAACGCCGTGGGAAGATTATTTGAATCATACGTACGCATTCTGGAAGACCGAAGTTTCCGCGTCAGATCTGCAAAAGTATCTTAACTCACGCGGTTACACGACCTTGACATCACCCATCGCTGATATAACGATCAACTCATACGCGGGTGAAAACTCAACGTACATATATCAGCTTACGGTTACGGATGAAGCGGGGAATACGGTAACGATAACCAGATCGGATAAAGTCCGCTCCGCATTCTCGTCATACGTCAAGAGCTCTAACTTTGTCGTAGGTAAGGGTAGCGTTGATTATACCGTTTACACGGAGCTTTTGCCTCCCGCGAGCGATCCTGCAACAGGAACGGGCGAGAAAGAATTTTCCGTGCTCACGGTTCTCGGCAGATTCGCCGCCATCTTTGATAACGGCGTTGACGTATTGACGTCTGACGGTACGTACGAAGGCTTTACGGGAACGAACGGCGTGACCGTCAAGGTCGCGGGCGGTGACCTTGAAACTATCGTCGGCGAAAAAACAACATACACCGAAACGAGAACGGCTTACGCCTCCGACAGCGGCAACTTCATCTTCGTCGGAAAAGGCTGGGGACACGGCGTCGGATATTCTCAATGGGGTATTTACGATCTTTGTAAGATGGGATACGATTATGAATCCATCCTCCTTGCATACTGCCCCGAAACAGAGGCCGTTCATTATAAAAAAGTTCTTGATTACTATAAAGATAAAGTAACGTCGGAAGAAACCACCGAAACCGATCAAACGGTGTCGACCGATACCGAGCAATCGGATACCGAACAGGTTGTCACCGAACAAACAGACACAACTCAATAATAACGAAAAAAGCGTTTTCCGTATTCGGAAAACGCTTTTTCATATTTGCATACTTATTTAATTATCGGTTCAAACGTCCGCTCTTTTAACGTGCGTAGCAACGTTTCGCTGTTGGTAATGGGATACTCTGTGACGATACCGCCGAGAGGGGTGTGATCGGGATCGTGAAAATCCGTTCCCGAAATTCCGATAAGACCGTGCTTTGACGCCCATGCGGAGGCGATGTCGTTGTTCGACTCGTGCCACGGGGAAAGATTGGCGATCTCGATGCCGTCAAGATGCTTCGGATCGGTCACCATCATTGTCGGACGGAACGGATGCGCCTGAAAGATCATCATTCCGTGCTCGTGAAGAACACGCGAAAGCGCACCGATGCTGTTCATTCTTCTCGGATCGCCAAGTTTCAGCAAGAAGTCCTCGGTGAGTCCGTAAACGAGGTAATCGCTGTTGTTTTCACGCATGAAACGGATCTCAGCCCCAAGCAAGATGTTGAGCCTGCCGTTAGCGGTATCAACGAACTTGCGGTGTCCCTCCATGAAGTAGGAAATGCGGTCGTACCATGTGCCGCCCTCAAGCTCCCTCGGAAATGTCCAGGGGTTAATGTGTTCAGTCGTTACAAGGGTAGTGTATCCTGCATCGATATATTTCTCGACGATCTCGTCAGCCGTTGCGTGCGCGCAGGAGCTGACGTGAACGCTGTGGCAGTGCATTTCGGTTTTGTACATACTTTCACCTCTACATCAGATAAGTTTATTGATCGTGTCGGACAGGATACAGTTTATTATATCCATGTCGGTGTCTGAATAATAAAAATGAGTTGAATCCGGAAGTAATAATACATTTACGGCTTCATTGCCACGGTAATATTTCGCGGTATTCATGGAAACGAGCTCATCCTTGCGTGAAAGGATAACCGTTGTCGGAACGTTGACGTTCTGTGTTATTTTGCGTATTTTTCGTGAATATGATATAAGCTCAATGTATCGCGGCATCCAACCGATGTAATGCCAAAAACGTCTGTCGGGTTTTATTCCGTATGCATTTTTTCCTGCCAAAAGGATTTCGTTATCCGTATCGACAAAATCAAATGCAATACGGGCGGAATTGACAGTAACGATTGGCTTCGGTGCGATTTTCAATGGTGGCGCAAAAAACACGGCAGATCTGATCCGATCATGGTGGAGCAGTATTGCTTCCGTTGCAAAAAGAGTTCCCATGGAATGAGCAATCAAGGCAACGTTATCATGCTCGCGGCAAATGTAGGCCAAATAGTTGGCTACTTGCTGCGTCCATTTTTTCATAGATGTGTGGGCGAAATCGAGCGAATCGCCGCCATGACCGTCAAGGAGTAGGTTATAAACGGATATTGTTTCGGGAACGATCGATGTGAGTCTGTCAAAATGACGCGGTGTGCCGTTGATGCCGTGAATGAAAACAATCGCCGACGCTTTATCCGTGGAAACACGGATGTATTCACTGTGATTCATAACGCGATTTTACGTCACGGGAACTTGCCGCTCACGAAAAAGACTGTTCCGTACGTTCGATTATTTCGTCCTGAAGCGCTTTTGAAAGGTTCCGGAAGTGATCCGAATATCCTGCGACACGAACGATAATATCGCGGTATTCTTCGGGATGCTTTTGCGCTTCGATCAGGGTCTCTTTGTCGATGACGTTAAACTGAATGTGGTGTCCGTCCATGGCAAAATAAGAGCGTATGAGTGACGCGAGATTACGCTTGCCCTCGTCGCCTGCAACGACGGCGGGCGTGAACTTCTGATTGAGAAGCGTGCCGCCCGTGCGGAGATGGTCCATCTTTGCGCATGAGCGGATAACGGCTGTCGGTCCGTTCGTGTCGGCACCCTTATCGGGAGAAATGCCTTCGGAAACGGGCTTCGCTGCTGTTCTTCCGTTCGGAGATGCGAGCATAACCTCACCGAAGTATACGTGGCACGTTGTCGGAAGCATATTGACGCGGTATTCGCCGCCGCGGACGTTCGGACGACCCGTGACTGACTTCTGATAGAAGTTGAAAACGCTCTTCATGATGTCGTCGGCGTAATCGTCGTCGTTGCCGTAGAAGGGAGTATCGGTACGGACGGTATGGTAGAGCTTTTCGTGACCGACAAAGTTGTCGCTCATAGCGTCAACGAGCTCGCGGAGCGTGAAGTCACCGTTTTCAAAAACGTGACGCTTGATCGTCGAAAGCGAGTCTGTGATCGTACCTATGCCGACGCCCTGAATGTAGGAGGTGTTATACCGTGCGCCGCCCGCGTTATAGTCCTTGCCGCGTGCGATGCAGTCGTTTGTAATGATGGAAAGGAAGGGAACGGGCATATAGTCTGCGTAAATGCGTTCGATGATAGCGGATCCGCTCGTCTTGATGTCGAGGAAATATATCATCTGTCGGCAGAACGCATCGTAAAGCTCGTCGTAAGATTTGAAGCTTTCGGGCTCGCCGAGCTGTAATCCGATCGTTTTCTTCGTGTAATGATCGTAGCCGTTGTAGAGCGTCAGCTCAAGGATCTTCGGAATATTGAAGTATCCTGTGAGAATGTAAGCTTCGTTGCCGAATGCACCCGTTTCAACGCATCCGCTCGTGCCGCCGCGGCGGGCGTCTTCAAGCGTTTTTCCTGCCGCCATAAGCTCGGAAATAATTGCTTCGGTGTTATAGAAAGCGGGTTGTCCCCAGCCTTTTGAAGCGATCTCAACTGCGCGGAGCAGGAACTTGTTCGGAGTTTTGCGGCTGATCTGAACGTTTGATGAGGGCTGAAGCAACTTCATTTCGTCCATGCAGTCGAGAATAAGATACGAAACGGGATTGACGCCATCCTCGCCGTCAGGTGTGATACCGCCCGTATTGATGTTTGCAAAGTCGGTGTATGTTCCGCTTTCCTTCAGCGTTACGCCGACCTTCGGAGGCGCGGGCTGATTATTGAACTTGACCCAAAGGCACTCGAGCAGCTCAAGCGCAGAGTCGTCGGTGAGTGTACCTGCGTCAACGTCGCGCTGATAAAAGGGATAAACGTGCTGGTCGAGTCTGCCGGGGGAGTATGCGTCCCACGGATTGAGCTCGCTCGTAACACAGAGGTGAACGAACCAATACATCTGAAGCGCCTGATGAAACGTTTGCGGAGCAAATTCGGGAACGATCGAGCAGTTTTGGGCGATCGTGAGAAGATCTGCTTTCCAGTCTTCGTCTGTTTCATTTTCCGCAAGCGTGAGCGCAAGCTCAGCGTAGCGTCTGCCGAGGGTGATGATGGCATCGCACGCGATGGACATACCCATAAGCTGTTCGCGGCGTTTATACGCTTCGGGATCGTTTATATAATCGAGCTTTTCGATAGCTTCTGCGATGTCGCGCTTGTAATCGGAAAAGCCCTTGTTGTAGATCTTATCAGAGCAAACGGTGTGACCGGGACCGCGCTGCTCCATAAATTCCGTGAAAATACCTGCGGCGTAAGCGTTATGCCACTCCTCGGGAAGTGCGTTCAGAATACGGTGGCGGATCGAACGGTTTTCCCAATAGGGAATAATTTCACGACGGTGCCAATCACGCTGTTCTTTTGAGTTTTTGAAGTAGATGATCTCGCGATCGTTCATTATTTCGAGGTCTTCTACCGTGTGACAGCAAAGCTCGGGGAACGTGGGTGCTGACTGCGGCAGCTCACCCTTTTCACCGACGATCAGCTCGCCGCGTTCGATATAAAGCTTGCGATTTTTCATAAAATGCAAAAATGCAAGCGCACGCATCTCGGGAACGGATACGGAGCCTTCCCACTTTTTGTATGCTTCGGTAAAATAATGTGCACGCTCCATCGAGATCGTGGGCGTTGCGCTCGTGCTGATTTCACGAAGTCGTCTGACTCTTTCTGTCATGCTGTTTATCTCCTTATCGTAAAAAAATCGTTATTATGTCAGCCGCCGATGCTGACAGGACCGCATCCGCGGGCGATGAGTCGGTCGCGGATCTCGTTCATGCGTTCAGTTGTCGGTGTGGAAAACTCACGGTCGGTTTGCCAACCGAGAGAGTTTCGCTTGTAAATACCCGTGTCGTGATAGGGAAGCAAACAAAGCTTACTGTATTTGACCGTGTTTGCAACGTCTGCTAAACGGTCGATGTCGTCGTCGGTGTAGTTCGCGCCATCAAAGCCGTCGGCATCGGGACCGGGAGCGATAACGGGAACACGAAGATAAATCTTCGCGCCCGAATCGGAAAGACGGTAAAGATTGGATAGGATCAATTCATTCGGCACGGCTGTGCAGTATTGATGCTTTTGCGGATCGACGGACTTGATGTCATATAGGAACGTGTCAACGTATGGCAAAATACGCTTAAACTTGTCCCACGGGGCAAAGCCCGACGTGTCTATGTTGACGCTGATGCCCTCTCGGTCGAGCGCTTTTAAGAGCGATAGGATAAACTCAATATCCTGAGCCATGACTTCGCCACCCGAAAGAGTGACGCCGCCGCCCGATTCCTCGTAAAACATACGGTCGGCACGGCAGATCTTGATTAGCTCGGGAACGGTGTAAGAGTTGCCTGCGATGCTTCTTGCATCTGCAAGGCAAACGGGAACGCACTCGCCGCAAGCACCACAGAGCTCAAAATCCTGAACGGCTATGTGCTTATTTTCGTCAAAAGAGATCGCGCCGTTCGGACAGACGTGAACGCACGCACCGCAACCGACACATTTTTCGCTGTTATATAAAAGTGACGGCGAAAAGCTTTCGCCTTCGGGATTGTGACACCATCGGCACTCAAGCGGACAGCCCGTGAAGAAAACCGTCGTGCGAATGCCGTCTCCGTCATGAACGGAAAAACGTTGTATATTAAAAACTGTTGCTTTCATAATTAACCGTGAATTAGTATTTTCTGTTAGCTGTTTCACACATATACTAACCTAATATAATTATATAATCATAATCCCCGTTTGTCAATTGAGCAAAGAGCAGTATTGATAAATTGTTTTTGTATATACTTGCAAAAAAACGAATAGTATGATATCCTAAAGTAAGCAAATATAACGAAACGGAGGAGCATTATGCGTTTACAGGAATCCGGAGAAATGTATCTTGAAACGATATATGTTCTCTCAAAAGAAAAAAATCCCGTTCGCTCGATCGACGTGTGCGAATATATGGGATATTCAAAGCCAAGTGTCAGCCGCGCGGTAGGACTTCTGAAAAGGGGCGGTTTTCTTCTGATGAACGAGCACGGTCACCTTATTCTTACCGAAGAGGGGATACGCGTTGCGGAGAAAACTTACGAGCGCCACAGAATATTGACGAAATTTTTCGTCTCTCTCGGTGTTCCCGAGGATGTCGCCTCGGAAGATGCTTGCAAAATTGAGCATGTTATAAGCGATGAAACCTTAAAAGCCATCAAACAAAACGCAAAGATCGACTGATATTAAGGTGTTTTGCCATGAAAAATTATTTTAAGCTCATAGTTTTAGTATTTTTGACGGTCGTACTCGCGGCTGTCACCGTCGCCTGCGCAGAAATAGCAGAGATTATTGATTATCCTGTCAGAGTCATGCTTGCGGACAGCGAAAATCTCACTGTTACGGGCGACCGCGTTATAACGGTCAGCGCAGGACAGACAGCAGAGTTTGACGTTACCGTTCCAGAAGGAATGAAGGTGGCAGAGCTCAGCGGCGGCGCTTATTATGAAGACGGAAAGATCAAGATCGATAACGTCTTTTTCCCTGTCACGATAAAAACGACCGTACGCGAATATTATGACTGCACGTATTCGACCGTTGCGACAAACGGTGGTAAAGTGTCAGAGGCGAAGAATGTTACCGTACGCGAGGATGACGAGGTAACTGTCACAGCGGAAGCTAAAACAAGATATAAATTTGTCGGATGGTCCGACGGACGCTCCATAGAAAAGGGCGGTGTCATCATCAGCACCGACAGCGTTTATACGTTTAATATCACGTCCGACATGACGCTTTATGCTAACTTTGCCGACGAGGATGCAAGGATCGTCATTTATAATGCGAATGGCGGCATCGTTACGGAAACGGGCGGTGACGTCCGCGTTGATATTGCCGAGGACGATTATCATTTCTATGTAAATTCATTACCCGATATAGGATATTTTGAGCGCGACGGTTACGTGCTTTACGGCTATAACACAGCTGCAGACGGAAGCGGAGAATACTTCGGTCTTGGCTGGAATATCGTTTCCGACGAAACCGTTATGGAGCTTTACTGCGTCTGGGCAAAGGAATCTGACCCTGCCGATTTTGAGTACCGCATTGACGGACGCGAGGTAACGATCATCGGATATAACGGCAACGACGAGGTTATCGTCGTGCCGAAAGAGATCAAGAACCGCAGCGTTGTTTCCATTGAAAAGCGTGCATTCCGTGCGTCAACGGCACACACGGTGATCCTGCCGTCCACGATAGAATATATCGCCGAGGAAGCATTTGCATCCTGTGAATTTTCGACGCTCTATCTACCTGATTCGGTTACGGGGATCAGCGACGCTTCTTTCCGCAAATGCGAGAATTTTAGTACGCTTTACGTCAACGCCGCATCAGTGCCCAAGTATCAGACCTACGACCACGGAACGTATTCTATCAAGTACGAGCGTATGATGTATGCAAGCCGCCACGGTCTGCCGAAGCTCGTCTTCACATCGGGCTCCAACGGAACGTACGGCGTATATTCCGAGCAGCTTGAAAAAGGGCTTAACGGCGAATATTACGTTATCGACTATTCGCTTCATTATCAGACGTGCGGTATGTTCTTTGTCGATCTTATTTCCACGTTCCTCACCGAAGACGATATTTTCCTGTTCTTGCCCGAACCGAACGAATTCCAGCTCGGAACGAACCGTTGGAACGCGATCATGTGGCAGTTCTTTGAAGCGGCATACGGCTGTATCACAAACGTTGATATAAGAGATTATGACGGCGTGTTCGATACTTTCTATGAATTTAACGCGTCAAGACAGTGGATGAACAATACGAAATACACCGATTATTGGTCAGGCATCAATCGGTACGGTGACAACGACTGGTACCGCAACGGCGAATACGACGGATTTGTCGGAAGCCAAGGTACGTATCAGCTTGAGACCGACCACGTCAACGTTGACAATATTAATATATCTCTTGATAAAGTGCTCGCGACGGGAGCGAAGTCGTATTTTTCTTTCCCGAGCCTGAATAAGCACGCGCTTGCAGGTGCAGCCAAGAAAGAAAATCGCAGAACCGCATACGAAAACTATATCAGAGATAACCTGCACATCACTGTGATCTCAACTATTGAAGACTATATCTTCAACGGCAGATATATGTCGGGTACGAACTATCACCTCTCCTCCGAGGGAACAAAGATCCGTACCGACCGTCTGATAGACGATATCCGCGCACAGCTTGCAAAGGATGATCCCGGTAAATGGGGAAAATAATATTGCAAGCGAAGCCTACACTTCATAAAACATAATGAAAAGAGCCCACGACGGAAGAATTTTCCGTCGTGGGCTTTATTTGTGAAGTAGTTATAAACCGAGAAGAGCAGATGCGAAAAGGAAGTAAAGTATAAGCGACAGCGCGTCTACGGCAGTTGTGATAAACGGACTTGCCATAACGGCAGGATCAAATCCGCACAGCTTTGCCAGAAGCGGCATCATGGATCCGATGAGCTTAGCCGCAATAACGGTAAACACGAGCGTCAGGGAAACGACCGCGATGATAGGAATGGAGATGTCTCCGCCGAGCAGCATATTGTCTACGAGTAAAATCTTCAAAAATGAAGCAACGGCAAGCGTTACACCGCAGAGAACGGAAACGCGAAGTTCCTTCCACAGCACGCGGAGCGTATCGGAAAAAACTATCTCGTCAAGGGAAAGTCCGCGGATAACGGTCGTTGACGACTGACTTCCCGAGTTACCGCCCGTACCCATCAGCATGGGAATGAAAGCCGTAAGTGCGACCTCGGCGGCAAGCGCCGATTCAAACGACGAAATGATCATCCCCGTGAATGTTGCCGAGATCATAAGCAGGATGAGCCACGGAATTCGGTGTAACCATATCTGCCACACGGATTCCTTCAAGTAAGGCTTGTCGGTCGGCGTGATAGCCGCCATGATGTCCATATCTTCGCTGTATTCTTCGGTAATGACGTCAACGGCGTCGTCGATCGTGACGATACCGATCATTCGTGATTCCGAATCGACGACGGGAAGTGCAAGAAAGTCGTATTTGGAAAGCTGATTTGCAACAAATTCTTTATCGTCAAGAGTGTTGACGGAAATGACGTTATCTTCCATTATGTCCGCGATAAGCGCATCATTTTTGGAGATAAGAAGCGTGAGCACGGAAACAACGCCCACAAGGAAACGTTTTCTGTCTGTGACGTAGCAGGTATAAACGGTTTCTTTGTCAATACCCGTTTTTCTGATAACCGCAAACGCTTCCTCGACCGTCATGTCGGGGTAAAGGCGAACGTATTCTGTCGTAAGGATACTGCCGGCGGAATCGTGCGGATATTTAAGTAAAGCGTTTATGTCGCGGCGCATCGACGGAGGAACTCGCGTAAGGATGCGGTTGGCAACGTTTGCGGGCATCTCTTCGATGACGTCAACGGCGTCATCGAGATACATATCTTCGATAATTGCGGTGAGCTCTCTGTCGGAAAACGCGTCTATAAGTGATTCCATGTCGTCCGAATCCATTTCAACGAAGGTGTCTGCCGCCAATTCCTTCGGCAGCAAACGGAAGAGAATTAAGAGGTCCTCACCGTCTGCCTCTCCGAGAATCTCGGCTATGTCGGCAGGCAGCATTTCATGAAATATTGAATGAATTTCGCTGAATTTCTTTTCGGCTAAAAGCTCTTTGATTTTTTCGACCATTTTTTTTGCACAGAAAAACCGTGCGACCTCCTGTCATTTTTCGGTTAAGCGTACGAAAAAACAAGATCACACGGCAAAAAAACGAAAATGCGGGTAATTAAAAAAGCTTTACACCCTCGGACGCAAAACGTATGATCCTGTTATAAATACTTCGATAAGTACTACTATTGTCCGAATTCATACATCTTACCTCCAAAAATCAATATATCAGATTCCGTCGCTGTCGTCGGCTGGGAAATAGAGCGTTGGCACGGGAGGAAGCGGCTTGACGTCACGCTTCAGCGGATCGAGCGTGAATTTCCGACAGCTTCCTGTGGGCTTGACAAGACCTCGTTTTCGACAAAGCACAGCGTCGCCCGACAACAAAACGGTGCCGAGCTTACAGTTAACGCATATATTATCGCCTTCGTCTGTGACGTGTCGCATAGAATCTCCCAAATAAAACCTGAATGATATTTAATTATATACCTTTTGATCGTTTTTTGCAAGTATTAATTTTTTGCGTTCTTGCAGAGAAGCTTGCGGCGATGACGAAAAACAAAAGCAACAGCAGTATAGAAAGAGGAGAAACAGGAGCTACGACAGCAGGCGTTGATGCACTGATGCTGTCGGGGAATAACGAAGAAAAACAGTACGATATGGCTGCCGTTACACAGCCGCAGACAAGCTTACATAAGACGTGCGGATACAGATCGATATCTTTACTGTTAATGACAGAGCCGTTTTGACACAAAACGGAGAGCCCCGAAAAGCCTATCGAAAATCCCGAAAGTCCGATCGCCGTCTGCCGACAAATCAGCTCCGCGGCAAACGCTTCAGCGGACGCTGCGCATCCCGACGCAAACTCAAAAAATACCGACACAAATAGACCGAGAGTAACAATCCCCGTGATTCCGACCAAAATCTCGGATAAAACCGACGCGATCAGCGAAAAAAACGTTACAGAGCCGCAAACGGAAAGCATTACGCGCGAAGCATCGCCGACCGATAAAGTCAAAAGCTCGGGAAACGAGCGGCTCGCCGCCGCCATTTCCGTCGGGATGCTGTCATTTTGCGGCTTAACGGGAGCAAAAATACGAAGCGTTACACCGATAAGGACCGCGGCGATGGCTTGTGCTCCCCATAAAAGAAAGCCGACGCCGACACTGCCGAACATCCCTCTGCCGACCGAAAAGACGGGGAAAGACGGCGACGCACAAGAGGTAAAGCAAAGCAGTCTTTGACATTCTTTTTTGCTTATGATGCCGTTTTTGTAAAGCGAACCTGCCGTCATCGCACCGAGGGGAAATCCGAATAACAGACCGCACAAAAATGCGGAAGCACCGTGGTGCAGACCGAACAAAAATCGAAACGGACGGCGCAGAATGCGGTCAACGGTGCTGACACCTCCCAAATGAATAAAAAAAGAAGAGATAACCGAAAACGGGAATACCGCTGGTATCACACGCACGGCACAAAGAGAGAGCGAACGGCTGACCGATTCGGTTACAAGCTCGGGAAAAGCAAGAAACAGCGCCGACACGAACAAAGCGGCGAATGAATAAACGGCTACGTCGAACCCTCTTTTACGCATTACGTATCCTTTCGTTGCATATTATTTTGTAAGCAATTATATGTAACGTCGGGGGAGATAATGCCATGAAACCGTATAGACGGATAGAACAAAAAATCAAGGAATATATCGGCACGGCGCTCGAAATGCCGAGCGCCTCCGTTATGGGAGGCTCATCGTTAACGCTGACGGACGGAAGAGAGGTATACGTTACGGGATGCAGGTCAATTCTGTCGTATAACGATCAATATATAGAGCTCATGACAGGACTCGGCAAGATAGGAATTTTCGGCGTAGAGCTTGATATTTCGGGGTATACGGACACGGATATAGCAGTGCGCGGAAGAATATCAAAGATCAGTATCGCGGAGGACGAACAATGCTGACGAGGCTGTTCTTATTCATCATCGGATACGCAAAATTTTACGTTAATGAAGCTGACGCTATTATTCTGACGCAGCTTGCGTTTCGGTCGCATATACAGCTTTATATAAAGCGTCGAAATAAATACAGACGCATACTTTGCCGCGAATGCGACTATGCCGCGCTTTCTGAAATTGCGGCAGGCGCTAATCTTTCGTTTATCCGCGTACGTCACTCGGGGATACCGGTTTACTATAGACGCTATAAGAAACGGTACGGAATATACGTCGGTGCGGTGATACTCATTTTATTGCTTATCTTCTCGGATGATTTTGTCTGGAGGATCGATATCGTCGGGAACGAAAACGTCAGCGATGAAAAAATACTGTCTTCGCTCTCGGAGCTCGGATTTTGCGAGGGCGTATATCATCGTGATATAGATTTTGACGTTTTGCATAACAGATTTCTGGCAAAGTCGGAGGATATAGCGTGGATAGCTGTCAATATGCACGGTAACGTGGCGACCGTTTTGATCAGGGAATATGCAAAGCCCGACAAAGAAGCGGAAAGGACTGTGGCAAACGTCGTTGCTGCCGAGGACGGTGTGATAACGCAGGTATCAGTTTTTGACGGACGCGCCGCCGTAAAGATTGGAGATGCTGTTTCGGAAGGACAGCTTTTGATCTCAGGGGTGATGGAGTATGCGGGTGCAGAAACGAGGTATGTCTATGCCAAAGGCGAGGTATACGCAGAGGTGGAGCGACAGATATGCGTCAGCGTTCCGCTGACACAGCAAAAGAAAGTGATAACGGGCGAGGTAAAACGCGAATACGGTATAAAAATCTTTTCCCGCGAGATATTTTTTGGCAGAAAGGGTAGAATTGAGAGCGATGTTTGTGATACAATAACTATGTATAAAGATTTGACGCTTTTCGGTTCCGTTCCGTTGCCACTGAAACTTATTGTGACTGAGCAAACGTACTCGGAATACGTAACCGAAACCGTAAGCACCGACAGCGCGGCGGCGACGGCTTATGTTGAATACAAGCACGCTTTCATTGATGCGACAAGCGGCGTCACGCTTCTTTCGTATCAGACGAAAAGCGGAATGAACGAAGACGGTGACGCATACGTCATTGAAGCGACGCTGCGCGTTATTGAAGATATTGCAAAAACAAAGGAATTTGACGTAGATCGGTAAAATTAATATGTCAGAACGAATCATCACAACAAAATCAAGCGAAATAACGAGCCGCCTGTTTGGCAGCTTTGATATTAATTGCAGACGCATCGAGGAAGCGTTCGCCGTCAAGATACGCAACCGTCAGAATACTGACGGCGACGGTGACTGCATCGTGATCTCGGGCGAGGACGAAGCCGTAAAATTGGCGGCGGACGCGATACTTTATCTTCGCGGTGCGGCGGAATATAATGAAACCCTTTCCGAGCAGACGGTCGATTATGTTATTGCCATGACGCAGGAGGGAAAGTCGGGAGAGCTTGAAGCTCTTGACGACTGCGTTTGCGTCACGACTCGCGGCAAACCCATCAAGGCGAAAACGGTCGGACAGAAGAAATACGTTGAAGCTATCAAAAAAAATACGGTCATTCTCGGTGTCGGACCTGCGGGAACGGGTAAAACGTTTCTTGCCGTTGCGATGGCGTGCAAGGCTCTGCGCGAACGAGAGGTACAGCGCATCATTCTGACGCGCCCCGCAGTTGAAGCGGGCGAAAAGCTCGGCTTTTTGCCGGGAGACTTACAAAATAAGATCGACCCGTACCTGCGTCCGCTTCACGACGCGCTTTACGAAATGCTCGGTGCGGAGAATTATTCACGTCATATCGAGCGTCAGACGATAGAGATCGCGCCGCTCGCTTATATGAGAGGACGTACGCTTGACGATTCGTTTATCATTCTTGACGAAGCGCAGAACACGACACCCGAACAGATGAAGATGTTTTTAACGCGTCTAGGATTTAATTCAAAAGCCGTCGTTACGGGTGACCTGACGCAGACAGACTTGCCGTCAGGCAAGCGAAGCGGTCTTGCCGAAGCTGTAAAGATACTTGACGGAATTGACGATATTGCGATACACCGCTTCACGGAGCGCGACGTTGTCCGTCATAAGCTCGTGCAAAAGATCATCCTCGCATACGACCGTTTCGAGCGCGAAAAGCGCAACCGCGACGGCGACGGAAAAAATAAGTTTAAGGTTAAAAAGTTATGAAAAAGCCAAAATTAAGAGCGCTCATCGAAAATGAGCAGGAGATAATAAACATACGCTGGCGGCACTTGCGTCTATTGCGCCGTGCCGTCATGGAAACGCTTCAATACGAAGGATTTACAAAAAACGCCGAGGTGTCGATCGTTTTGACGACGAACGAGGATATCCGAGAGATCAACAACGAATACCGCGGCATCGACTCGCCGACGGATGTGCTCTCATTTCCGCAGTTTGAGTCTGCGGACGAGTATCCCGACGTCGGTTACGTGCCGATAGGCGATATTATAATTTCAGCCGAAAGAGCTGATTATCAGGCGCTCGTCTTCGGTCACAGCTTTGACCGCGAGCTTGCTTTTTTAGCCGTCCATTCAACGCTCCATTTGCTCGGCTATGACCACGTAAACAGTGAGGAAGAGGAAACCGTTATGCGCAATAAACAGCGCGACATTATGAAGCGACTCGGACTCACGGTAAACGAAAAACGTAAAGATACGTAAAACTCTATAAATTCGCCGCATACGGCGGTAAGAAAGGTAATAATGATATGAAAAAAACAGTATTTATCGCAATCGTAGGACGTCCCAACGTGGGCAAATCAACACTTCTCAACGCAATGCTCGGTGAGAAAGTGGCAATTGTTTCGAGTAAACCTCAGACAACGAGAAACAGGATCACGGGTATCCTGACAAGAGGAGAGGATCAGTTTGTGTTCCTTGACACTCCCGGCATTCACAATCCGAGAACGAAGCTTGGCGACTACATGGTGAAAAGCGCGGAAACTTCGATCGGCGACTGTGATGCCGCGATCCTTATTGCCGACGCGGACAAGCCCGCAGGCAACGTTGAGCTGACCGTTATCGAAAAGCTCAAAAAGGCAAAGCTCCCCGCAATATTGGTGCTCAACAAGATCGACCAGACAGACCCCGTGCGTCTTGCGGAAACGATCGCAAACTATGCGTCGCTTCATGAATTTCACGCCGTCGTTCCTACGTCGGCGCTCAAGGGGAAGAACGTCAGCGACGTTATTTCCGAAGCGGAGGCTTTCCTGCGCGAGGAGGATTGGTATTTCCCGGGTGATGAGCTTACCGACCAGACCGAGCGAAGCTACGCCGCCGAGGTTATACGCGAAAAGATGCTCCGTCTACTTTCAAAAGAGATACCTCACGGCACAGCCGTCGTGATCGAAGAATTTGTTGACGAGGAAACGCTCATCCGCATCCGTGCCGAGATCTACTGCGAAAAATCGACTCACAAAGGCATCATTGTCGGCAAAAACGGCGAGATGCTGAAGCGTATCGGAACTTACGCACGCGAAGATCTTGAACGCTTCTTCGGCGTCAAGGTATTCTTAGATCTTTGGGTAAAGGTCAAGGACGGCTGGCGCGACAGAGGCGGATACCTGCGCGACTTCGGATACGATATTAAGAAACTGAAATAATGGAAAAGCTGACCGCAAAAGGGCTTGTTATACGGGAACGTCAGTCGGGCGATAACGATAAGGTGATGACACTGCTCACCGCCGAGCACGGAAAGATGTTCGTCACGGGAAAGGGCGTTCGTTCGCTCAAGAATAAGAATATGACGTCGTGTCAGCCGTTTGCGTATTCAACATTCGTGCTGACGAAGAACAAGAGCGGATTTTTTCACATCTCCGAATCCGACCTGCACGAAATGTTTTTCGGCATCAGAACAGACCTTGACAGGATCGCGCTTGCCTCGTATATTTGTGAGCTTGCGGATCACTGTTCCGTTGAAGAAAACGATGAAACGGCACTGCTGCGCCTGACGCTCAATGCGCTGTATGCGCTTTCCGTCGGCAAAAAAACGCCGACGCAGATCAAAGCAGCGTATGAACTGCGCCTCGCGGCGATCCTCGGATTTGCTCCCGATCTTTCGGGCTGCGTGATGTGCTCCGCCGAAACTTCACCGATATATTATCTTGATATACTTGAAGGTGAGCTGTTATGCTCGGACTGCATTTCCCGACGCGGACACGAGGACAAATACGCTGACAGAGAAGGCGAGTGGACACGCCCGTTCATTACGGTCTCTCCGACGCTTCTCGGCGCGCTCGTTTATACGGTTACCGCAGACGTGGCAAAGCTGTTGTCATTCACGCTTCCCGAGCGCGAAATGGAGGAATATTCCGCGGCTTGCGAACGGTATTTGCTCCATCATCTCGGGCGCGGCTTTTCGACACTTGATTATTATAAACACTGTCAAACATTAAAATAACATGAGTTACACAGAAAAAACGATAAATACACTTGAATTTGATAAAATACTTGAGTTGCTTGCCGCTTGCGCGCCGACAGATGGCGCAAAGCAAAGAGCGCTCACCCTCATGCCGTCGGACGACGAGGTCGTCGTTCTGCGCCGTCAGCGCAGAACGGGCGATGCCAAGCGTCTTATGGGGTTGAAGGGAATGCCGTCATTCGGGCGCGTATCGGACATAAACGACACGGTAGAACGGGCAGAGAAGAGTGCGACGCTTTCGTGCCGTGAGCTTTTAGCCTGCGCCAACGTCATGCGTACGGCGCGTCACCTTTCCGATTATCTGCGCGGCGACAGAGTTTTTGAAACGTCGCTTGACGAAATATTCGGTAGACTCTCGGGCAACCGACACCTTGAAACAAAGATCACACGCGCGATCATTTCCGAGGATATGATAGCCGACGAGGCATCGTCGGAGCTTGCTGATATCCGTCGCAAGATGCGCGCCGCAAACTCAAAGATCCGCGACGTGCTTCAAAAGTACATCACAGGCGGCACATACGCAAAGTATTTGCAGGAAAACATCGTGACGCAGCGCGGCGGTCGCTTCGTTATTCCCGTTAAGGCGGAGTATAAAAACGAAGTTTCGGGTCTCATTCACGATACGTCCGCTTCGGGCGCAACGGTTTTCATCGAACCGCTTGCCGTCGTTGATGCAAACAACGAGCTGCGCCTACTTGAGAGCAGAGAACAGCGCGAGATCGAACGCATTTTAGCAGAGCTTTCGTCAGACGTTGCCGCCTCTGCACATACATTAAGACTCGATTACATGAATATCACGGAGCTTGCGTTTATTTTCGCATGCGCTGAGCTTTCGTACCGCATGGAAGCGATACAACCGAAGATAAACGGCGATGACCCCCGTGTCATCAGCCTGAAAAAAGCGCGTCATCCGCTCATCGACAAAAAGACGTGTGTTCCGATCACGGTCAGACTCGGCGAAGGCTTTGATACACTCGTTGTAACGGGACCGAACACGGGCGGTAAGACGGTCGCTCTGAAAACGCTTGGTCTGTTTGCGCTGATGGCGCAATCGGGACTTCACATACCCGCGTCCGACGACTCTGAGATCTGCATATTCGATGACATACTTGCCGACATCGGTGACGAGCAGAGCATTGAAATGTCCCTTTCAACGTTTTCCTCAAGTATGTCTAACATCATAAGCATCCTTGATAAAGTCAACGACCGATCCCTCGTCCTTTTTGACGAGCTCGGAGCGGGTACTGACCCAGTTGAAGGAGCCGCGCTCGCCGTTGCTATAATCGAAGAGGTGCGTTCGCGCGGCGCACTCTGTGCGGCGACGACGCACTATGCCGAGCTGAAGGTGTACGCACTTAATACGGAAGGCGTTTCAAACGCCGCCTGCGAATTTGACGTAGAAACTCTGCGTCCGACGTACCGCCTCATTATCGGTGCTCCCGGCAAGTCGAACGCTTTTGCAATTTCGACGCGGCTCGGACTATCACAGACGATAGTTGACCGCGCAGGCGAGCTTGTTAGCGGAGAGAACAAGAGCTTTGAGGACGTTATCGAAAAGCTCGAAGCCGAACGGCTCGCCATGGAGCGCGAGCGTGAAGAACAGCGCCGCTTGCGCGTTGAATACGAACGCTTCAAAGCTAAAGCCGAAGCAAAGCTGAAAGAACAGCTTGACGGGGCAAAAGCTGAAGAAGAGCGCGCGGAAAAACGCGCACGCGATATCATCGCAAGCGCGAAAGCGTCAAGCGAATTTATCATGACGCAGATGGAAAAGGTCAAGCGCGAGCGCGAAAGCGAAAACCTCGGCAAATCAATGGCGGACGCAAAGCGCGCCATCAAGGCGCACCTGCGCGAAACGGAATCGATATACGAATCGCGTATGCCAGAGCCTGAGGAATATACGCCTCCGCGTGAATACAGACGCGGCGACGACGTCCTGATTGCGGGCACGGGTGTCCGCGGCATTATCACGGACGGTCCAGACAAGTCGGGAAACGTCACGATCATGTCGAATAATATCACGACAAGGACGAAGGTATCAAAGATCCGTTTTGCTCCCGAAAGCGATACCGTTACTTCGGCAGGCAAGACCGAAGCTGTGTCCACGTTCAAGGTACAGCGTGCGAGCCCGTCGTTCCGTCCCGAGCTTGACATTCGCGGCTACACGACAGACGACGGCTGGTTTGCCGTCGACAAATACCTTGACGAAGCGATGATGGCGGGGATTCACACAGTACGCATCATTCACGGCAAGGGAACGGGTGCGCTCCGACAGGCGCTGCACGGCTTTTTGCGGTCAGATCCGCGCGTATCATCTTACAGAATAGGCGCGTACGGTGAGGGAGATGCGGGCGTTACCGTAGTTGAGATTAAATAAAATTATTATAAACTTCAAAGTAAAAAAGCGGAGGAATCATCATGGCAGACAAGCTTTATCTCGGCGCACAGCTTTATACCGTGCGTGAAAAGACGAAAACGAGCACAGATTTTCTCAATACTGTCGAAAAGCTTTCCGAAATCGGATACCGTTATATGCAGGTATCGGGTGTCGGCGCGGAGGTAACACCCGAGGTGATCGCAGAGGCGGTCAACACGTACGGTGTTAAATGTATACTTACTCATACGAATCTTCGCCGTATAATTGAGGATACGGACGCCGTCATCGCCGAGCACGACGTTTTCGGCTGCGACTGTATCGGAATCGGCGGTATTGCGAATATGTATCCGCACACGTCGGACGGATATGCCGCGTTTGCGCTCGATGTTGCCGAGGCTATCAATAAGATCAAAGCCGCAGGCAAAAAATTCCTTTATCATAACCACCGTTTTGAGTTTGAGCATTACGAAGATGGAAAGACGGGACTCGACATTCTCATGTCGATGACGGATCCCGAGGGCGTATATTTTACGTTTGATACGTACTGGTCGCACGTTGCTGGCGTTGATCCGGCTGATTTCATCAGACGCCACGGTGAAAGGATCTATTGTCTGCACTTAAAGGATATGACGGTTAAAAACGATCAGCTCGTAATGACGGAATGTCTGACGGGTAACCTCAATTTTGATTCGATCGTCGAAGCGTCGCTCCGAGCGGGCGTGCAGTATCACATGATCGAGCAGGATAACGTTTATATTGATCTGTTTGACAGCATGAAGATCAGCCACGATAATCTGAAGGCGAAGTATCCCGTGTTCTGTGACTGAAAGAATGGAGAAAAACTGATATGGCAAACTTTATTTTAAGCGCATTTGCAGATGAATATTCCCCTGAGTTTTGCGGTCAGATCGCAGGACTTACAAAGTTCGGGATCAATCATATCGAGCTTCGCGGACTTGACGGAAAAAACGTTTCCGTTATAACTCCCGAAGAAGCAAAAGAATATAAGCGTCAGCTTGACGCTGCGGGAATGAAGCTTTCCGCCGTCGGCTCACCTCTCGGAAAGATATCGCTTGACGGCGATCTTGAAGCTCATTTTGAGCTGACTCGCCGCGTTTGCGAAACGGCAAACATAATGGAGTGCGGACGCATCCGTGCGTTCTCCTTCTATGACACCGCTGACCGACGCGGTGAGGTTATAGAAAACCTCGGCAAGATGATAGAGATATGTGAATCCGCAGGCGTGATTTTCTGCCACGAAAACGAAAAGGGCATCTACGGTGACACTCCTGAAAAATGCCTTGACATAAAAAAAGTGTTCGGCGACAGGATCGGTCTCGTTTTTGACCACGCGAACTTCATACAGTGTAAATGTGAGCCGTATCCGTCCGCATACGAGCTTTTGGGTGAGTACATAACGTATATGCACATAAAAGACGCAACCGAGGAGGGAATGGTCGTTCCCGCCGGCGAGGGCATCGGACGCATCGCGGAAACGCTCCGCGAGATTGACCGCCGCGACGGCGATATGATCCTCACGCTTGAACCGCATCTGCGCGTTTTCTCCGGGCTTGATGCACTCGAGCATGGCGAAAAAACTAAAGTAAAAGGCTCTTACGCTACAGCAGAGGAGGCGTTCGCGGCAGCTGTTGACGCTGCACGCGCCGCCGTTCTTTGGGCGAAGAATAACTGAGATTATGAAAGATAACAAAGATTATAAAGTATTGGCAATGGATTTCGGCGCATCAAGCGGACGCGGTATCGTTGGACACTATGATGGTGAGCACATTACGACGGAAGAGATCCACCGTTTTGAGAACAGACCCGTCACTCTTGCAGGCAGATTTAGCTGGGACCTGCCCGCACTTTATTCGGAAATACTCGCCGCACTCGGCAAGGCATGCCTTGGCGGCGGAGTATCTACAATAGGCATTGATACCTGGGGCGTCGATTACGGTTACATAGATAAAAACGGGCATTTGCTTTCCAATCCGACACATTACCGTGACAGCAGAACGGAAAACATCCGCAAAGATTTCTTCAATATCGTTCCGTGGGAAGAGCTGTACGGTGTCACGGGCATTCAGGACATGCCTTTCAACACGATATATCAGCTCTACTGCGACCGTTTATTCGATACTCATTTAATAGATGCGGCTGATAAGATGCTCTTCATGCCGAATCTTTTCGGTTATCTTTTGACGGGCATCAAAGCGACCGAATATACGATCGCTTCAACGGGCGCGATCCTTGACGCGAAAAAACGCGCCATAACGTCGGAACTTCTTGAACGAATCGGCGTTCGGACGTCGCTTTTTGCTCCGCTTGTAAATCCGTCAACCGTGCTCGGCTCACTCACAAAAGACATTCGTGAGTTAACGGGCGCGAGTGCGGACGTCAAGGTAGTCAACACCGCGTCGCACGATACGGCATCTGCCGTTATCGCCGTTCCCGCGGCGTCGGACGATTTCGTTTACATCAGCTCGGGCACGTGGAGCCTTTTCGGTACCGAAATGCGCGAGCCGATCATAAATGCGGATTCACTCAAGTATTCGTTCACGAACGAGGGCGGTGCCGACGGCACTATCCGCTTCCTCAAAAATATTGCGGGACTCTGGCTCTCACAGGAATCTCGCAGACAGTGGCGACGTGAGGGAACGACGTATTCATTTGACGAGCTTGCGGCGATGGCAAAAGCGGCAAAGCCGCTTGCATACATCATTGATCCCGATGACGCACGCTTCTCGCCTCCCGGCGATATGCCGCGACGCATCGCGGATTATTGCGAAGAAACGGGACAGGGCAGACCCGAAAATCCCGGACAGATCATTCGCTGTATCTTCGACTCACTCGCGCTTCGCTATCGCTTGAGCGTGGAACACATCAACGAGATAAGAGGTACGAAAGCTTCGTGCATTCATATCGTCGGCGGAGGAACGAAGGAAACCGATCTTTGTCAATTTGCGGCGGACGCTTGCGGTGTTCCCGTTTACGCAGGTCCTACTGAGGCGACAGCACTCGGAAATATTGCATCTCAGCTGATCGCTGCAGGCGAGATTGCGGATCTCAAAGAAGCACGTGCCGTCATTCGCGCGTCTACACCGATCAAAGAATATCAGCCCGATCTGCTCCAAAAGAGCGCGTGGGACGAAGCTTACGGACGCTTTTGTGAGCTTATATCAAAGTAAAATAAATCATAGGAGAAACTGTAATGAGCATTGAAAACGCAAGAGAAGCTTATGCCAAATACGGTGTTGATATTAATGCCGCTATAAAACGGGTGAAGAAGATCCCCGTTTCGATGCACTGCTGGCAGGGCGACGACGTTCGCGGCTTTGAGAATCCGAACGGAGAGCTTACGGGCGGAATACAGACGACGGGCAACTATCCCGGACGTGCCGTTAACATCGATCAGCTCCGCGCCGATTTTGATATGGCATCGTCGCTCATTCCCGGCAAAAAACGCATTAATCTTCACGCTATTTATCTCGATAACAGAGGAGAGGACGTTGGCAGATGCGACATTGAGCCGAAGCATTTCGAATCCTGGATCACCTGGGCGCGTGAGCGCGGACTTGGCGTGGATTTTAACCCCACGTGCTTTTCACATCCCATGAGCGATTCGGGCTTGACGCTCTCTTCTCCCGATAAAACCGTCCGCGACTATTGGATCGAGCATTGTAAGCGTTCACGCGTGATCGCGGAACACATCGGCAAGTCGCTTGACGATACCGTTATCACGAACCATTGGGTGCCCGACGGATATAAAGATACACCCGCTGACCGATATGGTGCACGTGAGCGTTTGGCGCAGTCCCTGGACGAAATATTTGCTGTTGCTGTTGACGAAAAATACAACAAGGACGCCGTTGAGGGCAAGGTATTCGGCATCGGAGCCGAAAGCTTTACGTCAGGATCAAACGATTTTTATCTTGGCTATGCCGTTTCGAGAAATAAGCTTCTGACGCTTGACGCAGGTCACTTCCATCCGACCGAATTTATTTCCGATAAGATCAGCACGGCGCTGCTTTTCATGCCCGAGATTCTTTTGCACGTCTCGCGTCCGGTCCGCTGGGACAGTGACCACGTCGTAACGTACGACGATGAGCTTCGCGCAATCGCCTGCGAGATCCTTCGCCGAGGTAACGAGAACAGAGTACACATCGGACTTGACTTTTTCGACGCGTCCATCAACCGCATCGCGGCTTGGGTCATCGGCACGCGCAATATGCAGAAAGCGCTTCTTTATGCAGCGCTGGAGCCGTCAGAACTTTTGCGTAAATATGAAGTCGAGGGCGACTTCACATCCCGCCTTGTCGTTATGGAAGAGCTTAAAACGCTTCCTTTCCACGACGTCTGGGCACGCTACTGTGAAGAAGAAAACGTTCCTGTCGGCGGTGAATGGCTCTCCGACGTCAAAGCATACGAACATAAGATTCTCACAGAGCGTTAAACCGTCCCATTATTTTTTCGAAGGAGGGCATATATGCTTGACAATTTAATATTCAGCGCAAACACGGTCCTCCCGTTGTGCTTTTTCGTTTTGATGGGAGCGCTTTTGCGTAAGAAAAAAGTATTTACGAGTGAGTTTTTCTCACAGGTGGACGCATTCGTGTTCAAGATCGCGTTGCCTTGTATGGTATTCATCGACGTTCTTGAATGTGACGTGTCACAGCTTACGGATTTCGGCTTGATCGGCTTCGCCGTCATCGGTGTAACGGCGACGGTGCTGATTTTATTCCTCACCGTGCCGCTTATAATCAAGGATAAGCGTCGGGCAGGCGCCGTGATCCAAGGCATCTACCGCTCAAATTTCGCCGTTCTCGGCGTGTCCCTTGCCGGAGGAATTGCAGGTGACGCAGGACTATCCGCCATGGCGGTTGTTATGCCGTTTGCGATCGTTTTGTTTAATGGATATGCCGTACTTACGCTTTCAGTTTTCGCTCCCGACGAAAAAAAGAAAACTCCCGCAGAGATTGCGAAAACGATTGCATTGAACGTTATCAAAAACCCCTTGATAATCGCAACGGTTTTTGCTTTGTTCTTTATTTTGCTGCGTGAAACGCTGTCGCTGCAGCTTCCGACGATCGTTACGGGAATAGCCGAAAGACTCTCCGACACGGTTTACGCCATGGCTCTCATCAGCCTCGGCGCGTCAATGACGCCCGAGAGCTTCAAAAACGGTAAACTGAAGATCGCAATTATCTCTTCGCTGATAAAGACCGTCGTTTTGCCGACAGTAGCCGTCACCGTCGCAGTGCTCCTCGGATTCACGGGTGCGCGTATTTGCGTTGTGTTCGTCCTTTTCGGTGCTCCCTCGGCAATATCGAGTTACATCATGGCGAAAAACATGAAGTCCGATGCGGAGCTTGCAGGTCAGATCCTGTTGATATCCACCGTAATGAGTCTTCTAACGATCTTCATCGGCGTGTTTATCATGAAAACACTAACACTTATCTGACAAATAAAAAAAGCTTGCGGCTTTTATATGCCGCAAGCTTTTTTATTAAGTGATCAATCTGTAGTAGTTTTGCTGCCCCAGATGGAACGGTTGTTTGTACCGATGAGGGAGAATGTCATGCGTTCAGTATGCGTCTTCGATTCGTCGTACTGCTTGAAGAAGATGCCCTTATATGTTGCACCCTTGATAACCATCGTTGCGTAGTAGCCGTTGCCGTCCTCGCCGGTTTCCTGCTTCCACGTGCCCGAAACGTCGCCGCTGATAGTGCCGTCGGCATTAAGAGTTACCTTAAGAGTATTGAGCATAGGTGTAAACGTTGTGTCAGCAGCAAGACCGTGATCGATGAATTCGTATTCGCCGACGATATCGTCAACGGAATAACCGTCAGCGGAGATCACGCTGCCCTGATGCTCGTAAACTGCGGTTACGGGCCAGCCATCCTGATTGAGGAACTGCTGATGTACGCGGACAGCGTGCCATTCGTTTCCGAGGTTAAAGCGCGTGTGATAAATGAGGTAGCGCTGTCCGTCGGTGTCGATGAAAGCGGAGTTGTGACCGGGAGACATATAACCGTCGCGGCTGTTGTCGCCATTACCCTTGAGACTGTCGAATCTGTAGTTACCGAAAAGCTTGATGCCCTTTACAACCTGATTATCGCCGGACTTTGTGCAGATGGCTGTATTGCCCTTGGCATCAACGTAAGGTCCGTTAACGTTTTCGGAGCGGAACAGACGAATGTGATAGCCCGAGAAGTTATCGGTTGCGTTAAGACCGCAATAGGACATATAGAGGTAATAATAGCCTGCCTGTTCGTCCCATACGATGTAAGAGCCTTCACCGGTGCAGCCGTAACCGCCGGAGATTCTATAGCCGAAGTATTCGTCGGCAACGTCCTTTTGAGTTTTATATGTATAGCTGTAATCGCGTAAGCCGCTTTCGTTATCAAGCTTCAGCATGAAAATGCCGCCAAACCAGGAGCCGTAAGACATCCAGAGATCGCCGTTTTCATCATAGAATACGCAAGGGTCGATCGCGTTGGGACCGACGGAGGAGTTCCATCTGCCGCCGTTTACAAAACGGGAGATATTAGTGCCGCCCGTAACGTCAACGTAGTCGGTTTCTTTTGCCTGTTTTGCATTAACAAAACCTGAATAAACGATCGTGCCTGCAAGCTCGTATCTGCCGTTGATCTTGTCGGCTGTCAATAAAACGATGGAGGAGTAGTAGTTGTCACCGTTGACGGACATGTACATGCACCATTTGCCCATCGCTTCGTTGTAAATTACGTCGGGAGCCCACATGTTGCCGGAAACGTCGTAGTTTTTATTACCGTATGAAGACCATTCGGCGTTATCGGCAAGGATCTGCTTGTAGTTGGTGTCAAGCGGCAGAGAAATTGTGCTCCATCTTGCAAGATTTGACGATTTAGCCCAGCCTCTGTGTGAACCGAAAATATAGTAATTTCCTGTCGTATGATCGTATACGATGCTCGGATCGTGAACGGTAACGTGTCCGACGCCAAGCTTTTTGTCACCGTATTTCAAAGGTTCAAATCCATCAGGATTTTCTTCGGTATCGGTACTTGTTTCGGTTTCGGAGCCGGATGCTGCTTCCGTCCCCGTTCCTTCGATCGGTTCTTTGCCGCTGTCGCAGGCAACGAAAAGACATGAAAGGGAAAGAAGAACGATAAGAAGAGAAGCTAAAAGTCGCTTATTCATATTTTGTCTCCTTAAAAATGAATATTATTAAATAAAGTATATCACAATGTGCTTTGTATGTCAATTTGATGTAAAAATATTACATAAAAAACATTTAATAATGCCAATATAATAAAACTGCCGATGCGCTTTTGGCATCGGCAGAATATATTTTATTGTTTACCAATAGCTGTCATCGCGTCATCGTCAAAATCTTCTTTGAGCTTCGGCAGCTTTTTTCGCCAACCGCCGACGGCGAACATGACGACTGTAATTATCATACCGACAACCCACGAAATAAGCAGGGAGATCGGGAGTGCTCTGTAGTCACCTGTGGGTAAGTCGGGTGTTTTTGTGAAGTGCGCGATCAGGTATGCAACGGGCACACGAAGAAGTACCGTCGTGATAAGCGAGATCCACATGGGCGTCATCGTGTCGCCGGCGCCGCGCATAACGCCCGAAAGTGACTGTGTCACTCCCATGGCGAGGTAACCTGCGGCAAGGATAAATATCATTCCTTCACTGATCTTTATAAGCTCTTCCGTATCGGTGAACATACCCATAAGCTGATCGGCAAAGATGAAAATAAGAATGAGGAAAAATGCGGAAACACCGACAGCCATAAGAGTACCCTGAACGGCGCCTTTTTTGATTCTGTCGAATTTTCTCGCGCCGACGTTTTGTCCTGTGTACATCGTCATCGCCTGACCGAACGTAAAGTTCGGCATCATTGCAAAGCCGTCAACTCGCATAACGATAACGTTTGCGGCGATGATCATTTCGGGGAAGCTGTTTGTAAGACGCTGGACGACGAGCATAGCCATAGAGAAGATGACCTGTGTTAAACCGGATGGGACACCGAGCTTGATAACGTTACCCGTGATCTGTCCGTTGAAGCGGAAACGCTTAGGTGAAAGATCAAAGGTTATCTTCATTCTTGTAAGCTTTATGTAGCAAAGGATTCCCGAGATAAGCTGGGAGATAACGGTTGCGAGCGCAACACCGCCAACCTCCATGCCGAAGCCTGCCACGAACCAGATGTCAAGCACAATGTTGAGTCCCGCGGCGATCAGAAGGAACATAAGAGCTGAAACGGAGTCGCCGAGTCCGCGAAGGACACCGGAAAGCGTGTTATAAAAGAAAGTTCCGGCGATACCGACAAAAGCGATGATGAGGTATTCTTCGCACCAGTCAATAAGGAGCGGGGAAGTGTTAAGCAGCTCAAGCATCGGTCTTGTAATGATCGGGCCGATGACCATGATTATTACGGAAGCGACGGCGGAAAGGGTGATGCAGTTGCCAATCGTATCGGAAAGTCTTTCGCGATCACGAGCACCGAAAAACTGCGCAACAAGGATACCGACACCGGTAGAAACACCGATGAGAAGCGCCAGTAAAAGATTCAGAATGGGACCGGCGGCGCCGACGGCGGCAAGTGCGTTGTCACCGACGTATTTACCGACGATGATCGAGTCGGCTGTGTTGTAAAGTTGCTGAGCTATGTTACCGATAAGCATCGGTATGGAAAATTCCGCGATACGCAGCCAAGGCGATCCGACAGACATATCTTTAGGTGCAAAAAAGGCTTTCAGTGATTGCATGAAACGTATTTCTCCTAAAAATTTGATTGCGATTATAAACGATTTTTGATAACATAATAATTGCGTTGACCGAAAACAACGTCGTTCGGACAACGCACATTACATTTATTTTATCACGGACACGGTTTTGTGTCAAGATGCTCAGAATATATAATATTATAAATAAAAAATGACTACATATTAAATTATTAATAAAATATACATGAATTGATGCGATGTGTTGTGATAAAATATATAGGAATTTTCTCTTAACCGTGAAATGTAATAGCGTGAAAGTAAAGCCGCACTATTCCAAAGTGCGCCGTTTCACGCCAAAAATCCTCGCAAAAGCGCTGCTTTAAGGATTTCGATATTTATTTGTGCTGCCATTGGCGGCGGAATGGAGATTATTATGAAAAAGCATAATACAGTCGGCAAGGAGACTAAACGTTATTTGATACGCTCTTTGCCGCTCTTGATCCCCGTTATCGTGCAAATGACGGCTATTATTATGTCAAATGAACCTGTAGATGCGACAGAGTACGATACGCTCTGGCGTGTGCTTTCTTTTGCGACATTGGCGGTATCAACCGCACTTATTTTTATAAAAACAGACAGATTCAAAATCATTCCGTGGGTGATATTTGCGATAGCCCCCGCACTTTGCTGTATCTTGCTTGAAAGCCTGATCAGAAATCCTTTTTCCGAAATGAAACCGAAGGTCATTTTATTGAATATCGCGTTTTTCTATCTTGTGTCGCTGTTTTTCCTGTTTGTGACGAGAAGAACGTGGCCCGGAGTTCTGTTTTCTTCCTTGTTTGGCTTTGTTTCGGGAATGACGGAGCATTACGTTCTTACATTCAGAAACGTACCGCTTTTCCCATGGGATCTTAAAAGCGTAGGCACAGCCGCAACTATAGTTGATAACTATGATTTTTCGTTTACATACGCGATCGCTGCTTCAATTTGCGCGCTGATGTTGATTCTCATTCTCGGATTCAAATTCAAATCGAAGATAAGCTTTGATTTTGACAGCATTAAAGAGAATTTCCGCAAGCAAACGGGTATTTTCGTTCGCGTTGTGGCTTGTCTGCTTGTTTTAGTTATACTCGGCGGATACGTTTATTATCTGAATCTTGACAGATCGTATACCGACTTCGGTATGTATCCGTATCTGTTCACGCCGAAGGTCGTTTATTCACGTAACGGATTCACCGTGGCGTTCCTTTCAATGCTTCGTTATTTGAACGTGTCAAAACCCGACGGCTATTCCGACGAACAGCTTGAAGCCCTAAAAGCGATCAGTGATACATACGCTAAAGAGCAAAACGAAGATATAAATTCCGACGCAGAAAAGCCGAATATCATCGTTATAATGAACGAAGCTTTTTCGGACCTGTCTGTACTTACGGGAACAGAGCTTGAAACGAACGTTCCGTATATGCCGTTTCTTGATTCGCTCGAAGAAAACACCGTAAAAGGGAATCTACACGTTTCGGTTCTCGGCGGTAATACGGCTAATACTGAGTTTGAGTTTTTAACCGGCTTAAGTATGGCGTATTTACCTACGGGTTCGATTCCGTATCAGCAGTACATCGATGGTGAGCTGCCGTCGCTCGCTTCGCAGCTCAAAGATCTCGGATACGACACCCTTGCACTTCACCCATATAATTCGACCGGTTGGGACAGAAACACCGTTTACCCGTGGATGGGATTTGATAAGTCTATCTTCCGCACCGCGCTGAAAAACGCAACGATTCTGCGCCAGTACGTTACGGACATTTCCGTTTACAGATACATTATCAATGAATTCGGCAAAAAAGATGACGATCCCATGTTCGTTTTCAACGTCACGATGCAAAATCACGGCAGTTATACCAAAACGTACGAAAACTTCAATTATCAATCCGTCACCGTCAAGGGACTTGAAAATGACGTTAAGCTTTCAACGTATCTTTCATTGATAAGAGAATCCGACGATGCGATAAAATATCTTATCTCATATTTTGAACATTACGACGAGCCGACGATCATCATGATGTTCGGAGATCATCAGCCGGCGGCGACCGTGTCAAGTAAACTGCTGAAAAAATACGGAGTCAAGCTTAACGAAGAAGATATAAACGACGTTGAAAAGCGTTATATCGTGCCGTTTTACATCTGGGCGAACTATGATATAGAAGAGGCGGAACACGACGCTGTCAGCGTGAACTATCTTTCAACCTTGCTTGTTGACGTTGCGGGAATCGAAAAAACGGACGCGCAGGCGTATTTGTATGAGCTTATGCGTGAATATCCTGTAATCACGGCTAACGTCGTAATGGACAAGCAGGGAGAGCTTTATCCTGCCGACTCGCTTAAAACACTCGGTATGCTTAACGATTACGGAATACTTCAGTACAGCTATCTGTTTGACGGAGATGAAGAAAATATTTTCTCATACGATGAATGACAGAATAATATAATAACGACAGCGAGGTTATGTTATGACAAAAAATAAAAAGAAGAAATCTATAGTAAAGTGCAGACATCTTGTCATATTCGCACTTTTGAAGAAGCTCGCAGGTCTTTGGGTAAGAATAGTTTACAGATTCCGTGCACAAAAGTACGGACGTCTGCCGTCCCCTTGCTTTATTGTTGCAAACCACGTCACAGACTGCGATATGATAATGGTACCTCAGAGTTTCAGCGGTATATCGCATATGTTTTTCGTCACGGGCGAGCACGCACTTCGTGCAGGCTTTGCTTCACGCTTGCTTGAATATTTTTTTCACCCGATAGCACGTTTCAAAGGAACGACGGCGACGTCGACCGTGCTTGAAATGATGCGTCGCGCCCGTGCGGGCGCATCCGTTGCGCTTTTTCCCGAAGGAGCACGCAGCTTTTCGGGCGAAACGGGCGTTATACTGCCCGCAACGGGCGGACTTGCGCGCAAAATTGGTGTCCCTCTCGTTACATACCGCATCGAAGGCGGATATCTTACGGCACCGCGTTGGTCTGACGAGATCCGTAAAGGCAAAATGACAGGACGTGTCGTTGCCGTTTATCAACCCGAAGAGCTGAAGAAAATGACAGACGAGGAAGTGCAGGCGATAATCGAACGCGATCTTTATGAAAATGCATTTGAGCGTCAGCGCGGATACGAAAATATGATCCGATATAAGTCAAAGGCAACAGCCGTCGGCATCGAGCGTGCCGCAGTCGTTTGCCCAAAGTGTCACGGAATCGGTACAGTACACGGCGAAGGTAATTACGTCAAGTGTGCGTGCGGACTGTGCGCGGTGCTTGACGAATACGGATTTTTCCATGGGGACATGCCGTTTGAAACGATGGCGGAATGGTTCAATTGGCAAAAGGGCATGATTGAAGCTTTGCCCGATTACGAAACGGAAACGGAGCTTTGCCGAAACCGTGATCTATCCTTGAACACCATCGACCGCGATCACAACAAGTGTGTCGTTTCGACGGGTGACTTGATACTTACGACCGAAAAGCTTTCGGTCGGTGATAAGTCCGTGATGCTCACCGACATAATAACGATCGATATGTACCGCCACGGCTATCTGCTTTTCGTGACGAGGGACGGAGATTATTACGAGATCCGCGGCAACGGAAGCTATGAAGGATACAAATATTATTTGCTGATCGAAAGATACAGGAATCATAAATTGCAATAAGTATTGTATTATTTATATAAATATGATATTATTTTGTTGTAAAACAAAAATGGAGTTTAATTATGACACGCAAGTTCACAGCTCTGGCGGCAGTGATTTTCGTTTTAGCCGCCGTTATATCAATTATACCCTTAAGTGTAGCCGCCGACGCACCTACCGATTCGGATGTTAAGGAATATTTTAATGACGCAGGCGTTGCTACCGTTATAACGAATAAATACTTTAGCGCAGGAACGACGCCTACCGAATCGTTTATTTACGAGTATCTTTTTGCTTGCGGTGCACTTGAACCGTACTATCACGAGGGAGAAAATTATTTGTCCGTTTATGATCTTTCGTATACGGAATATATGCAGCTTGTTGCCGACAATATTCAAAATTACGTCGAAATGAAGGATTACCTTGCGGGTAACGGTGAATATGACGAAGCAACTGACAGCGTACATATCGTGCGCGGCGGATTTGGTGACGCGTGGTGTTGGAAAGTCACAAACATCGTTAAAAACGGTGACACGTACATAGCAGAGGGCGTTTTCCTTTGCGGCACGCCCGATGAGATCACGACTGATATGCGTTACGGTTACGATTATTGGACTACTTCATACGGAAGCTTCAGCCCCATTGATTCCTGCATCAGAATGACGCTCAAGTATACGGGCGGCAAAACGAAGATCGTTGGTTACGAAAAGATTGACTATTATTATAATACAGAAGATTATTGCATTTACTCCAAGGATGGCGGTGACAGTCTTACTAACAGATACAGAGCCGTTAACGTCCAAACTGACAGGAACTGCACGGTAACGCTGACGGACGGCACCGTAAGATTTGCCAACTCAGATTATGCGTGGCTTATAGCAGGAGACGCCTCTGTCACCTTTAAGGTTGACGTGAAGGATGGCTATGAACTGTTGCCGGACGGTATTACCGTAACCGATGAAACGGGAGAGCTGAACGTGATTCCCGCAGGACCGGAATCGTACACTGTGACGTCAACGACGGGTGCCGTAGTGATCAAAGTCGAGGTCGGCGAGATCGAAACGGAAACAACGGAACCCGAGGAAACAACGGAACCTGAGGAATCAACGGAACCTGAGGAATCAACGACCCCCGAGGTAACGACTGAACCGGAGGAATCGACGACTCCCGAGGAGTCGACAACTCCCGAGGAATCGACGACTCCCGAGGAATCGACGACACCCGAGGAATCGACAACACCCGAGGAATCGACGGAACCGGAAGAATCGACGACCGTTGATTCCGAAACGGGAAACGAGAATACTCCCCCCGAGATCAATGATAATTACATACTGTTTGCCGAAACAACAAGCGGTATCGTTGTAAATCTTAACGCAAGTGATCCTTCGCAGTTTGAAGGTGCAGAGCTTACAGTTTCCGAGATCACAGGTGACGCCAAGAACGAGCTTATCGAAATGATCGATGAAGCAATCGGCAAGACGGATGCCATTATCTACGATCTTTCTTTTGTCAAAGATAACGCAACCGTTATGGATGCAGACGGCATCATGCTCGTTACGGTGCCCGTGCCGAGCGGATGGTCTGCCGAAGAAGTTAAGATCTATTATTTGGACATTAACAGCGGAAGAATCGTTGATATGAACGGCACTGTCAGCGAAGACGGAAGCAGTATAACGTTCGTAACGAATCACTTCAGCTATTATGCCGTCGCAAAGCCTGCCGATACGAGCGGCTTTGTAAAGATCGGCGTGATCCTTCTTTCCGTTGCAGGTGCGATCGTCGTTATCGCGGCGGGCATCGTTGTCGGATGGATCATTTATCAGAAAAAGTTCAAAAACCATAACACTGCTCCGAAAAAAGCGGTTCAAAACGAGAATAACATCAAGCACTGAATAAGTAAAAAATGAAGCGTCTTACGGCGCTTCTTTTTTTATAAAATATATGTGACCATAAGGTGAAAAAATGGTACTATATAGGTGAAGACAAAATAAAAGGGAGGTACGACATGGAAGACGGTAAAATAATTTCGCTTTTTTGGGCGCGCGACGAGCGTGCCATAGACGAAACAAAGTCAAAATACGGCGCGTACTGCCGTGCTATAGCATATAATATTCTGTCTTCGACCGAGGATGCGGAGGAATGTGAAAACGATACGTACATCGCCGCATGGGGAGCGATACCGCCCGAACGCCCGATGATGCTGCGTGCGTTTTTAGGCAAGATAACGCGCAACATCGCCTTAAAAAAGCATAGAGAAAAGCGCGCATCAAAGCGCGGCGGCGGAACCGTTACCGTATCTTTGGGTGAGCTTGAGGCGTGTCTGCCCGACTCGGGCGCTTTTTCTGATTCGCTGACGGAGTCGGAGCTTGGCGGGCTGATAGATTCTTTTTTACGGACACTGTCCGACGCGGAACGCCGCGTCTTCGTGTGCCGATATTGGTATTGCGACTCGATTGCCGAGATCGCCAAGCGCTTCGGTTACGGGCAGAGTAAAGTGAAGATGATGCTTTCCAGAACGAGAGGGAAGCTTAAAGAATATTTAGAGGAGGAAGGAGCTTTTATATGAAACGGAACTATTTTCTTTTGGATGCAGTCGGTCTTATCGGGGACGACCTGATTATTGATGCGAAAAATAACGCTCTGCCGAAGACGGAACGCAAAAGCTTTCTTCACTCGTGGGGTGCTATAGCAGCGTGCCTGCTTATGATCGCGGCTATCAATATCTTCTTTATTATAAGATACAATATTGATCTGCAGACGCCGTCGGACGACAACCCTGCCGCAGAGGATTTTACCGATGCTTCGACTGCAAAATATGAGATATATGTGTATAACGAAGAGATAGAAGCAGAAGCGATGAACAACGAACCGCAGTATAAATTGCTTAATGAATTCTATCCGGATGCTTTTTCGTACGGAAATTTTGGCAGTATTCCGATGTTAGGATATTTTGTCAATGAAAAGATGCATTATCACAGTAATGTTGAGAATCATATTTTTGATTACGAAAAGGACTGCGATATTCCGCATTCAAAGATAGTTAATACCTTGAAATTTGCGGGTGAAACCTACGACGTTGAGTATAGGTGCGGTAAAACTTCGGGTTATGTTGACGAAGCGGACGCTACCGTTTACGATACGTACGCCGTGTACGACTACGACGGCGAGGAATATGACATCGAGTTTTACGTCCGCCTTGACGGGGAAGTGATAGGTGCTGCGGCGGACTGTGAACAGACAATGACTACTTTCAGCGTCGGAGAGGGCAAAGAGATGGCTCAAAAGTATCTCTGCGACATTCTCGGTGATGAGGCAGACGATTACGAGCTTTACCGTTATTATGAGAACGGACTTTATCACGGGATCCATTTTTGCAACAAAATTGACGGTGTCCTGACAAACGATGTGATTTATATAGAGCTGACGGGCGACGGTATGCTAAATAAATATACGTCCGAAGGCAGAGGACGTTTTCTGCAGTATGAAGACGCTATAAGTGCGGAAGAGGTCAACACACACGTAGCTTATCTGAAAGAGAAGCTCGATCACCTCGGAATCCCCACCTTGGAATCGGGAACTATAACCGAGCCTGCAATACTTGAATATAGCGGCGAGTTGTATATTTATCTTCGCTTAATTCCGGTTAAGGTCGAACAAGACGGGGAATGTATAGGATACCTGCGGCAAAGAACGTGGTTCTTTATAAAGATTGAAAACCAGAGCCAACAAAAAAATCGCGGGGGCTTAAGCCTCCGCGGTTTTTTTATTTGATTTCGACATTGACCTTTTTGCCGGCGGTGTTTGCCGCAGCTTTCATAACGGAACGGATCGCTTTTGCGATTCTTCCGTGGCGTCCGATCACCATACCCATATCGGACTCGGCTACCGTGAGTGTAAGATTAACGGTATTGTCGTTCTCGTGTTCCGTTACCGAAACTTCATCGGGGTGGTCGACTATAGCTTTTGCAATATCAGATAAAACCTTATTAAGTTCGATCATTATATTTGCACCTCGATTCGTCCCGGCATCCCGAGAGAATCAGTCCTTTCTTTAGAATTTGTGAAGAAAAGCCTCACTCGATGATACCGCTCTTCTTGAGAAGCGCCTTAACAGTGTCTGTCGGCTGTGCGCCGTTCTTGATCCACTTCTGTGCCTTTTCAGCGTCTACCTTGATCGTGGAAGGTTCTGTTCTGGGATTGTAAAAACCGATTTCCTCGATGAATCTACCGTCGCGGGGGAAGCGAGAATCCGCTACTACGATACGGTATGTGGGCTGCTTCTTCGCGCCTGTGCGCTTAAGTCTCATTTTAACTGCCATGATTTCCTCCAAAAAATGTAAATAAATATTTTTTAATTTATATAAACCCCGGGCTTAGAAGCCGAAATGGAGTTTACCTTTTTTTCCTGCGCGGCGCATCATGCGCGACGCTTCTTTTCCTGTCATCTGCTTCATCATTTTCTTCATAGCTTCAAATTGCTTGAGCAGACGGTTGAGTTCTTCAACTTTGGTGCCGCTTCCGGCACAAATACGCTTTTTTCGGGAAGCGTTGATGATGTCGGGACGGCGGCGTTCGGCTTCCGTCATCGAAAGGATCATCGCCTCCGTGCGAGCCATCGCTTTTTCGTCGATCTTTGCATCCTTGAGCTGTGACGAACTGACACCGGGGATCATACCGAGCAGCGAGTCAAGCGACCCCATGCCCTTGAGCTGATTGAGCTGTTCAAGATAATCCGAAAGGGTAAAGCTTGAATCGCGCATCTTGCGCTCAAGCTCCGCCGCTTGCTTTTCATCAAACTGCTGCTGTGCTTTTTCGATCAGCGTTAGCATATCACCCATACCGAGGATACGCTGTGCCATTCTGTCAGGATGGAAAGGCTCGATAAGATCGATCTTTTCGCCCGTACCGATGAATTTGATCGGCTTGCCCGTTATGTGGCGGACGGAGAGGGCGGCGCCACCGCGCGTGTCACCGTCGAGCTTCGTTAAAATAACGCCCGTGATGTCAAGAAGGTCATTGAAGGATTTCGCAACATTGACGGCGTCCTGACCTGTCATTGAGTCAACAACGAGAAGTATTTCAGTCGGATTTGCGATCTCTTTGATCTGTCGGAGCTCTTCCATGAGCTCTTCGTCGATGTGAAGTCGACCGGCTGTGTCAAGGAAGACCATATCGTTTCCGTGACGCTGTGCCTCGGCAATAGCCTGTCTTGCGATCTCTACGGGAGATACATCGGAGCCGAGCGTGAAAACGGGAACGTCTATCTGCTCACCGAGCACCTGCAGTTGCTTGATAGCGGCAGGACGGTAAACGTCGCAGGCGGCAAGCAGAGGACGCTTGCTTTCGCGGTTCTTATACATAGCCGCAAGCTTTGCGCAGTGCGTCGTTTTACCTGCGCCCTGTAAACCGCACACCATGATGACTGTCGGCGGCTTTGAGGCTATATTTAGCTTTGAAACGGAGCCACCCATAATAGCGGTGAGTTCTTCGTTTACTATTTTTATGATCTGCTGAGCGGGGAGGAGCGATTCAAGCACCTCGGAGCCGACGGCACGTTCCGAAACAGACGCGATAAAATCCTTAACAACACGGTAGTTAACGTCAGCTTCGAGCAGAGCGAGCTTGACCTCGCGCATGCCGTCTTTTACGTCGGCAGCTGTGAGCTTGCCCTTATTTTTGAATTTGGAAAGGGCACGTGTAAGCTTATCGGAAAGGTTTGAAAACATCTACTGTATCCTATCGTCGTCAAGCGGATCAACTGTCCGCTATCATTTTGATTTTCTCGATCTGAGAAATAAGCTTCGATTTGGCGTTATCGTCACATAACGTGTCACAAACGCTTGTGATCTCGGCAACTATCGAATCAACGAGCTTTTTTGTTTCGCTGTGTGACTTAGCGACGCCGAGAACCGTTTCAAGTTCGGTAAGCTGCGCTTCGCCTCGCTTGATGGCGTCGCGGACACCCTGACGGGAAATGCCCATTTCGTCGGCGATCTCCGATAAAGACAAGTCATCGTTATAATAATAGTTCATCGCTTCGCGCTGACGCGGCTGCAGAATCGCGCCGTAATAATCGAGCAAATTGCCGTAATTGAGGTCTTTTTCGAACATTTCGCACCTCATTTATAGGTGTAAAGTAAAACGCTTTACATAGTATAACAGCACCGTATTCTTTTGTCAATAGAAATTTCAAAAAATCTTTTGGATTTTTATAGTTTACAATTTGTTGACAATTAATTGTATAACCATTATAATAATTAGTATGTAAATTACGTAAAACCAAAGAAAAATCAAAAGTTAACGGAGAGTAATTATGACAAGCGGAAGCAATTTCTGGGATTATGAAATATGGAGCTTAATCGTTACGCTGACGGTTTTGCTCGGCGGTATGCTCGTTGCGAACATACTTCGCCGAAAGGTAAGCTTTATAAGAAAATCGCTCATTCCGAGCTCGGTACTCGGCGGATTTATCGTCCTGCTCGTAAGCTTTATTTACACACAGATTACAAGCAAACCCTTGATCGAAACGTCAATGCTTGAAGCACTTACATATCACGGTCTCGGTCTCGGATTCGTTGCTGTCACATTGGTTGAAACAGAAAAAGACCGCGACAACGGACGTCAGCGCGATGTCTTCAACACGGGACTGACAACGGTTGCTTCGTACCTCATTCAAGCTGTCAGCGGTTTATTTATCACGATAGTTCTTTTTTATTTGATCGGAAGCTTTTTTGCTTCGGGAATCATTTTGCCTCTCGGCTACGGTCAAGGACCCGGCCAGGCATTTAACTGGGGCAGTAACTACGAAAAGCTCTACGGATTTGAAAACGGAACGAGCTTCGGGCTCACCGTTGCCGCGATGGGCTTCGTTTCCGCGTCGATCGGCGGAATCACATATCTTAATATTATGAGAAAAAAAGGCAAGATCAAAGTTGCGGCTGACTCGGAAACGGCTGATACAAACGAAGAGATCAACGGAACGAATGAGATCCCGTCGAGCGAATCAATGGATAAGCTCACCGTTCAGATCGGTCTTGTTTTTGTTGCGTACGTACTTGCATACGGTATAATGATGCTTTTTAACGTGATCATCGACACAGGTG
This sequence comes from Eubacteriales bacterium, assembly GCA_045588245.1. Taxonomy (GTDB): domain Bacteria; phylum Bacillota; class Clostridia; order Oscillospirales; family CAG-272; genus DTU064. The sequence goes on from JAZNDW010000012.1 coordinate 64,847, forward strand.
TTCTCGGCAATTTCGGCGTAAATACGCTTCAGCCGCTTGTTTGGGGTTTCAACTTCCTCTTTGCCGTCGTTACGGCGATACTCGTCAAAACTGTTCTTAAAATGCTGAAAAAGACGGGCGTTATGAAGCGCGACTACACAAACAATTTCCTTCAGACGCGCCTTTCGGGATTCTTCTTCGACATTATGGTCGTTGCCTCTATCGCGGCAATCGACCTGTCCGCGTTCACTCACACGGAATTTATCGTTCCACTTATCGCTATTTGTATTGCCGGTGCTGTTTTTACATATCTGTTCGTCAATCGTGTGTCAAAAGATCTGTTCCCCTCATACCAAAACGAATTCTGGCTTTCAATGTACGGAATGGTCACGGGCACGGCGTCAACGGGTATTATTCTTCTTCGTGAGGTTGACAGCGAATTCAAAACGCCTGCAGCAACGAATCTCGTGTATCAGAATCTTTATGCGATCATCTTCGGTTTCCCGATAATGCTCGTGCTTGCACTCGCTCCGCAGAGCATAGGCAAAGCTTGGCTTACATTGGCATTACTTGCGGTTTTCCTTGTTGTGATTCTCGTGATTCTTTACCGTTCACGCATTTTCAGAAAAAAGAAAGCAAAAAAAGAATAAACTCAAAAACGGACGCTCGTGCGTCCGTTTTTATTTACCGTTCGATAATGTTAAGATTTGTGGGAAGTATGCCTGCCTGCTCGTAAACGATCTCGGTTATCTGTGCTACCTCGCTCGGAAGCAAGCCGTCACTGCGAACGATGATGCTTGCAAGCTCGCCGTTGATAACGGCAACGCATTCCTCAATGCCTTTTGCCTTGATCAGCTCTTCAATATTTGATTCAATTTCGATTGCGACGGCGATGGCGGCGATGTCGGCTTCGGCTTTAACGCGAACCTCTTCAAGCGCAGTTTCGCTTGAGGCAACGGTGTTGAGCACTTCGATCGCTTCGTCGCGTGCGCGGTCACGGTTGAGGACCGCAGCGTCAAAGTAATCGTCTTTGCTTGCCGCATTGTCGGAATTCCCGTCGTTTTCGTTAGCGGGGGCGTCAGCTTCAACGTCTTCGTTTTCAAGCAGAGCAGAGTAGTACGAAGAATCGATCTTGTAGCCATCTTCGCCCGTTTTGCCGCCGCCTGCCACGATAAAGTTGAGTCCGATAGCTACGGCGCAAACGAATACGGCGCAAATAATGATCATGTTTTTGGCGCCTACACGTTTGCAAAATTCAATGGATTTTTCTTTTATAGCTGCGAATTTTTCCTTCAGCTGTTCTTTGTTCATGGATATGTACCTCCGTATGGCTTTATGTTTTAATATATGATGCGTTCGACCGAACTATTCATCTGCCCGTGCCGGCAACGGAAATTTTTGACGACGGAATATCAAACGCGCACGATAACAGCTCCGACACGGTCCGCTGTATGCCCGCGTCGTCACCGCCGCCGCATACGACGGCAATTCCGCGAACGGCGGCGTATATCTCACGCACGAGTACGGGCTCCTCGCCGTCACCGTTATTGATGACAAGATAGTCAACGACGCTGCCCGACTTGTTTTCCGCGTATACGAACTCGCTCCCTCCGTCAAGCGTTAAGAGTACCGTTACGTCAGATACTCCGTCCACCTGCGAGATAATGTGTTTCACTCGGGCTTCAAGCTCCTCGGTGTAAGCCGCCATGTCGGCGGCTTCGTACATATCGTCCGTTTGGGCTTCGCTGTCGGGAGCGTCAACTCCGCTCCATATCAATAAAACGATGCCGAATAAGCACAAAAGTACAGGCAGTGCGTTTTTCTTACAAAAAGCAAAGATTTTCGTTTTTGCATTTTCATTCATAGCATACCTCAACATAACATTTGTAAATATCGGAAAAGTAGTCGCAGATAGCTTCGCCGTCTGCCCAAGCGCCGTAGCTTTTCAAGGTGATCGTGATCGTGTCAACGGTGATGTCGGAATAGTCGATAGCATTCATGGCCACCGAAACGGAAATATCATCGGGGTGGATTTTGAAAATTTTGGCTGTATCCGTTTTGACGTTTTCGGCCATGACCTCTGCCGTTTTTTCTATAACGGTGTCGCGGTAATCGTCACCCGTCACGTCGGTGATGTACGAATCGGGATCAAAGCTTTCCCAAAAGTCAGCGCCACCTTCAAAAGACGAGCCGAGCGGTGACACGATCACAAGAAGCATAACGAGCGACGCTATGTGCTGCACGTATTTTCCCGTTCTGTCATCACGAGTACAGAGAAGTGATACGAGTGACACGACGACAGCCGCCGTCATCACAGAGGCAAAATACGCATTCATACGAGCACGGCGGGCGCTGTTTTGATAAACAGAGCCGTTCCTATTATAAATACTACCGTAATAACGGAAACAACGGCGCAAAGCAGTCCCATACATTCGCGGAAAGAGGAAAGAAGTGAAGCTTCACGGTCACATCCGAGCAAGCTCGCCGCAAAAGCGGCAGCACCGTACAGAAAGCCCGAGAAAGACAGTTTTATTAACAGCGGCAGCGAAAGTGCGATCATAACGACGATACCGAGCGTTCCCGAACTGCTTTTGATTATTGTCAGACCCGAATAAACCGTCCTGACAGTGTCGCTTAAGATTCCTCCGACGACAGGCACTGAGCTTGAAACGGCGAATTTTACACTTCTCGCCGCAACGGAATCGGCGGCGCTTGCAAGATACGTTTGGTATGAAAGCACGGTTACGTATATGATAGCCGCGGCTGTAAGCACGGTCGTAAACGTGCGGCGCAGAAAGCCTGCGATCTGCCTTGTTCCGCCGTCTGTCGGCAGGGAAACGGATATGACCGAAAAAGAAAGGGCGGCTTTATAGATCGGAATGCAGATATGCGTTGACAAAAATTCAACTGCGGACGAAAAAAGCAAAAATCCCGACGCTGTTACGCCCGCCGTGACAGTATTCGCCGTTGCCGTATGCATCGTGAAAAGAATCGGTGTCATCGCACCGACAAAGGCAGAGATTGCATAGGAGAATGCCACGATCTCTTCACAGCGCGCCAATTCACGCGCGAGGACAGCGCACGCGATAGTCAGCGTGCCGATCAGCGAAACGGCATCACGCGCTTTGCCGTCGAGGGTGTCCTTGAAATGAAGCGACGCGGCTGACGAGATCAGAATAACACTCAAAATCATGCCGAATGAGCCTGCGGCGGATGATACGGCATCGTCAAACGTGTTTTTGACGAGCGACATCATATAGTCAAAGCCGAACGTATCCGTGTCGATCACGTCACTTGACGGATCGATTTGCAGAGCATCTTTTATTCCGTCGGGAACGATGTCGTAAATCGACTGCATTTCAAGATCTGTGGCATCGGCTTTTACCGAAGTGAAGAGCATTAATATAAGCGCGGATGTGCAAATAAACACGAGCTTTTTCATAAAACGTCACCATTCAGAAAAGAGAAAGAGAAAGCGACAAAAGCTCAAACAAAAACGCCGCCGCAATAACGGTCAGCTCGGCTCGTCCCGCAACGGAAATGCCAACGGCGGCGTTGTCCGCACCGCAAGTGCGGCATATATCCGAGGTAAGCTCTGTTATATAAGCTATGCCGAGGGCGCGCATGAGAGTTATTACGTATGGGGAAAGCTGCGAAGACGAAAACTTACCGTACAGCTCGTCGATAACGGGTGTGACGGATGATGCCGCATATATCAAAAGTATAACAGCGGCACCTGCAGAGATCAGCTTTGATATAGTAGAGTTAACACCGTGTAGTATAACTGTCGCCGCTGCCGCTAAAAGTGATAATCCGCAAAGCTTTATCATAGCCCGAAGACCTTTTGTATCGACGAAAAAAGCTCGGAAAGCTTATCCGTCAGCATTAAAATCACGATGATAATTCCCGCGACGGAAACGAGCGTTGCCTGCTCGTCGCGTCCCGATTTTGTGAGTATCTGGCATACAACGGCAACGATGAAGCCGATGCCCGCTATTTTTAACAATAATGACGTATCCATTTTTATCTCTTTTTCTAAATAAGAATCAATATGATAGACGCAGCGACGAATGCCCCCGTCGCAAACGACGTTTTTGTCTTTGCTTTTAGTGAGCTTTGAAGATGCAAATAATGCTCACGCAGGCGTGACAGCGTCAGCTCGCATAGCTCAAGCTGAGAATCGGTATAACCGTGACCGAGTGCGGAAGCAAAATCAAGAAATATCTTGTGAGTTACTGAGTCAAACGGAGTCGAAAGACGCTGCAGCTCGTCTGCGAGTGAGGTCACAGCGGCTCGGCTGTAAAAATCGGACAGGAGAGGGACGTTTGTAACGTAAGCTGACACGATCTCGGATACGGGTGCTCTGCGGTATGAGATCGAGTCGGACGCAAATTTAACGAATCGGATAGCATCTTCGCACGCTGTGAGCGTTGACATGCTTTCCGAGCGGCATCGTTCTCCGATCAATACGGACGATAGAGCGACTAAAGCCGCACCGACGAGTTTTAACGCAAATGTGTTCATAAAAGCTTTTCAATATTATAGGAAAAACCGTTGTCACCGTCACGGCGCGACAGTCCGACCGTATATCCGAATGCACCCGAGGTTAAAAGACGTTTCATCTCGGGACGCGCCGACAGCTCGTCTTTATTTCCTGCGTGGCACGTTGCTATCAGCGGCACACCGCACGAATATGCGTATAACGCCGCATTTGCATCAAGCTCACCCGACAGCTCGTCGCATATTATCAGCTCAGGTGAAAGTGAACGAACCGCCGTTTTTATGCCTTCGTATTTCGGATAATATAAAAGCGTGTCCGCCGTTGAGGAATTATCGTAAAATGAGAGCTCTCCCCGCGTATCAATAACCGAAAACTGCACAAAGATCGAAGAAAGCGAACGCATAAGGTCACGAAGAAGCGTAGTTTTGCCGACCGCAGGCGGCGAATAGATCAGTATACCGTGTCCCCGGTCGTGCTGATAAAGGTCAAAAATATCGGCGGCACAGCCGGGAACGTCGTGCGGAATGCGTATTGTGACGGACGAGTATTCGGTTACGGTTTCGGTCTTGCCGTTTTTTTGCACCGCACGTCCCGTAACGCCGCACCGTATACCGCCGACGCTTATGTAGCCTTCTCGGATCGTTTCGGCGTGAGCGTAAACGGATCCGTCCGTGAGGGCGAAAACGATACTGTCAAGCTGTCGAACCGACAGTATTGGTTCTATCGGATACGAGCGTCTTCCTACGGACAGAAACGAACGTGCACCGCGCCGCAAGCGTATGTCTGTGACCTTTTCGCTGTCGAGCCTATAGTCACGCACTGTTTTGTATATAGCCGAGCGGAGTGGCATAGGCAACAGCTCTGCCGCTCGGCGAAATGTTGTGTTTTGCTGTTCTGTTTTTATCATGGTACAAGTATATTGGCACGTCTTCGGATTTATGCATTATATCCCGGACGCGAAAAGAACGGTGTTCGACGCAGTCGTACAAAAACAAAAGAATTGAGTTGAATCGTCGGGAATAATATGATATACTACATTATAATAAATCAATTATTATAACGGAGATATGATATGTTTGACAGAAAGAAAACGACATCGGAGCTTATCGGATGGGTGCGCGATTGGTTTGACCGCAACGGTCGCGGCTGTAACGCCGTTATCGGAATATCGGGCGGCAAGGACAGCTCCGTCGCCGCGGCTGTGTGCGTTGCGGCGCTTGGCGCTGACCGCGTAATCGGTGTTTTGATGCCGAACGGCGAACAGTCCGATATCGATGCATCGTATAAACTCGTAAATTATCTCGGAATTAAGTATCACGTTGTCAACATCAAAGAATCTTATGACGGCATGATTGCCGCAATAAAGGACTGTATTCCCGAAATAAGCTCGCAGAGCACGGTGAATTTAGCTCCGCGTCTGCGTATGTCTGCGCTTTACTGCATCTCGCAGTCGAGTAACGGACGCGTTATTAACACGTGTAATCTCTCCGAGGACTGGGTCGGCTACAGTACGCGCTACGGCGACGCCGCAGGCGACGTTTCGCCGCTTGCGATGCTGACAGTACAAGAGGTGATCGACATCGGACGTGAGCTCGGACTGCCGAGGGAGCTTACCGAGAAGGTGCCGTCCGACGGACTTTGCGGTAAAACCGACGAAGACAATCTCGGCTTTACGTACGCATCACTCGACAGATATATCCGAGAGGGAAAATGTGAGGACGAAGCTCTGCGAGAAAAGATCGACCGCCGTCACTATGCCAACAAGTTCAAGCTTCAGTTGATGGAGCACTATGAGCCCGAGCTTCCCGTACTCGCAAACGATTAAAGGAGATAAAACATGGATATCAAAACAGCAACCGAAATATTCAAAAGAACACAGAAGAAGCTTCACGCCTACGGTTTTGCAACGACGGCGGTATATTATGACGCCGTAACCGTTGCACCCGACGGAGGAGAGCGCGAGCGCAACGAAGCTATGGAGATCCTTTCCAATATAACCTATGAGATCGAAACGGCTCCCGAAATGCTCGAAGCGGTAGCATATCTTTATGATCACCGCGACGAGCTTGATCCGAAGCTTCGCCGTGAGATCACCGTATACAGTAAGCAGAGCGAATACATCAAGAGTATTCCGCAGGAAGAATACGTCGCATACAGCGTGCTTCTGAACGAGGCTCATTCGATCTGGCGCCGCGCCAAGGAGAATAACGATTACGCTTCGTTTGCCCCGACCTTAAAGAAAATATTTGACACGAACAAAAAGTTCGCGCTTTACTATAAACCCGACCGTGATCCGTACGACACGCTTCTTGACACTTACGAAGAGGGCTTGACAAAAGAAAAATGCGACGCATTTTTCGCAGAGCTGCGCGAAACTATCGTGCCGCTCGTTAAAAAGATCGCAGAGGTAAAACAGATCGAAAACGGATTCATGTTCCGCACGTATCCGCTTCATTTGCAGCGCGAATTTTCCGACTGCCTGATGGAGAAAATGGCGATCGACCGCAAGCACTGTAATATCGGAGAAACGGAGCATCCTTTCACGCTGAATTTCAATAAGCACGACGTCAGAATCACGACGCATTATCACGAAAACGACCTTTCCAATTCAATGTATTCTGTCGTTCATGAGGGCGGACACGCGCTGTACGAGCTCGGCTCGGGCGATGAATACGAGGGCACGGGACTTTCGGGCGGTGCTTCCATGGCGATGCACGAAACGATCTCCCGCTTCTATGAAAACATTATCGGCAGAAGCCGCACGTTTATCTCGCTTATTTTTCCGAAGCTGTGTGAGCTTTTCCCGAACGAATTGGCTGACGTGACCGAAGAACAGTTCTACCTCGCTGCAAATTACAGCGCACCGTCACTCATAAGAACGGAAGCTGACGAACTTTCGTATACGCTTCACGTTATGGTCCGCTACGAGATCGAGCGCGGAATGATGGACGGCAGCTACACCGTTGACGACCTACCGCGTGTTTGGAAAGAGAAGTATAAGCACTATTTAGGCGTTGACGTCCCCGACGATACGCGCGGAGTGCTTCAGGATTCGCATTGGTCGGGCGGCTCTGTCGGATATTTCCCGTCCTATGCGCTCGGCTCCGCATACGGCGCGCAGATTTATGAAACGATGAAAAATGAGTTTGACATAGACGCCGCTATCGCTGAAGCGGGAAGTACGGCTCCCGTCAATTCATGGCTTGAGGAGCACATCTTCCGCCACGGAGCTATGTATAATTCCGATGAGCTGTTGAAAATGTGCACGGGCGAAGAATTTTCCGCTAAATACTATACCGATTATCTGACACGTAAATATACGGAGATATACGGTCTATAATTAATACGTCAAAAAGGAGGAGTACCGTGAAAAAACGCAAGCATTTGTTTGCCGCGTTCGTTACCGCGGCGCTCCTCCTTATACTATTTGTGATTCTTTTCGTATACATATCGTGGTTCACGCCGAAAGGATACAGAATAACCGTCGGAATACACGGCTACCGAGAGATACTTGACGGCGTGTGGCTTGATAATAATTACGAAGGCGACACATCCGAGCTGTGCGCTATCTATTTTGAGGCTCGCAACAGAGTAGAATCGTTTTTCGGCGATGTGCGCTCGGAGCCCGTATTGATAATAACCGAAGACGAAAGTAAACAGCAGCGCCTCGGCGGCGACAGTGACATAATTTCGTTTGCGGCAGGGGACGTGTATTCGTATATTTCCGTCAGCATCGAAAAATACGACGTTGACACGCTCGCGCACGAGCTTGCCCATGCCGAGATACACAAACGTATTTTTAACGGTAAGGTCTCTTCGGGGCGTATTGTGCCGCCGTGGTTTGACGAGGGAATCGCGCTGCAGCTTGATTACAGCACGAAATACAGCTGGGAAACGCTCCTACGTTATACGGAAGACCTGACGGTTCTGCCCGATTTTGAGCTTTTGTCAGATGAAGATTATTTTTATAACGACGATCCCGAAACGGAAATGTATAATTATCTTGCGGCAAAATATGAAGTCGGCAGATGGCTGCTCGAAAACGGCGGCGAAGACGAGCTTATGAAATTACTCGATAAAATCAACGGCGGGGCAGAGTTTGCGTCCTTATATGACATACCAATGATCGATGATTAACAAAAAATCGCAACCGAAGTGGTTGCGATTTTTTTAATATAGGTGTATAATGTGCATATGATGCGGAATAACGATATAAATCGTGGCAAATCGCAACCGTTAGGTTCGCTCAAATTACATACATAAATTGGTGGCAAACGGCTTGCGTGTCGATTATAATACTATATCAGATGGATATGTTTTAACCGTTTACGCTTTTATATATGCTTGTTAGCCGATATAGGTCCGTATTCTGTAAAAGGAGATTAATTATGAAGCTTTCTGATAAGATAACTTACTTGCGTACTAAACTCAATATGTCGCAGGAGGAGCTCGCAGACTATTTGAACGTCTCGCGGCAATCCGTTTCCAAGTGGGAGATAGGTCAGTCCGATCCGAGGATCGACAAGATCATTCAGCTTTGCGCTCTTTTCGGCGTAACGACGGATGAGCTGATCCGTGACGAGATCGACATTTCCGACGCTATTACTGAAACGGGAAGTGCCGGGCTGTCCTCAGGCAAATACTTCGGTACTGACGGTTTCCGCGGCGAGGCAAACGTTGACCTCAACGCAGAGCAGGCGTTCAAGATCGGACGTTTTTTAGGCTGGTATTATTCAAGCTCGTTGTCAGGCTGCCGTGACCGCAACTACCGCCCGCGCATAGCCATTGGTAAGGATACGCGCCGTTCGAGCTATATGCTCGAATACGCGATTGCTGCAGGCGTGACCTCGTCGGGGGCTGACGCTTATATGCTTCACGTAACGACGACTCCGAGCGTTTCATATGTAACGCGGCTTGACGATTTCGATTGCGGAATTATGATCTCTGCATCACATAACGTCTATTACGATAACGGTATCAAGCTGATCAACCGCTACGGTGAAAAAATGGACGAACATACGCTGGCGCTCGTTGAAGCATATATAGACGGCAACCTTTCCGCTCTCGGTGTTGAAGGAAACGATCTTCCGCTCGCTCACAAGGAGCGCGTGGGCGCGATAATAGACTATGCCGCGGGCAGAAACCGCTACGTCGGGTACCTCATATCCGTCGTAACACATTCCTTCCGAAATATGAAGATAGCTCTTGACTGCGCCAACGGCGCATCGTGGATGATAGCGCCAGCCGTTTTTGAAGCGCTCGGCGCACAGATCTTCGTCATTAACGGTCAGCCCGACGGTCAGAATATCAACCGCAACGCAGGTTCGACGCACATCGAATACCTTGCCGCGTACGTTAAGGAAAACCACCTTGACGTCGGTTTCGCTTTCGACGGAGATGCGGACCGCTGCATCGCCGTTGACGAAAACGGCAACGTTATTGACGGCGATAAGATAATGTTCGTGCTTGCAAATATGCTCAAGCGACGCGGCGCACTTGAGGATGATATGCTCGTAACGACAGTTATGTCAAACGCAGGTCTTTATAAATCATGCAAAGAAGCCGGTATTAACACGATTCAAACAAACGTGGGCGATAAATACGTCTACGAAGCGATGCAAAAGCACGGCTACTCGCTCGGCGGCGAGCAGTCGGGACACATCATCATTCATAAGTACGCAACGACGGGTGACGGTATACTGACGGCTCTGATGGTTATGGAGGAAATACTTGACCGTAAAACTACACTCGGTAAGCTCGCTTCCGCAGTTACGATATATCCGCAGGTGCTTCGCAACATCAGAGTTACCGATAAGACCGTCGTTATGAGAGATCCCGATATAAAAGTAAAGCTTGATAAGATAACGGAAAGCTTAGGTGACTCGGGAAGAATACTCGTCCGCAAGAGCGGAACAGAGCCTTTGATACGCGTTATGGCAGAGGGCGAGGATATCGATCTTTGCGAGCATTACGTTAACTCCGTTATCGAGCTTATCAAAGCAAAAGGCTATGCCGCACGCAGCTGATGCGGAGGTAACGACTGTGAAGTACGAATATTTATCACAGAATGCGCTCTTTGATATGGCGCATACCGAGTCTGCCGCAATATTTGACGGCTGTGAATATCCGTGGGAAGCACTTGCCAAGATCAGCGATTTTATCGTCGCACGCGGCGCGACGCTTCCGTCCCACGAATATGACAGTCCCGCGCCGAACGTTTGGATCGCAAAGGACGCGAAGGTTGCTCCTACCGCGTCGATCACAGGCCCGTGTATCATTGAATCGGGCGCGGAAATACGCCACTGTGCGTTCATCCGCGGATCTGCAATCATTGGACGCGGTGCCGTCGTCGGCAACTCGACAGAGCTGAAAAACGTTATCCTTTTTGATAAGGTGCAGGTTCCGCATTACAATTACGTCGGCGACTCGATCCTCGGCTACGGCGCGCACATGGGCGCCGCCTCGATCACCTCAAATGTAAAAGGCGATAAAAAGCTCGTTTCCGTCCACACGCCTGACGGCGATATCGAAACGGGACGCAAAAAATTCGGAGCCATGCTCGGAGATTTTGCAGAGATAGGATGCGGCAGCATTCTTAATCCCGGTACCGTTATCGGCCGCGGTGCGAGGGTGTATCCGCTTTCAAGCGTCCGCGGATGCGTCCCCGAAAAGCATATATACAAAAGTCAGGAGAAGATCGAACCGATCAGGGAAGATTAACGATAAAAAATAAGGCGAGGTGTCCTCGCCTTATTTTTTGTTTATATTTTACTTGTGATTTTTATATTCTTCGTTCAGCTCGGGATAAGCGGAGAGCATAGGCTCAACGTCCTCGCCATTTTTGCGTGCGTAGTAGTTTTTCGTGATCTTAACGACCTGACCGGAAAGAAGAACTACTGCAATAAGGTTCGGCAGTGCCATAAGTCCGTTGCAAGTGTCGGAAATGCTCCATACAAGTTTACTTTCAATAACCGCAGACGCAACTATCATAACGATATAGATGAGCTTGAAAATAAACACGAACACTTTGCTGCATTTTTCACCAAAGCGCGAGAAAAGGAATTCGGTAGCCTTTTCGCCATAGTAAGACCAGGAAAGGATCGTTGTGAAAGCGAAAAGGGGAAGAATGATCGAAAAGGATACGATGCCGAATATGCCGAAATTCTCGGAGAATGCGAGCATGGATACGGCAGAGTCGGATGAGTTTGCCGTGAAGGATTCGATCGCACCGTTGCTGATAAAAGTTGTCAGAATCAACAGGGCAGTGAAAGTACAGATTATAAATGTATCAAAGAATACTTCGAAAATTCCCCAGAGTCCCTGCTTAACGGGTTCACGTGTTTCGGAAGCGGAATGTGCGATAACGGAAGAACCGAGACCTGCTTCATTGGAGAAAACGCCGCGCGCCATACCTTTTTTGATAACGACGGAGAAAACGTAACCGCCGAAACCGCCTGCCATAGCCTTGAAACCGAAAATGTTGGAGAAAATCATGGAAAATGCTGCAGGTACGGCTTCAATGTTCATAATAACGGCGACGATACCGAGAATTATGAAGAGTAAAGACATAAACGGTACGAGCGTGGAAGCAACTTTACCGATGCGCTTGATACCGCCGATAATGATCAGAGCAGAGAAGAGCGCAACGATAATACCGACTATAAGTTTGAAGTTCGTAGTGTCGCTGTTAAATGATGAAGCGAGCGCTCCCGAGATCTTGTTCGTCTGAACTCCGCTCATACCGAGCGCGGCGAGCATACAGAAGATGGCGGCAAGGTATCCGAGCCAACGCCAGCCAAGACCGTACGTTATGTAGTAGAAAGCACCGCCCGAGAAGTTTCCGTCCTTGTCTTTTTTACGGTAGAATAAACCGAGTACGTTTTCTGCATAGTTTGTGATCATACCGAAAAATGCGGAGATCCACATCCAGAATACGGCGCCGGGACCGCCCGTAAGGATCGCAGAAACGACGCCGACGATGTTACCCGTGCCGACTGTACCGGAAATAGCGGCGGAAAAGGCTTCAAACTGTGAGATAGATTTTGCGTCTGTGTCCTCTTTTTTCGGTCTGCCGATCTCTTTGATAGTCGGAATGATGGTCGTGTTCATGGATTCGCCGAGTTTGCGTACCTGCATGACACGCGTACGGACTGTGAGCAAAATTCCCGTTCCGAGAATCAGGATGATCATGGGCCATCCCCATACGACCCCGTTCATAAACGAGTCGATTTTTGTGATAAAGTCGATGATTTTTTCAAACATTGTGCGTTACCTCGCAAAAAGAAAATAAAAAAGAGCTAAACCGTAGTTTAACTCCGAAAGTAAAACGCAAAAAGCATACCGCTGGCGTGATGCGATTGATAAAATACTTTTTTGCTCCGTCCTTTTGCCTGAGAGATTAGCACGAACCGTCAGGTTAGTACGTTGCACCTTCGGCATCCTTAATAGGACTTCTCCGGAGTGCTATCCGAATACAGTTCCTGTCCCGTGTTGGACACCTGAGAGTGTTACTCCTTCGGTCGCTGTGCGTCTCCTGTATTCTTCATATAGCTCTTACTTGATTCGGTATTGTATCACAAACGTATTTACGATGCAATAGTTTTTTGAAATAAATTGTGTTTTTGTGAAATATTGTTCTTCCGGTGATGCATAATGCGGGCGAAAATATTAATATATCATAGAATATAATTCATGAAATGAAAAAACAGCACACGGAAAGTTGCAAAACTGCAAAAAATGGACATAATAATAAATAATAAGAAAAAGAAAATCGAGGAATTTTCAAAATAGGTATTGACAGGCGCAACATATAGTGCTATAATACTAAAGCTGATAAAAAAGCTTGCCGCTGTGGCGTAATCGGCAGACGCAGCGGACTTAAAATCCGCCGGAGTAAAATCCGTACCGGTTCAAGTCCGGTCAGCGGCACGATATATCGCGGAGTGGAGCAGTCTGGTAGCTCGTTGGGCTCATAACCCGAAGGTCGTTGGTTCAAATCCTTCCTCCGCAATCACGCAAAAGGACATCGAAAGATGTCCTTTTTTGCGTTATAGAGAAAATGAGCGGCAACGAGCTTCGGGTTCCCGAAGGACGAAGCGGTGAAGCGCCGCCGGTGGCGGAGAAAGCGAGCAAAAAGCGGGGGCAGCGGTCTATTTAGGGCATATTTGACGTTGTTTTTTGCGGAAGGTAAACTTGACAAGTTGTATGCAATAATATATAATCGAGATAATTGGTAAAAAGGAGTTGATCGTTATGTCTGCAAAGGTATATACCGCAAACAAATTACAAACAAAACTTAATACTGATAGGAGATATAATGATCAAAATACAAGGAAAAAGAAATTCGGCAATGGTTTTTGCCGACAAACTTGACAAGCCTACCAAAACACAGATAGCCTCGCTGTTGCGAGAAGAAGCTTATTCCGATAGCAAGATACGTATAATGCCCGATACTCATTCAGGAAAACACGTTGCTGTCGGAACAACGATGACCGTATCAAAGCGAATTGCACCTACTCTTGTGGGTGTTGATATCGGGTGCGGTATGGAGGTTGTGTTTTTAGCTGAGCGTGAGCTTGATTTGGAAAGACTTGATGCTATCATACATCATCAGGTTCCCGCCGGCGCAAAGGTACACAATGTCCCTCTTGCATCCTTTGACCTCAATCATCTGCTTTGCAAGGACAACGTGGATCAGGAAAGAGCGCTCCGCAGTCTTGGAACTCTTGGTGGCGGCAATCACTTTATCGAGGTGGACAGGACGGAAAACGGCAAACTTGTGCTTGTTATCCATTCGGGCTCAAGACAGTTGGGGAGTGACGTTGCTTCCTACTATCAAGATCAAGCATACCGTTATCAATGCAAAAAGCAGCGCAAACGAGCAAGGCAAAGCTATTACGATTCAAAGGATGCAGACACGTACTGCTTTTCTAAATCCGAAAAGGGCGCCCTTACGGTGAAACGGGAAGAAGCTATTCTTGAAGGTACCCTTTATGACGCTTACCTCCACGACTTGGCTGTTGTAACCGACTTTGCTGATTTGAACAGAAGAACTATCGCTGACCTAATATGTAAGAATATGGGGCTTACCGTAACGGATAGGTTTTCGTGCGTTCACAATTACATTGATACAGAGTATATGATACTCCGCAAGGGTGCCATCTCTGCCCGTTTGGGTGAAAGAGTGATAATACCGCTTAATATGAGAGATGGGGCGGTGCTTGGTGTGGGGAAAGGAAATCCCGAGTGGAATTTTTCCGCTCCTCACGGCGCAGGACGTGCATGCAGCAGAACAGAAGCGAAGTACGCTTTTACCGTCGAAGATTATCAACGCCAAATGGAGGGAATATTCACGACAACGGCAAACACGGGCTCTATTGACGAGTGCCCGATGGCATACAAATCACCCCGACGGATACTTGATTTTATAGAAGAAACAGTCTCGGATATTGAGATTATAAGACCAATATACAATTTCAAATCTTGTTGATTCTTTGCAAAAGGTCATCGGTTCTCCGATGACCTTTTGCAAAGATGCATCTTTTTTGGCACCTCTACTAACGCAAAAGGACATCGAAAGATGTCTTTTTTTGCGTTATAGAGAAAATGAGCGGCAACGAGTTTCGGGGGAGATCTTGTTAACCCATTGATTTTAACTCTGAATGACGATATAATATAAATGGAAATGCAAAACTATACTCTAATCCTCAGTCTTGCATAAAAAACGTAATAATCACAAAGATTATAATAATACCAATGTAAAAAAGTATGAGGTAATTAAATGAAAATAGCATTTTTTGACACAAAAACCTATGATATTCCGTCTTTTGAAAAGTTCGCGAGTATGCATGGAGTCACGATCAAATATTATGAAACGAAGCTCAATGAGGATACAGCGAAGCTTGCAAACGGAGCTGATGCGGTTTGTGTTTTCGTGAACGATACCGTAAATGCGGCTGTGATCGACCGCTTATATGATATGGGCGTCAAGGTGCTGGCGCTTCGCTGTGCGGGCTTCAATAACGTTGACATGAAGCATGCGTACGGCAAGCTTCATGTGCTGCGCGTACCTGCGTACTCGCCCTATGCTGTCGCAGAACACGCGATTGCACTTTTGCTTACATCCATCCGCAGAATACACAAGGCTTACATCCGTTCAAGAGACTTTAATTTCAGTTTGTCGGGACTTGCGGGTTTTGACCTCTACGGAAAGACCGTGGGTGTCGTCGGCACGGGTAAGATTGGCAAAGTTTTCATAAATATCTGCCACGGATTTGGAATGAAAGTACTTGCGTACGATAAATTCCCCTCAAAAGAACTTGATAACGGCGATACTGTCAGATACGTTACGCTTGACGAACTGTTGAAAAACAGCGACATTATATCGTTGCATTGTCCGCTGACGGAAGAAACGTATCATATGATAAATGAAGACGCCTTGGAGAAATGCAAAAAAGGTGTCGTTCTCATAAATACGTCAAGAGGCGCGCTCGTTGATGCGGAAGCACTGTTGGGGGCGATCAAATCAAGAAAAGTCGGTGCCGCCTGCCTTGACGTGTACGAGGAAGAATCGGAACTGTTTTTTGAAGATAATTCGGGACATATCATGGAGGATGATACGCTTGCGCGCCTTATTTCCATGCCGAACGTTATCGTAACGTCGCATCAGGCGTTTTTGACGGATGACGCACTTCTGAATATCGCTGAAACGACAATAAACAATATCGTCGGTTTCTTCGCTACGAATCAGTGCCCGAACGAGCTTTGCTACAACGGCGGAGAAGCCGTTGACTGCAAGGACGGCAAATGTTTCTGACGGCTGCAGATTGTTGTTGTAATATTCGGATTTGTATGATAAAATATCCGAGATAGAATCGATTATAACATAGGAGAGAAAAATCATGACAGCTGATAACGGAAAAATCATTGACGGTGCTATTGACGCGAAGGCTTTATTCAATATTGGATATGGGCTGTATGTTGTAACATCGAATGACGGTCTGAAGGATAACGGATTCATCGTCAACACGGTCACACAAGTGACGAGCACGCCGAACAGAGTTGCCGTGACGATAAACAAAGATAATTATTCTTTTGAGATCATCAAAAAAACGGGTATCATGAACGTAAACTGTCTTACGGTTGAAGCGCCGTTTTCGGTTTTTGAAGCGTTCGGCTTTGTCAGCGGCAGAAACGTTGATAAATTTGCGAACTGCAAGCCCGACCGTTCCGCAAACGGACTTGTCGTTTTACCGAAGTATATCAATTCGTTTATGTCGCTGTCAGTCGAAGGCTACGTTGATCTTGATACGCACGGTATGTTTATCTGCAGCGTAACGGAGGCGAAGGTAATCTCCGACAAGGAAACGATGACGTATTCCTATTATCACAAAAATGTCAAACCGAAACCGCAACCCGAAAAAAAACAAGGATACGTTTGTAAGATCTGCGGATACGTTCACGAGGGAGAAGAGCTTCCCGCAGACTTTATATGCCCGATCTGTAAGCACGGTGCTGTTGATTTTGAACCGATAGAATAATCTGTAACAGCCCGAATACACACTGTGTATTCGGGCTGTTTTTGCGGTTGAGTATTTGCGGTGGGGCGGAAACTCTTGCAATCGGTGCGAAAATTTAGTATACTATACGTTGGTGGATATCACGACATATATCAATAATATTCTTATAAAAAGCGAGGAAACGGTCATGAATTCAAAATATGATGCACTCTTTACGCCGTGGAAGATCGGTAACGTTGAGATCAAGAACCGCATCGTAATGTGCCCGATGGGCGGCACGTCGCTGTTCGGTTGGTTTGAGCTCGGAGGCTGCCATTTTGACAAAGAAGCGGCAAAGCTCTTTTTGGAAAGAGCGAATAACAACGTCGGTCTCATCATTCCGGGAATCGCACCTCTGCGCGATACTTTCTGGGGTAAGTGGCTCTGGCAGAACCCGAAGATGTTTGAGGAGCTGAAGGTGTTTATGGATGAGATCCATAAAACGGGAGCGAAGCTGTTTGTTCAGCTGACAGCGGGTATGGGTCGTTCATGGGCGATCACCGAGCTTGTTGCACCCTTGCACAAGAATAAATTTACACGCGCTATCGTCAAACCCATCATTGATACGTCACACGAGCTTGCATCTCCGAGCCCGCAGCCGTCGCGTTGGGCTCACGACATCATTTGCCCCGAAATGACTGTAGAACAGATACACGAGATCATCGAAGCGTTTGCTAAAACAGCAAAGCTTTGCCGTGACGCAGGTGTTGACGGTGTTGAGGTCCATGCCGTACACGAGGGCTATCTGCTCGATCAGTTTGCAATTGAATTTTTCAATAAACGTACTGACGAATATGGCGGAAGCTTTGAAAACCGCTATCGCTTTGCCGCAGAGGTCGTTAAAGCAATTAAGGAAGCTTGTGGCGAGGACTATCCTGTTTCGCTCCGTTACTCGGTAGAATCGAAAATGAAAGGCTTCTGCGAGGGAGCTATGCCGGGTGAAGAGTACGCGGAAGTCGGCAGAAGCATGAAAGAATCCGAAAAAGCGGCGAAGTATCTGCAGGATGCAGGCTACGATATGCTCAACGCCGATAACGGAACTTACGATTCCTGGTATTGGGCGCATCCGCCTATGTATATGCCCGAAAACTGCAACCTTGATGACGTTGCACACATAAAGCAGTTCGTTGATATTCCCGTTGTTTGTGCGGGCAGAATGGATGCGGAAGTAGGTGCAAAAGCCGTAGAGGAGGGCAGAATAGACGCTGTCGGCGTTGCCCGTCAGTTCCTCGTTGACCCCGAATGGATCACGAAAATGATAGAGGACAGAATAGAGGATATCAAGCCTTGCATTTGCTGTCATTCTGGCTGCTTCAATTTCTCTTCGTCAAAGGGTCATGCAAATACGCAGGATCTGACCGATACGATGGGACTTGCGCGCTGCGCTCTCAATCCGCAAACGATGCAGTCGAAGAAATACCGTATTGAGCCCGCGAAGAAAAAGAAAAAGATCGCCGTTATCGGCGGCGGTATCGGCGGCATGGAGGCAGCTATCATCTGTGCAAAACGCGGACACACCGTAACCCTTTACGAAAAGTCTGATAAGCTTGGCGGCGTATTTATCGCGGCGGCGGCTCCGTCCTTCAAGGAAAAGGACCGTGCACTTATCGCTTGGTACGAGCGCGAGATAAGACGCTATCCCGAGATCACCGTGAAGATGAATACTGCCGTTACCGACGTCAAAGCACTCGATGCCGACGAGGTTATTGTTGCTACGGGCGCCGTTGCAAAACAGCCCCCGATTCCCGGCGTGGAAAAAGCCGTTGAAGCGATCGATTATTTGCTCGGTAACAAGACAGTCGGCGATAACGTGGTCGTTATCGGAGGCGGACTTACGGGTTGTGAGATCGCGTACGAGCTTTATCTGAAGGGCAAAAAGCCCACGATCGTTGAAATGCAGGACGACCTCATCACAACGAAGGGCGTATGCCTTGCAAACACGAGCTATCTGCGTGATTTCTTCAAGACGAATGAAGTTCCTGTCCATCTTCTGACGAGCGTATGCGAGATCAAGGACGACGGCGTCGTCGTTAAACATAACGACGGCACGACAAAGACCGTTGCCGCAGATTCCGTAATCCTTTCCGTAGGATATAATCCCGCTCCGATAGCTGAGCGCGGCGTACATATAGTCGGAGATGCGTCGAAGGTCGGCAACCTCAGAACCGTTATCTGGGGCGTTTGGGACGTTTGTATGAAACTTTAATATTTCGAATAGGAGAGCACTGTAAATGATACTGACAAAAGAGCAGCAGGCGATACTCAACGGAGAAAAGGGTGAAACGCTTGCGAAAGTTATGAAAACTCTCGTTATGTACGGTGATGCATTTGAAGCGGAAAAGCTTGTTCCGATCACGTCAAAATGTAATCACTTGGTAACGTCATTCGGACTTAAGGTAATGTCACCTGTTTACGATCTTATGCAGAAGATCCTTGATGCCGGTGTCGCGTCGGAGCAGAAGTTTTCCGTCGATCCTCGTCCGCTTGATAAAAATGTACCTGCCAACTTCCTGCAGAATCTCGTATTCAATAAATTTATGTATACGAAGCAGGATTTTTACGAAAAGCAATTAAAAGAGCTCGGACTGTTGAACGATAATGCATTCAGCTGCACCTGCTACATGGACGAAGTCGGAAATAAACCGAACCGCGGCGACGTGCTTTCATGGGCGGAATCGAGCGCTGTCGTTTATGCCAATTCCGTTCTCGGAGCGAGATGCAACCGCAACTCGGGTATTATCGACATTATGGGCTCAATAGTCGGCTATGTTCCGTATTTCGGACTTCTTACCGACGAGGGAAGACGCGCCACGTGGGTTGTGAAGGTTGAAACGACAAAAAAGCCCGAAGCACAGCTTCTCGGCTCTGCGATCGGTATGAAGGTCATGGAGGACGTGCCGTACGTCATCGGTCTTGATAAATGGATCGGTAACGAGCTTGACGATGCCGCTTGCGCTTATCTTAAGGATTTCGGTGCCGCAACTGCGTCAAACGGCGCTGTCGGACTTTATCATATCGCAGGACTTACTCCCGAAGCCGTTGATTTCGGCGAAGATATGATCGCCGAAGGCGCGAAGGAATACGTTATTGACGATGCGGAGCTTGAAAGAGTTAAGAATAACTATCCCGTCATGTGGAAAAATCCCGAAGCAAAGCCGAAGCTTTGCTTTGTCGGCTGTCCGCATCTGTCGCTTCAGCAGCTCAAGGATTGGACTGTTAATATCGAAGCTGAACTGAAGCAAAACGGAAACAAGAAGATAACCGTACCGACCGTATTCACAGCCGCACCGGCGGTCCTTGAAGCGTTTGGAAAGACCGAATATGCCGAAAGACTGAAAGCAACGGGAGTTATTACGTCCTATATCTGTCCTTTGATGTATATGAACAATCCGCTTTGCAAAAAGATGCCCGTTATGACCTCGTCCAATAAACTTCGCACCTATACGAGCGCAAGATATTATTCCGACGATGAGATTCTTTCTATCATTACAGGAGGTAACAAATAATGAAACAGTTCAAAGGTAGAGTTGTCACCCCCGGAAAAGTAACGGCTCCTGCCGTCGTTACAACAGAAGGCTTCAACACGTTGGCATCGCTTCAGATGGCGCTTCAGTTCGGTGATAAAGAAGTAAAATGCGGAGATCAGAATAACAAAGAGCTTCACGGAAAGCCTCTGTTAGGCAAGGCACTTTGCCTGCCGCAGACGATCGGCTCAACGACGGGCGGACTCGTACTCTATTGCGCGTGCGCAATGGAAAAAAGCCCTGCATGCCTTCTTTTCGCAAATCACATCGACTCTCTTGCCGCTGCAGGAGCAGTTCTTGCGGACGTTTGGCTTGACGACAATAAAATGCCCGTTATCGACTGCCTTGGCGAAGAATTCCTCGCTTACGTAAAGGACGGAATGACAGTTACAGTAGACGAAGACGGAACTGTCACTGTTGAATGATTCGGTATTCAGCTTGAATAAACAATAACGAATATTTGTAACGAAGGGCGTTTCCAAAGGAAACGCCCTTCGTTTTATAATCAGCTCTTATTTTGATATTAAAGACTTATTGTGCTAAAAATAGCGAAATATAATCTTAAAAGCAAAGCACTCGTGTAGTATAGTGCTATTATAGTGCCGTATTTTTGTAGCATTCGGCAGTTTCTATATATTAAAATATAAATGTAAACAAGGATTCGAAGAAATTGCTTCTTCGGACCAAAATATCCGTGTAATCGGAAAAATTAATTCTATTAAGGAGAATTGGTACAATGAAAAAACTGGTAACACTTATGCTTGTGTTCGTCATGATCCTTTCGATGATGATATCCTGCGGAGATACAAAGGATCCGAGCGAAACTGACGGTATCGGTACAGGAACGTCTGACGATTCTGCCGATAACACAACGGATGAAAAAGACGACGCGACCGAAACCGAAAAGGAAACAGAAGAAGAGACAGAAACAGAGCTTGTTCTTCCTGTTCAGACAGACGTTCCCTGCAACTTTGACGATGTGCTCGATCTTTCCGATGATATTCTTGTAACAGAATATATGCTCGAGGATGGAAAGGGAGTATGGATCCTCGGAGACGATACCACCGCTATGTCCAACATTATCACAGAAGATCTTCTCAACGAATATGAATACTTCGCAATCAAGTATGAAACAGACTACTGCGACGAGTGTTCCACGATCGCTCTGATGTTCAAATTAACTCATGAAGACGGAACAAAAACCGAATTCCTTTGCAACGAATGGTTTGCTTGGGGACCTGCAGGCATGACATATCAGGCATCGAGCTTTGCTGTGATGAACGTTTACGCTGACAGCGTATTCTATGTTCCGACAGAACAGTTCCTCACAAACGAGAATTTCTTGGCAGGTGACATTATCGACCAGATCGGTCTTTGCGCTGTTGAAGAGTCGGGAACTTACGTTTACCTCACCATTACGGGCGCATACCTCACAAAATAAGTCTATCCTTAAAGAATCATTTTCGTATATTCAATTATTCGAAAATGATTCTTTGCTTTAATCTGTCGGTTGCCGTTAAAAATGCGTGATCGTCTTGAAAGCTTGCTGATTTGAGGTTATACTTATTTTATCAACTATCCGGCGGATCACGCCCTATGTTGCAACCAAAAACAGCGGCGACAGTACTGAGGAGATATATACATGAACAAAAGAGATGCAAGCTATGAAACGGAAGCTCGACGGGACAGCAACGATTTTAAGTTTTTCCTCTACCGTATGCCCGACGATGCCGTTGATATTCAGCAGGTGGCGCCGCATTGGCACAGCGAATTTGAAATATTGTATTCCGAAGCTGAGGGCGAGCTCTGTGTAAATGATAAAGAATACGAAATCAAGCCGGGCAGTCTGTTTTTTGTAAACCCAAGAGCGGTTCACCGCACGTACAGAAAAACACACGGACTTATGGCGCATATCGTTTTCGATCTTAATTTACTGAAAACGGTTAAACTTGACAATCCTTGCAATAAACTGATTGATGATGTGATAGAACAAAACCGAAAGTTCAAGGAAAAGGTAGATATTGATTCGCAACTTTATTGCGAGCTATTACCAATAATTAAAAAAATAAACGTATATATCGAGAAAACGGTATCGTACGGATATGAAAGCTGCGAGGTAACTTCGCTGTTGTTTGCTGTTTTGGCGGCAGCTATGAAAGCGCATCATTTTGAGATCCTGAACGAATATAACCTTTACGGAATGCATTACGTTACCGATACGATGAGCTACATCGACGAACATTATCACGAAAATCTGACGGTATCGGAGCTTGCCAAAAACGTAAGCGTATCACCGACCTATCTATATCGCCTGTTCCACGATTACGTCGGGGCAACACCTATAAATTATATCAATTCAATCAGGCTGAGAGCGGCATACCGTCTGCTTGAGAGCGGACATAACGTTACTGAGACGGCAATGGCTGTAGGAATTCCGAACGTCAGCTATTTTATCAAGCTTTTTAAGATGGCAACCGGAGAAACTCCGTTAATGTGGCAGAAGAAAAAAGGGGTGAGCAAATGAAGTCTATATTTAAGTTTATCTGTAACGATCACTCGCTTAATATTCTTCTTTACGGGCCGGGAATTGCACGTTTAACGTATGGATGCTTATATAGACCGACCTTGCCGAGTATGATCGTGACGGCACCTATGCCGGAAGACTGCCCGGGATATGCCGAGAATCATGAAACCGACACCGAATATATAATTTCGACCGAAAAAATACGTATATGCGTCAATAAATCAACACTCGAAGTCCGATTCTTAAAGGTCGACGGGGAACTGTTATCGCATGAATACGAACGAACGGTCGAGCCGTATGAAGTTTACCGCAATATAGGCGGCGAAGTTGAATACAGACATACCGTTGACGGTGTCCGTGCGTCAAGACACGGCGGGGAAAAGATATTTATGGGTATTGCAAACCACGCAAGACTGACGCTTGATTTCACGGAGGACGAAACGCTCTTCGGACTCGGAAGCCACGAGGAAGGATATTCGGACATTAAAGGGAATTTTATCCCGCTGTATCATGAAAATATGCGTATAGCCGTGCCGTATTTCGTATCAAGCAAGGGCTATGCATATCTGTTTGACTGTACCTCGATGATGACCTTTGACGCGACCGATGAAAAACACGGAAAAGTGTATTTCGACTCAGTGGATGCGATAGATTATTATTTCATCTACGGCGAAAGCTTTGACGGTGTCTGCCGCGAGTACAGATATCTGACAGGTTCAACACCGATGCTTCCTCGCTGGGCGTGCGGTTATATTCAATCTAAAGAAAAGTATAATTCGCAAGACGAGATCGTATCGGTTGCGAAGAAATACCGTGAGCTTAAAATCCCGTTTGATGCTATTATTCAGGACTGGATGTATTGGCGCGGAGGTCTTTGGGGAAACAAACATTTTGATCCCGTTCGCTACCCTGATCCGAAAGCTATGGCTGATCACATACACGAGCTGAATGCACGGATAATGATCTCTATCTGGCCTAATATTAGCGGAGAAGAAGCGGAAGACAGGATCGAATTTGCCAATGCAGGAAAGCTTCTGCCTGACGGCTCGGTATACGATGCGTTTGACAGCGAAGCAAGAGAAATCTATTGGCGTCAGGCGTATGACGGGCTGTTTAAGTACGGCATCGACGGTTGGTGGTGCGATTCCTCCGAGCCGTATGATGCTGTGTGGCACGGCAAAGAGCGTCCGCCGCTCCCCGAGCGTATGAAACGCTCAGTCGGAGAGTTCAAAAAGTACATTGATGATAAAAAGATCAATGCATACTCACTGATGCACTCGCTCGGAATGTATGAAAATCAGCGAAAATGCTCCGACAAACGAATGATAAATCTCACCCGTTCGGGATACTCAGGACAGCACAGATACGGAACGGTCGTATGGTCGGGAGACATCAGTGCAACTTGGGAAGCACTTCGCCGTCAGATACATATCGCACAAAATTATATAAGCTGCGGAGAAGCATACTGGAACACTGATATCGGTGGATTTTTCGTCAAAGACGGATACGAGTGGTTCAGAAAAGGTGACTATAACGGTGGATTCAACGATCTCGGTTACCGCGAACTTTACACGCGCTGGATGCAGTTTGCCTGCTTTTCGCCGATGTTCCGTTCTCACGGAACGGATACACCGCGTGAGGTGTGGCGTTTTGGTGAAAGAGGCGAAATGTTCCGCGACGCAATCGAGGAATCGATAAGATTAAGATACGAGCTTTTACCTTATTTTTATTCGATCAATGCCGCCGTTACGTTTGACGGAGTGATGCCGATAACACCGCTTGCACTTATGTATCCTTCCGACAGAGAAGCACATCATGTGAAAAACGAGTATATGTACGGTCACGAGTTTCTCGTATGCCCGATCACAGAGCCGATGTATTATAACAGCGATTCTCTGCCGATCGAGTGCGAAGATAAAACGGTTTGTGTTTATCTGCCCGATGGCGGCTGGTATGACTATTATACCGAAGCTTATTATGAAGGCGGAAAATATTACCATATAGAATGTGACATCAACAGAATCCCGCTGTTTGTCCGCGCAGGTTCGATTATTCCTACCGTAGCTCGGATAGAGCATACAGGAGAGCTTGACGGCATGCCGTTTGAAGTTCGTGTATACACGGGAAATGACGGCGAATTCTCGGTTTACGATGACCGAGGCGACGGTTACGGATACGAAAACGGCGAATATACGTCGGTAAAGGTCATATATGACAGCAAAACCGACGATATCCGCGAAGAATGTCATACATCAGAACTGTACCGTCATGAAATGACGTACAGAAAAATAAAGCATTAATCAAATAAATAATGCCGCTGTTGACGGCGGCGGAGAGGAAAACAAATGAATAACAGAAATAGCTTGTCGCTTATTTCGCTTTTGCTTGCGATTCTGATGCTTATGTCGACGCTGTTGATTTCTTGTAACGACATCCCCGACACACCAAGCGACAACACGGGCAACGAAAGCGGCTCTGATACAGAAAACAATTTACAGGATAACGTTCCGGCTATGGATCTTGACGGGATGGAATTCAATCTGCTCACCTTTGAGCAGGGATTTGCCGACATGGTTCATGTTTTTGATGAACCGTCAGACGATCCTGTCGACTATGCGAAATACAGAACCATAACAGAAATTGAAAGCCGCTTCGACGTTGACATCGTTGAATACATTGAGTCTGATTCCTATGTAAATACGACCTACAGATCAATGATTCAAACGGGAGCGGATGATTACGATATCGTGTTTGCGTATGACCTTTACGCACATTATTTCGCTGAAGAAAACGCTATATACGATTACGACAGCCTTGGATACGTTGATCTTGAGAAGGGCTATTGGGATCAGTGCCTGCTTGATTACACGACAGTAGGCGGTAAAGTTTACTACGCATACGGAACATACGATTTTACATATTACGATCTGACGCATTGTCTTGTATTCAATAAGGATCTTATAGCAACTCTCGGCTGTGAAAATCCTTATGACCTTGTAAACAGCGGCGCTTGGACGATGGACAAGATGTACGAGCTGTGCCAGACCGCCACGATGGAGGTCAACGGCGACGGTCAAATGACAGAAGCTGACCGATTCGGATTTTTGGCTTCGGGCAAGCAGATTCTTCCAAACTTCTGGATATCCGGCGGAACGACTTCCGTTAAGCTCGACAAAGATAATCTTCCCAAAGTCAATATTTCCGGTAACGAGCAGCTTGCGAATATAATCGATAAATGCTTTGAAATGTTCTGGGATGGCGGCGTATGGTGTGAATATACGGGAGATGCCAATCAGCCGGATAATCAGGCAACGATGTTCAAAACAAATAAAGGTTTGTTTGCAGATTACACTTTCTATTTTTTAAGTCAGCTTCGTGACTGTGACGCAGAATTCGGAATCCTTCCTTTCCCGAAATATGACTCCGATCAGACGGAATATTATTCACGTGTTGAGGCAGGCTCGCTTGTTGCTGTCGTTCCGATAACAAACGATGATCCTTTGACGGTAGGTGCAATTCTTGAGGCAATGGCGTCCACGGGATATGATGAGATCTTACCCGCATATTACGAAAGCGTACTGAAACGTAAGATCTCGCGCGATGAAGAATCGCAGGGAATGCTTGATCTGATATTTGAAACCAGAGTATACGATCTTGGCGATACGTGGTACTGTGATCAGATCCGCGACGGCTTGTTCAAGAAGATGTGGAATGACCGTCAGAACAGACTTAGTTCAATGTACGCAGCGTACAAGAAAATGATTGACAACACGATTGAAGAAACGATCAAAGCATACAGCTAAGCGATAAGATAATAAAAAAATGAGGCTTTACAATAAGCCTCATTTTTTTTGTTTTGCAATTTATATTTTATATTTTTCGCTGTATTCACCGTAACTTTCGCTGAAGTGCTTGTTACCGTGTTTAACAGTGTTGAGGTATTGGTGCGTGTCAAACGAGCTGTGTGCGATCTCAATAACCGAAACGGCGATATTCGAACAATGGTCGGAAACGCGCGCGTAGTTATTAAGCAG
This sequence comes from Eubacteriales bacterium, assembly GCA_045588245.1. Lineage (GTDB taxonomy): Bacteria > Bacillota > Clostridia > Oscillospirales > CAG-272 > DTU064. The sequence goes on from JAZNDW010000012.1 coordinate 91,966, forward strand.
ATCGGAAAGAATGAATCCGAGCTCAATTGAGCATTCCTTTGACTGCAGACGTTTTATATGACGGGATTTAACGGAAGTTACGAGGAAGTCAATAACCTGTTCAAGCGGTTCAACAGAAACTGCATGCTCAGGAGAATTTTTAAGGTACGCTTCATTGGTAATATCAATAATTTCCTTCAGTGCCGCATTTAATACGTTGATCTCTTCGGTTGCCGCAGCAGAGAAGGTAAGCTTCTTTTCGTAAAGCTCTTTTGAAACGCGCATAATATTTACAGCGTGGTCACCGAGACGTTCAAAATCGCCGATGGTGTGAAGCATCTTTGATACACGAAGCGAGTCGGTGTCGGAAAGCTGTTCGGATGAAAGTCTGACAAGTGCCGTTCCAAGCTTGTCCTCGTAAATGTCGAGCGTATCTTCATTCTTGAGTATAGATTCTTCAAGGTCTTTGCTGTATGCGCCGATAGAAGAGATAGCATCGTGGAGGGTCTTCCAAACGATCTGTGCCATCTGCTGTGTGATGGAGTCACATTCATTGATGGCGATAGAGGGAGTTGCAAGAATACGTTCGTCGATGAGCTCTGTTTTCTGGTCTTCGTCGTTTTTACTGTCGCGGAGAATGGCATTAGCTACTTTAACGAGAAGATTAGAGAAGGGAATCAAAAGAATAGTAGTTACAACGTTGAATATCGTATGGAACAGGGCAATTCCCGTTTCGCCAATTACCTTGCTGAGGAAGGGGATCTCGAAAAAGTGTATGCCTATAAGATAAACGGAAAGGAAAATTATCGTACCGATGGTGTTGAACAGAATGTGTATTACGGCAACTTTCTTTGCGTTTTTGTTAACGCCGATACTAGAAATAAGAGAAGTGATACACGTACCGATATTCTGACCCATGATGATTGGGAGTGCCATTGCGTATGTAATCTCACCTGTAGCGGCAAGCGCAAGCAAAATGCCGATTGAAGCGGAGGAAGCCTGAATGATCGCTGTGAAAATAGCACCCGTTGCAACGCCGAGAAGCGGATTTTTGAAAGCCAAAAGCAGATTGGTAAATGCAGGAGTTCCCGCAAGACCTGAAACGGAACCGCTCATAAGCTTCATGCCGTACATCAGAATTGCGAAGCCGACAAAAACTGCACCGATGTCGCGTTTTTTAGTATTCTTTGATGCCATGATCATGAGAATACCGACAAGTGCAAAGATAAGCGAAAAGTTTTCGGGCTTCAGAAGCTTCAAAAAGACATTATCAGTTTCAAGTCCGACAAGAGTGAGAAGCCAAACGGTGAGTGTTGTACCGATGTTGGAGCCCATAATGACGCCGACTGTTTGTCCGATGTGCATAATGCCGGAGTTTACGAGACCGACGAGCATAACGGTTACGGCAGATGAGGACTGAATTGCAATGGTAATACCTGCGCCGAGGAAGAGGCTCAAAATCCTGCTTGATGTTGCTCCCTTGAGCATTTGCTGAAGACGTCCGCCCGCCATTCTTTCAAGACCGCCTGACATAACGTTCATGCCGTAAAGGAAGAATGCAAGACCGCCCGCAAGCTGAATAAAGCTGAATAAATCCATAGGGTGATTGTCCTTTCTCGGATGTTAATGGATATAGTCAAAGTATATAGTATTTGTGTAAAGTAAACCCCTACCGTACAGTAAAATAAATGTAAAATAAACTATATATATGTAAAATTAATTTTACATAACAAAAGCAGACCGATAATAGAGCAAATACAGATAACGCTTGAAATAAAAGCATACGGTGTGATATAATAATTATGAATAATAATTTCAAAAAAGGATTAACTATGATTTATATCGTTGAAGATGATAAAAGCATACGTGATATAGTAGTCTACGCGATTGAAAGCGTAGGATATACGGCGAAGGGCTTTGAGAAACCGTCTGATTTTTTTGCGGCTGTTGATACAGAGGTCCCCGAACTCGTACTGCTTGATATAATGCTTCCTGAAATGGACGGACTTGCTGTGCTGTCGCGTCTTCGTGAATCTACAGTAACGAAACTTTTGCCGATCATTATCATGACGGCAAAAGGAACCGAATACGATAAGGTCGTCGGTCTTGACCTGGGCGCTGACGACTACATAACGAAGCCTTTTGGAATGATGGAGCTTATCTCTCGCATAAAGGCGCTTTTACGCCGAGTCGAAAGAGGTGCTAAGGGGGCTGAATACATTGTCGGATCACTCACTGTTTCAGAGATCGGTCATTCCGTTAAGGTCAACGGCGATACCGTTGTTCTCACGCTTAAAGAGTTTGAGCTACTTTGCCTGCTTTTGAAAAATCATAACAGAGTCCTCACCCGAGATATGATCCACGATATGATCTGGGGATATTCGTTCGATGGCGAAAGCCGTACCGTCGACGTACATATCCGTACACTCCGTCAAAAGCTTGGGGAGGCAGGATCGCTGATTGAAACGATACGAGGCGTCGGATATAAGATCGGAGGCGATCTTCAAAAGTGAAAAGCAAGATATTTTTAAGTATCTTTGCCGTGTCGATGGTCGTATTCATCATGACTCTCGTTGTCGTGCTCAGCGTTTTGTACGATTATTATTCCGATAAATACACAGCGGAGCTTCGGGACGAAGCTATGTATCTTTCCACCGCAATTGAGATCGGTGGAACCGAAATATTCGATACGCTGCCGTATAAACTGTCGGGATACGTAACTCTGATCTCATCCGATGGTGACGTTATCTACAATACGGATGAAAACGGTGACGGCACCGATATTGATTATCTTTCGCTTGAAGAATTTGCACTTGCAAAAGAGAACGGTATCGGCGAGAGTTCGCGTTATTCTATCGAACACGGTCAGGAGCAGGCACACTGCGCTGTTCGTCTGTCAAACGGCAATATTGTGCGAGTGTCGAGCTCTCAATATACGCTTATCACGTTGGTAATAGACCTTATAACACCCGTTGTGATGATATTCACCGTTGCTATCGTCCTGTCGCTTATACTCGCGTTTCGTATTTCGTCAAGTATCATCGACCCGATCAATAAGATCGACCTTGATGCGCCAGACGGAAGAGACGTTTATGACGAGCTGCGTCCGCTGCTCGATAAGATAAACGAGCAGAACCGTGAGATCGACAAGCAGATCGAAGAGCTTCAAACAGAGCATAATAAGCAGAATGCACTGCGCCGTGAGTTCACGGCGAACGTTTCGCATGAACTGAAAACTCCGCTTACAACGATCTCAGCTGCTGCTGAGCTGATGTCGGCGGGGCTGGTCAAAGAGGTTGATATACCGCGATTCGCTGACACCATTTATACAGAAGCACAGCATTTGATAGTACTCGTTAATGATATTATGGAGCTTTCGCGTCTTGATGAAAACGCTATCCCCGAAAAGACGGCAGTTGATCTATACAGCGTTGCCGATACGACCGTTAGTCGCTTAGCAAAAGCGGCGTCACAAGCGTCCGTTACACTTAAACTTACAGGAGCGAGCACGCTTGTATCGGGAGTTGAAAAGGTTATCGGTGAGATCGTATATAATCTTTGTGAAAACGCGATCAAGTATAATAAACCGGGCGGAAGCGTGACGGTGAGTGCCGGGGAGGATGACGGAGGTAAGTTTATTTCCGTTGCCGATACGGGAATCGGTATTCCCGATGAAGAAAAAACAAGAATATTCGAACGCTTTTACCGTGTTGACAAGAGTCATTCAAATGTTGTTGACGGCACAGGACTCGGACTCTCTATCGTTAAACACGGAGCGATGATACATAACGCCTCAATCGAGCTTCAGTCAGAGGTCGGCGTTGGTACAACGGTAAAAGTAACGTTCCCGAAATCATAAAACAAAAACGTCCCGACAAAGTATCGGGACGTTTTTTATCAATCTGTTATTCCTGTTCTTCGTCGGTATTGCCGTCGACTTTTGTTTTCAGCCGCCGCATAGCACCGACAATATCGTGCTCACCAAAAACGGCGCTTCCCATTACGATAACGTTCGCGCCTGCGGACGTTAATACATCAATGTTGTCATACGTGATTCCGCCGTCTACTTCGATCTTGTAATCAGGAAGTCCCAGCTTGTCCGTTTCTTTTCGTAAACGACGCACTTTTTCGATCGTTTCGGGCATGATCTTCTGTCCGCCGAAGCCCGGCTCAACCGTCATAACGAGAATCATATCTGCATTTTCGATGTAGGGTAAAACGGTATCAATAGGAGTTGACGGTTTGATCGCAAGGGAAGGCTTTGCTCCGCAAGCTTTGATCTTTGCCAACACTCTGTTCGGATCGTCAAGGCTTTCGATGTGAACGGTCAGGTAATCCGCACCCGATCGGCACGCTTCTTCAATATAGCGTTCGGGATCTATTATCATCAGGTGAACGTCGAGAGGGGCGCTGAACTGCGCACTCAAAGATTTGATAACGGGGAATCCGATACTGATATTGGGAACGAATACTCCGTCCATGACGTCAACGTGGATCATGTCGGCACCGCCTGCGCGGGCAGCGGCAACCTGTTCTCCCAAAGCTGTGAAATTAGCGGCGAGTATCGATGGAGATATGTAAGTCATAAATAAACCTCAATCAAATATTTTATATAAAAAAGAGGGAATAAAACGGATCGTGAAGTATGTTATCGGCAGTTAGCGTCAATATATTTGCCGCGCAGCCAAAGCGAAGCTGTGACACTAATTTATCCTTGCCATATTATATAATTGGGAAGAAAATCCCAAAAGGATAAAACACGCGCGGTGCTTGTAACGATTGATTGTAAAAACGAAGGAAGTGAAATATACGGTTATGAAAGCCGCGCTTTATATAGATTCGAGAAGGCAAACGGCGTGCGCGGCGATTCCAAGCCGCTCACCCGTGAAGCCGAGTCCTTCCTCTGTCGTTGCTTTTACGTTAACTTGATCAAGTGAAACGTCAAACACCTGCGCCAGACTTTCCTTGATCGCTTCAATATGAGGTGAAAGCTTCGGGATTTCGGCCACAACAGTGGAGTCAATGTTGACAATGCGGTACCCTTTATCTTTTATGAAAGAGAGAACGGCTCGCGACAGCTCCTTGCTATCGGCTCCGCGGTAACGCTCGTCGCTCGGCGGAAAATAGTATCCGATATCGCGTAATCCTGCGGCACCAAGCAGAGCGTCCATGATCGCGTGAAGCAGTACGTCCGCGTCGGAATGTCCTTTTAATCCGGCAGTTGACGGAATGTTGACGCCGCCCAAAAACAAGGGGCGCGATTCGTCAAATCGGTGTACGTCGTATCCGTGACCAATACGCATGATGTTATCCTTTCTTTTCGGCGGCGGCTTCAGCTTTCCTGCGAGCGAGTATTTCGCGTGCGCGAGGAATATCTTCTTTGTAGGTGATCTTGATGTTGTCACCGCCTATTTCAACGAGTTTAACAGGGAAGCCGGCGCGCTCTGCGAGCATACAATCGTCCGTAGCGGCAAAATATGCCTCTTTAGCGGTGTAAGCTGCAGCACGGTACAGGTCGGTCAAAAAGATCTGCGGAGTTGAAACAGCATACACGAAATCACGGTCGAGCGTGCGGTCAACGTATCCGTCGGAGGTTACGTACTTGACGGTGTCGGTCATCTTGTGAGCTGCGGCAGCGGCTCTGTCGATCTTGGCTGAACGGAACACGGAATCAATTATATCCGTCGTAACAAGGCAGCGTGCCGCATCGTGAATGGCAACGTACTTCATCTTCGGATCGATCGCCTCGAAGCCGCGAAGTGCAGACTCCTGACGTGTAGCGCCGCCTGAAATAACGCGACGCAATTTTTTGAATTTGTATTCAGAAACAACGGCGGCGACAGCGGCGACCTCTTCTTTTTTTACAACGAGAATGATCTCACCAACATGAGGCGAAGCCTCAAATACGGAAAGCGTTCGGATGTAAACGGGAATACCGTCGAGCTTGTATGCGATTTTATTGCCGCCAAAGCGTTCGGATGCACCTGCCGCCAAAATTATTGCGGAAAGAGGGCCTTTTTTCTTAAATAAGCTGTCGGGGCGTATGAAATTTATCTTCAACTTCGTGTACCGTCTATATAAAAATATTATTGTTTCAGTCGTGTCCGATCGTTTTTTGCGAAAAAATATCAATCGGAAAACAACGGGATGTAACCTTACAAGATATATTATAACATAGTAAAATCTTTTTGTCACTAACATTACAATGATTTGCGTACAAATTATTTTCTTGACGACTTGATGATATGACGATGATGTGATAAAATATAGTAAATTTTATTATTCGGAGATTATTATGGGATATATTATCACAAACAGAACGCCGTCAGCACTTTATCGCTATTTTGAGGATATTTGTGCGATACCTCACGGCTCGGGAAACGAATCACAGATCGCTGATTATATAGAAGCGTTTGCGCACGCACGCGGACTTTACGTATACCGCGACAAAAACAATAACGTTTTGGTGCGCCGTCCTGCGTCTGTTGGATATGAATCGAATCCGCCAATCGTTTTGCAGGGGCATATAGATATGGTTTGCGAGGGCGAAGTCGAATGCGGAATTGACTTTGAGCGTGACGGACTTAAGCTTCGCTTGGTCGATAATCTGCTTATGGCGACCGGCACGACGCTCGGCGCAGACGACGGCGTAGCCGTTGCGATCATGTTAGCTCTTCTTGACGAGCCCGAGCTTAAATCGCCCACGGTAGAATGTCTGTTTACAACGGAAGAAGAAACCGGGCTGACGGGAGCTGCCAATTTCGATTATTCAAAGCTCACGGCGCGCCGTATGATCAATCTTGATACGGGCGGCGAGGTCATCATTGTCTCTTGTGCTGGCGGTATGCGCACGCGTATCATGTCGCGGGTAGATACAGAGCCTTACAGTGGAAACGCGCTTACGATCGAAATTTCGGGGCTCGCAGGCGGTCATTCGGGTGTCGATATCCATTTGGGTCTCGGAAATGCAAATTTGTTCCTTCTGGAGCTTGTCGAAGCGATATGCGACGTTACAGAAGCTTCGATAATAGATATTCACGGAGGCAGCAAGGATAACGCAATACCGAGCCGCTGCCGCGTGACTTTGGCAGTTGCGGATACGGACGCGGCTGTTGCCGCAATTGCGGCAAAGGAAGCTGAGATAAGAGATCGGCTCGTTGATGCCGACAAGGGGATGAAAGTTACCGTTTGCCCGTGCAGTTATAACGGAAACGCTCCTGCAACGGAATTTACGGAAAAGCTGATAAGTATGACAAAGGAGCTTCCTATCGGAATAATCAGCTACAATAGCGAGATCGGAATGGTAGAAACGTCAGCGAATTACGCTATTATTGACGTTGCGGACGGTCAGTTCTGCCTGCACTTGTCATCACGTTCATCGATTTCCTCGGCGCTTGATGAGGTTGGCGAAAAGCTTGAAACTGTTGCGAAAAAATACGGGTTTACGGCGAAAACGGATTCACGGTATGAAGGGTGGGCTTATGAAGCAAACACGCCGATAAGAGACGCTTATATAGAAACATATAAAGCTTTGACAGGGAAGGATATACCCGTTATGGGGATTCACGCGGGGCTTGAATGCGGTATTATCAAGTTAGCAGTTCCCGATATGGATATTATAGCGACAGGCGCGATAACGATAGGTGAGCATACGACGAAAGAGGCGCTCGACCTTGATTCGTTCGGCCGTGTATACGGTATCGTAAAACAAATGATAGAGCAACTGTAATAAAAAAGCGAAGCCTTTGGGCTTCGCTTTTTTACACAATATAATATCCGTGTGAACGTTTCGATTTTATTATCGGTGCGCCATAAAATTCTTTGGATCTTTTGTTTATGGAGTTTACAAAAACGGGGATTGACGTCGCCGATACGGCAAGCACATTGGCAAGTGTGGCGGCAGTAACGCAAGTTTGCGATAAAGCAAGATAGTGAAAGAGCGCGGCTTCTGTTTCTGTCAAATAAAGACGTGTTCCATGATATACTACGTAAGATTCATCGTATAAGTGAGTCGTGATCTCTTGTGATTGAACAGTGAAAACATTCACGCAAGAGTGTTCGGCTATTGTGTTTAATATACAGTTGTCAAATATTGCGTATGCATAACATCTGCCGTTGTCGAACTTATATCGTTCGGCAACCTCATCCGTGCTAAAAATGATCGTTGGCAACAGCGGGAAGGACTTACGTATAGCGATGATTAGTGCCATGGCAGAAGAGCTGTATTTATCCGAGCAAAGAATTATAATGTCGGTCTTTTCAAGACAACGTCGGGCTTCATCAAAGGATAAAATCGAGGTGAAAACGCCGCGGCAGGCAAGTCGCTTTTTCAAAGAGAAAGCTTTGTTTGGATTATCCGTTGCGATAACGATCTTTGGATAAATATCAAGTAACATTTTGCTGTGAACACCGTCAAACAGAAAGTTTAATTGCAGACAAAACTTTGGCAAGTGTGAGCCTGTTTCTTACAAAAGGTGAATAAATAAGCGATTTTGAGACAAAATCGGCACTGTCGGGAACACCGATTTCGTCAAGCTTCACAGGAGCGTTTGCCGCTGTGAGAATCGACGAAACCAGCTCTGCGGACGGGAGCTCATCTATCATATTTTTTATCTTTTCTGCATTTTCACCCCATGCACAAACGTCTAATTTGGCAAGTGCGGAAGAAGACGAGCTGCCGTTGGGAAGATTTTCGGAAAGGATACCGTCGGCAAGATTGCCGAATACTTCTGCCATGGAGGTCTTGTCAAATACACGGCTTACGTCGATATGTAATCCGCCGTCAATAACGTTGCGGCTCTTTTTCAAATAATCAAGAATATATATCGTGCCGACACCGACCTTTTCGCCGTGAAGTGCATCGGTTTCATCGTTTATAACGTGCATTTCCCAAAGGTGGGACATGTGATGCTCCGAGCCGGACGCAGGACGTGAGTTACCCTGAAGCTGCATCGCAAGTCCTGACAGTATAAGTCCGTTCATTACCTTTTCGGCAAAAGCGGGACTGTTCGCACCGTCAACGGTCACAGCTGACATGATTACGTCAAGCGCATTTTTCATTAAAGCGTAGATTTCGGGACATAACTCTTCGCCCAAAAGCAGATTTGCTATCTGCCAATCGAAGAGAGCCGTGATCTTTCCTATCATATCACCGACGCCCGATGCGGTAAGGCGCATCGGCGCTTTTGTGTAAACTTTAGGATCGGCAAATAGCGCAACAGGAGAAGCTGACGGATATGTTAATTTCTGTCCGTACATTGTCATAGCGGCGACTCCCGAAACGAAGCCGTCAACACTTGCGGCTGTCGGATATGAAACGAACGGAATGTGAAGCTCGTACGCGCAGTAGCGTGAAATATCATGTATCGACCCCGAACCGCACGCAATAATAACGGACGGTGTTTGGGGAAGTGACTTTATGTATGTGGAAAGACGTGCAGTTTCTATCTCGTTTGCGTGAGCGTTGCCGCTATGAACGAATATGTATGCTCCGAGCATATCTACGATGGGCAGAGTATAGCGGTGCGTGTTTTCGTCGCAAACGACGAGCGGATTGTCGCTGAAGTTTGATTTTATGTAGTCGATCAGTTTTTTCGTGGCGCTGTTGCCCGAAACGATCACGTCGGTCGATAGTTTGTGCGGTTTGCCACAGCTGCAGTTTGTAGTCAGATTTTTGACGGTAGCGAGCATTATTTATAACTCCTTAAATAATATTGTGTATGTGGATCACGCGCCGACGTGTCATAAAACGAGCGGCGCGAAAATATAAATGTAACAAAAACGAGATTCGGGGGATATGAGTATGTTCGTTTACGCCGTACATGGCAATACAATCAAATTTTTCAGCATCATAGGCGTTGCTTTTCTGACCTTGGTTCTGATAATCACACTCGTGCCGAACAGCACAGCCGCACAAAGCGGTCAGAACGTTAGCGTTGATCTTACAGATAAAGAGGCGGATGCTGTTATAGAAGCTGTCAGCTTCGAAAAAATAAAGACGAATGAAGATCGCATCGCACTATTGAAAAGCTATGGCTGGGAAGTGGAAGCCACTCCCGTTGAAGAAGCAGAGATAACGATTCCCGCCGAGTTTGACCGAGTTATGGACACGTACAATTCGATCCAGAAGTCACAAGGATTTGATCTTGGAAAATTCAAGAACCGCAGTATGATGCGATACACGTACCGCATCACTAACTATCCGAACTATGAGGGCACGGTTTACGCAAATCTGCTCATTTACAAGAACCGCGTAGTCGCCGCGGATATATGTTCATCTGACGTGAACGGATTTATCCTCGGACTTTCGGGGAAATAACGTGCCGATACATTTAACATTATATTATTTCCAAAGGAAAAAATCAATATTTTGTTTATCTGTCATTGAAAAGCACAAAAAAATAGGATATACTGTAATGCGGGGCGAGATGCCCCGCATCGTTTTGTTATTACGGAGAATTTTACATGAGATATAATTACGTTGCTACGTGCTTATTCGGGCTTGAGCATTCGCTCGGCGCCGAGATCGACTCTTTCGGTTTCAAGAGAACGGAAACTATCGACGGCAGAGTATATTTTGAAGGCGACGAAAGCGCCGTTGCTGTTGCAAACATCCGCTCACGCTATGCTGAGAGAATACTTTTTCACGTAGGATCATTTAACGCATATTCGTTTAATGATTTATACGAGGGGACAAAGTCCTTGCGTTGGGAGCGGTTTATAGGAAAAACTGACAGATTCCCCGTGAAAGGGCACGCCATTAAAAGCACGCTTTATTCTGTACCCGACTGTCAGCGTATCATAAATAAAGCCGTGGCGGACAGGCTTATGTCGGCGCACAAAACGTCGGTGCTCCCCGAAACGGGAACGCTTTATCAGATCGAATTTTTTATATTCAAAGACAGAGCAGATCTGATGATCGATACGACGGGCGCAACACTTCACAAGCGCGGCTACCGCCCCGAATCAAACGAAGCGCCGCTGCGTGAAACGCTTGCGGCGGAGCTTGTGAATATTTCACATCCGCGTGAGGACGTTCTTTTCTGGGATCCCATGTGCGGATCGGGAACTATCGCTATCGAAGCGGCGATGAGAATGCAGAACCGCGCACCCGGACTGAAACGCAGATTTGCTGCAGAACGTTTTCCGTACATTGACAAAAAGGTTTGGTCACTCGCACGAGAAGAAGCAAACGATATGATAATCAAAACACCGTTTGAGGTTTACGCCTCCGATATAGACGAAAAATGCGTCGAGCTCACACGCGCAAACGTATTTCGCGCAGGCGTTGCCGATAACGTCAAGGTGTTCAGGCGCAACGCACTTGAAATCAAAACGGAAGGCCGCCGCGGAACCGTAGTTTGTAATCCGCCGTACGGCGAGCGTCTTTTGACGGTATCGGAGGCAGAAGAGCTTTACCGTAAAATGGGCGAGCATTTCCGCAAGCTTGATTCATGGCAGATATATATCATTTCGTCAAGCGAAGAGTTTCAGCGGCTGTACGGTGCACGCGCAGATAAAGTCAAAAAGCTCTATAACGGCATGATTCCGTGCTATTATTATCAGTATTTCAAAAGAAAAACTGATGCTCCGAATAAGAGAAACAATAAAAAATAAGGACCGACTATGGATGTAACTTACAAGCGAACAAAACCTTACGATACAACGAAAACACCAAGGCGTCAGAATTGGTTCTGGATGGGACTGATCTATATTCTTTCGTTTTTTGCTCTCCTCGGAAAGAAGCACAAGCTTGAAAAGATCAATATGGATGGGGTTAAGCCGCCGTATCTGCTTTTATCGAATCATATGTGCTTTATCGACTTCGAGCTTGCAGCAAAGCTTACGTTCCCTCACGGTGTAAATAACGTCGTCAATATCGACGGATATTACCGCCGCCCGTGGCTCATGGAGCTTATCGGATGCGTCTGCACGCGGAAGTTTACAACTGATATGCCGCTCGTACGGAATATATATAAAGTCTTAAAGCGTGGCGATATACTTTGCCTTTATCCTGAAGCGCGGTATTCGCCAATAGGAACCACCGCGTTTTTACCCGGTACGCTCGGCTCGCTCGTTAAGCGTGCAAAAGTGCCGCTCGTCGTCATCAAGCATCACGGTAATTATCTTTACGCACCGTTCTGGAACTTCCGCCGTAAACGCAAAGTTCCGCTTTATACGACGATGACACAGGTGCTGACAAAAGAAGAAGTTGAAAAAATGTCGCCCGACGAAATAAACGACGTTATCAAAGAAGCGATGCAGTATGACGAGTATAAATATCAGAAAGATAACGGTATTATGATAACGGAGCCGTACCGTGCGGAAGGACTTCACAAGGTGCTTTATAAGTGCCCGAACTGTAAGACCGAATCGAAAATGTCTTCTTCCGGTGCAGAGCTTTTCTGCACCGAATGCGGCAAACGCTGGCGACTCAACGAAGACGGTACGCTTTCGGCTTTATCGGGTGAGACCGAATTTGATCACGTGCCTGATTGGTTTGAATGGGAGCGCAGTGAGGTGCGCAGAGAGATCGAACGCGGAGAGTATTCATATACGGATACAGTTGAAATATATTCTCAGCCGCATTGTTGGCGCTTCCACAAGCTCGGCACAGCGAAGGTAACGCACGATCTTGAGTCGGGTTTTGTCATTGAGGGCGAGCATAACGGTAAGCCCTATCGTATACAGCGTCCGCCCGAAGGAATGGACAGCTTGCACATTGAATACGATCATCACCGCATCAAGCCGCTCGACTGCTATATTGTGTCAACGCCTAACGATTCGTTTAATTGTTATCCGTCATTTGACAATATCGTAACGAAGCTCGGACTTGCAACGGAAGAGCTTCATAAGGTCAAGCGTCAGATGATCAAAAATGAAAGGGAAGCGTCAAAAGCGAAGCTTTGACGTACTCACTGAAACAGGAATACAGCACCCCTGACAGAGCATAGATGCGTCGGGGGTGCTTTATTTCACTTTTTCTCGCGTATCAACAGACGACGCATGGCATCACCGTTCCAGGGAATAAGCGGATACAGATAACTCACACCGCAAACACCGCGCAGGGAAATAACGAGAGCCAAGATTATTAAAATTCCCGAAATAAAACCCCAAACGCCGAAGAGCGCCGTGAAAAACAGTATTATCATTCTGAAATATTTGAAAGCGTAGCCGAGCTCGTAATTGGATTGTGTGAAATTGGCAATAGACGTAAATGCCATGTAAAAGATGACCTCGGGAATGAGCAATCCTGCCTGAACGGCGAAGTCACCGAGCAAAAGTCCGCCGATGATCGACAAAGAATTGGACATAGTTGAAGGTGTCGTCAACGATGCAAGCTTCAATACGTCAAGTGCAAACTCGGTCAAAAACAACTGCACGATGATCGGTAGCTCTCCCGTTTCTGCAGGGAGTAAAAAAGTCAGCCACGTCGGCAGAACGTCCGCATACATCATATATAAATACCATAAAGGAGTAATAAAAATAGTCGAAACGAAGATCAGCATACGCATGACGCGCAGGTATGAGCCCGTTGCGGGCGGAAAATAAAAATCGTTCGTCTCCTGAATGAAATCGAAAACCGATGTCGGCAGAAGTATCGCTTCGGGCGAGGTGTCAACGAGGACGGCGACGCCGCCCTCAAGAATGTGTGCCGACGTCGCGTCGGGACGTTCAGTAAGGCGAACTTTGGGAAACGGATTATACCATTGATTCTTACACAGCGCCTCCGTCAACGATTGGTGGCCCAAAGGGAGCGCGTCGGTTTTGATCGAATTGATGTCGTTTATAAGTCGCTTGACGAATTTATCGTCAGCGACACCGTCAATATACGCAATAACGACGTCGGTACGAGATTTTGATCCAACGGTACAGTATTTCATCTGCAGTTTCGTGTCGCGTATACGGCGACGTATCAACGCAGTATTGAATATCAGCGTTTCAACGAATCCGTCGCGTGCGCCTCGCATAACGCGGTCGTTGTCGGGATCCTGTGTGTCGCGGGCAGGGTACGAACGCAAATCAACGAGGATTGCTTTGCCCGAAAAGCCGTCAGAAACCATGACACAACATCCGCCGAGAACGGCGCGGATTATGTCCTCGGCACTGTCCGTTACCTCAACTTCAACGTCGGGAAGCTTTGATAAGGCAAAGTTTACCGCCGCAGCTTCTGTGCCGTCACCGAAATCGGAGAGGGAACACAAATGCATCAAAAGCTTCTGCATCTCGCCGCCTTTGATGAACCCGTCGATATAGTAAAGTGCGGCTCTGTGGCCGCTCGCTGTGATCTCTCGTTTGATCATGTCAAAGTTATTATCAATTCCGAGAGTTGAGTCGATGCTTTTTACCGTTTTATCAAAATCTGCGCTCAAATGCAGCATAAAACACCCCCAAGAATATGTGGATATGATATATTATCCATCATGCTCGGGGGTGTTATACGTTAATTGTTAATCAATCGGTCAATCTAAGAACGAAGGGATCCTTTCAGGATAGAAATATGCGGCAAAGTTGTCGAAGCTTTCTTCGTCGTAAACGAAGAATACGGTGTAGTCATGGTCGGTGGGAGTTAAAGATGACAGATCAGATTCGCCGGCTAATTGTGTCGCATACGAGATGAGCTCGTATAGCTTATTCTTGTCAGCGACCTTCGTTACGTTCTTATCGGTATTGTTAATAACGATCGCGTAATCTATATTGGATACCTGCTCGGATATATAATCTTCAAGAGCCATTTTTGACAGAGCATTGATTATCATTGAGGCTTTTTCACCGGAAACGTAATAATGCTCGTTCGTAGCTCTGTCGTTGATATAAATCTCGCAGTTTTCAGTACTGTCGGAAAGAATATCCAATAAAACGGGGATGTCTTCGGCATAAAGAGGCATTGCTCTATAAAAGTCGCTGTAAGCATAATCATACTTGCCGCGAGTGCCGTAGGTGGGGGTATCGTCATCGTTGTACCCGTTGTAGTTGAAGTATCCGACTGTCGGTCTTTCTGTTTGATCGTCTGTGCGGGAAAGGATAAAATCGATCAGCCTGCGGTTACTTGAATCGGAAAAACCGTTAACGTCGTTATTATAGGAATAACAGTTGAAAGAAATGCTGTAACCTGCAGTGCCGATCAGCTCGGACTGTAACGCACCTTCAAAGATTCTGAATTCTTCTACAATTGCGGAAGGCAAAACCGTCGTGAAATAGATATCGTTGAACTTGAACGAATCGGGATCGGGGATCAATGACGCTTGATTTGCTTCGCTTTCTTTGATGAACGCTAAAATATCGGCAAGATCGGAATATTTGAAATTATTGTATCTGTACGTCGGTGAAATTCCGAAATAATTGGTATACGTTACGGAAATACTCGTCAAACGCATGAGATTCTCGCCCTTTGCGATCATATCGTTAAGTGTCGGATCGATCGTTTCTATGCCAAGCGATGAGCCGTTTTCATACGTTATAATTTCGCCGTATTCATTATATTCAACGGCGCGGTTAATTTCACCCGAGCGAAGCCCCGAATTGAATTCCTTCATCAGTATACGGAATTCACGGATCTCGTCGCTTGTCAGTGAATAATGCTCACCGTCAACATTGACGGTTATCTCTTTCGCTGTGGGTACGTGATAATCGGCATAACCGAAAATTCCCGTTGAAAACGTTATCATCAGTACGATCGATACGGCACAAAAGACACCGAAGCCTTTCATTCCCGAAAACATAGCTTTTGCGGTACGGTTAAGCACCGTGTTCATCAGCATAAACGAAAGCACAGCGCCTGCGGCGGTGCCGAATATGAGCCAGAATACGCCACCGAACTCGCAGAACATATATCCCATAAGCAGTGCGGCAGGGAACATGAGAGAATATTTTATGATCTCGCCGATGGGTTTATATATGATCGGTGTTCCCGCACGTTCGATCGGTCGCTTTTTATAGAGCCTGTATGAGATATAAAATGTTAACGCAGTGATGACGGTATCGAGCAAAATATATTTGATCGGTGAAGATACAGTATCGTCCGTTATGGCGGTAATTGAGCGGACGATTCTGAAGACGGGCGATATGCAAGGACCGATATCTACTAACAAATCCCATGGATCGTTGCGGAGATACGTTACGCCCAATTCGATCCAAAGAAAATTCGAAACGAAGATAACGGGCAGCACGAAAACGATGTAGAATGACATAATCGCGTGTATCGCAGAGGTGCCCGAAAGCATTGCCGCAAGGAATGAAACGGCAAGGAATACGACGTAATAGAAGAGCGAATAGAAGAATAACTGCCATATCAAAGTGATGACGTATCCGTACATATGTCCGTTCGTAAGGAAAGTCAAAAATACGATGAATGTATTAATAAGCAAAGGTGCTACGAATATGACAAGGGACGAAATCAGCGAGGCGATGTAATGCCCCGAACGCTTTTCGGGCAGACTGTGATGAAATCCCGCGCTTACTTTGTTATGTAAAAAAGAAAGTGCGAAACAACCCGTGAAAAACGACGCAAAAACGGAGACGATGACGGACACTACTATTAAATCGTTCATTATGCCTTCGATCCTTGACTTGATAACTTCGGCTGTTACCGTCATTTCGTTGCGAAAGACGTTGTCCATCTGAATCATAAGCGGAACGGAGGTCGAGAAAAACAGCGCAATGATGATCAGAAGCGCCACAGCCCAGAGCCGTTTGGTCGAATATAGAATATACGACGGGGTAACGATTGGGGACTTGTCAAGAGATGACTTTGTTGCTGTCATAGCCTATTTCCTCCATTTCCGAAATAAATATTTCCTCAAGCGTCAGCGGCAAAAGCTCAAGATAAAGCGGAGATGCGGCACTGAGAACGCCTTCAATCTCCTCTGCGCCGCCGCGACAGGTGATTGTGTGCAGCCGTCCGCGTGTTTCATGAGAAATAATGTCGAGTGCGGACAGGTCGGGTGCCTCGCTTTCGAATGCTACCTGCGCTTTGTGCACCAAAAGCTTCATTTCATCAAGCTCGCGATCGAGTATGATCTGCCCGCGGTGCATAAGCGCGATATGATCCGTCAAATCCTCAAGCTCACGTAGGTTGTGAGTTGAAATGATGGCGGTAAGACCCGATTCTGCAACGTCTTCTGCGATCATGCGGCGAACGAGCTGACGCATGACGGGGTCAATGCCATCGAATGTTTCGTCGCACAATAGATACCGCGGACGAAGCGACATTCCCAAGAGCAGAGAGGACTGCTTTTGCATACCTTTTGAAAAAGTGTTGATCTTTCTGTTGCGGTCAAGCCCGAACATATCCGTCATTTTACGGTAGCGCTCGTCATCAAATTCTCGGTATACGCTTTTATAGAGCGAACGCATATCGTCAAGCGTTGCCGCGGGCGCAAAGTATTGCTCGTCGGAAAGATATACGATTTTTTGCTTTAATTCATAATTTTCGTAGATCGGCATTCCGTCGCAGAGAATCTCTCCCGAATCAGGGGCGTAAATACCGCAAATCGTACGCAGAAGCGTCGATTTGCCGCTTCCGTTTGATCCGATAAGCCCGAAGACCGAGCCTGTGTCAATGATCATGGAAACGTTTGACAGAGCCTTGACAGCTCCGAAAGATTTGTTAATATCTTTGACTATAATCATATTTGTTTCACTCCGGGATCAGTAAAATTGTGTGGTGGGCGTCAGTCACGCCAGACTTCGTTCACGATAGAAACGATCTGTTCTTCGGTAACGCCGAGTGCACGGGCAGAATCGAGAACCGAACGGATCTGCAGGGTAAGATCGTCTAAAACTTTTTCCTTGGCGTCGCCGATCTCGTCGGAAACGAAGCTGCCGCGGCCGGGGGAAGAATATATGATACCGCGCCGTTCAAGCTCCGCATAAGCTTTATGGATAGTGTTCGGATTGATTCCGAGCTCCGATGCGAGCTGACGCACCGATGGGATAGGCTCGTTAGCCGAAAGCACACCGCGAAGAACCATGTTGCTTATGTTTTCCACGAGCTGTTCGTATATAGGAGTTCTGCTTTTGAAGTCAACGTAAAATGAACTCATGGTACCTCCTTGTGAATGGTCATCAACCGTACTATGCGTAATAGTACACTGATATAATACAACAGTATTAACAAATTGTCAAGCGTTCAAATGTAATTTGCAAGAAATATTCTATTGGCAATAATCGGACAATTTACAAAAAATCTATTGAATTATATTGACTCATGATTTATAATTACTATTTGATATCAAGTTTAAGGAGATAAATGAAATGGTATATCTTGACACACCGGCTCCCACAAACGGCTGGACCACGATCATCATGCTCGTTATCATGCTCGTTGTTTTCTATTTCTTCCTTATTAAGCCTCAGAAGAAGCAGGAAAAGGAAACAAACGATATGAGAAACGCTCTGCAGGTAGGCGATGAGATCACGACCATCGGCGGAATTATCGGAAAGATAGTCAGCATCAAGGAAGAAACCGTTATGATCGAAACGGGCAAGGAAAAGACGAAGATCCGTATACTTCGTTCCGCTGTCAGATGCGTTGACGTTAAAGCAGAAGACGCTCAGGACTAAGCTCACAAAGGAATAATTTACGTTTACCCCGAATACTATGTAACAAAAAGTATTCGGGGTAAATAACAAATGAAAGATGAAGAACGCGGAAGATTCACTCCGCACGTCATATCATGCATCATCGGCGTCGGTGCGGCTATACTTACGTCTGCCGTTTTACTGTTCGCAGTCGGTGGAATTGTTTATTCATTCGATGATCCCAATCGGTATACGACGGCAGCATCGGTAATAGTTATCGTTGTTTCAAGCTTTATCGGCGGCTTTGCCGGCGGAAAGCATAAAAGTACCGTCACAGACGGTATTCTCTCGGGTGTGATTTTCGCACTTGTGCTGTTTTTATTGTCACTCTTTTGCGGCGGCGAAACGGCGCTTGGTACTTTTCCGTATTCGATACTCTTGCGTGTCGGCGAAATAGCCGTTGCTGTAGGCGGAACATTTTTGTCATGCAGGTCTCGCGGGGCTCACCGAATGCACGGTGTTCCGAAGGTACCGAAAATAAAAACAAAACGTTAATGTGAAATGAGGGTACAGAAATGATAAAGATTATTAAAGAAAACGGCGAACGCTTCGTTTACGATGAAAACAGCGACACGAAAACACCCATAACGGCGCTTCAGGCGAAAATGCTTTCATATCTGAAGCCCCCTATGACACAGGAGCTTTCGACGTCATTACGCTACGATCTTGCAAAATATGACGGCGGCATGGTCGAGGATGCATACGCGGAACTATACGAGCTTTATACAGAAGGCAAGATCTTTTCCGAATGAAAACAGTTGTTGCAAAAAAACACCGATTTTTCGGTGTTTTTTTAGTTTTTTGTCAATTTATCTTGCATATTACCTAAAGTAATATGTTAAACTTGAGAAAATAAGGAACAAATATAAATATTAACAAAATATTGATTGCATCGATTGAGTAAATGATATATAATAAAATAGTATGCGTATGCAATAATACAAACTACACATGAAAGCAACCACCCGAAAAGGATAATGAATAATGAAAGTATTAGATAAAGTTTTCGGAACGTACAGCGACAGACAAATCAAAAAGGTACGTCCGATCGTTGATAAGATCGAAGCGCTGGCACTGAAGTATTCAGCTATGACCGACGAGGAGATGCTCGCAGAAACGAGCCGATTCAAAGCATTTCTTGCTGAAGGCAAAACACTTGACGATATTTTACCTGAAGCGTTTGCTCTCGTAAGAGAAGCGTGTACACGAGTGCTTGGAAAGCGTCCGTTTAACTGTCAGCTTCTTTGCGGAGTATTGCTCCATCAGGGGCGTATCGCAGAAATGAAGACGGGTGAGGGTAAAACCATCGTTGCGACGATGCCGTCGTATCTGAATGCACTCACAGGAAAGGGTGTACACGTCGTTACCGTCAATGAATATCTTGCGCGGCTCGGTGCCGAGGAGATGGGACGTGTCCATGAATTTCTCGGACTCACGACGGGACTCGTCGTTCACGGACAGACGTCGGAACAAAAGCGGCATGCTTACGGCTGTGATATAACGTACGGCACAAACAACGAATTCGGGTTCGATTATCTGCGCGATAACATGGTCAGCTATAAAGAACAGCTTTCTCAGCGCGGTCACAACTTTGCCATTGTCGACGAGGTAGACTCTATTCTGATCGATGAGGCAAGAACTCCTCTCATTATTTCGGGTGTTGGCGACGAAACGACCGATATGTACGGCAGAGCGAACGACCTTGTTAAAAATTTCCGTCCCTACGTTATCAAGGAAGTAGACGAAAAAGAAGACATGGAAGAGCTCATGAAACGTGCGGGTGTCAGCGCAGATTACGTCGTCGACGAAAAGAAGCGTACGACGACACTCACCGAACGCGGTATAGCAAAGGCAGAAAAATTCTTTGAGATCGAAAACTTCGGCGACGAAGATAACTCAGAGCTTGCCCATTATGTTTACCAGGCGCTTCGCGCACACGGAATTATGCGCAAGGATATTGACTATGTCGTTCACAAAGGCGGTATCATGATAATCGACGCTTTCACCGGCCGCATGATGCCGGGACGCCGTTATTCTGACGGTTTGCATCAGGCTATAGAAGCGAAGGAAGGCGTTGATATACAAAAAGAGAATAAAACGCTTGCGACGGTAACGTTCCAGAACTATTTCAGAATGTACAGTAAGCTTTCGGGAATGACAGGTACGGCTTTGTCTGAAGAAAACGAGTTCCGTGAGATATATAATCTTGACGTTGTCGTAGTTCCCACAAACAAACCGATGATACGTCTTGATCACAACGACGTTGTGTATATTTCGGGCAAAGCGAAGGATGCTGCTGTTATCGAGCAGATCAAAAAGTGCCACGAAAAAGGACAGCCCATTCTTGTCGGTACCGTATCTATCGAAAAATCCGAAGCTCTTTCCAAAAAGCTGAAGGGAGCAGGTATACCTCATACCGTTCTTAACGCAAAATATCACGAAAAAGAAGCGGAGATCGTTGCACAGGCAGGTAAACTCGGTGCGGTTACGATATCCACGAACATGGCAGGACGCGGAACGGACATCCTTTTGGGCGGTAACGCGGAATATTTAGCAAAGTCCGAAATGCGCAAAATGGACTACGACGAAAAAATGATTGCACTCGCAACGGGATCATCGCTCTCCGTCAGCGAGGAAGTCCTCGCAGCACGCGAGGTTTACCGTGATCTCAACCGTAAATACGCAGCGGAAATAGAACCCGAAGCCGAGCGCGTGCGCGAAGCAGGAGGGCTTTTCGTGCTCGGTACGGAGCGCCACGAAAGCCGCCGTATTGATAATCAGCTCCGCGGACGTTCGGGACGTCAGGGAGACCCCGGTGAATCGCGTTTTTATATTTCGTTTGAAGACGATCTGATGCGTCTGTTCGGCGGAAACAAGGTCAACGATATCGTTGATCGCTTAAAGCTGCCCGATGACGTGCCTGTCGATCTGTCGATCGTTTCGAATTCGATCGAATCGGCGCAGAAACGTATCGAGGATCAGAACTTTAACAGACGTAAAAACGTTCTTGAATACGATGACGTTATGAATCAACAGCGTTCGCTTATCTATAAGCAGCGTTCTGAAGTACTTGACGGACTTGATCTGTCCGAAAAGATAAAAAAGATGATCGTCAGTACGGTCACAGAAGCAGTAGAAGCATACACGTCGGGAGAATCTCACGACGAATGGCAGTTATCCGAGCTATACCGTGAATATACGGGCGTACTTTTCGATAAAAATGATGCCGAATTCAAAGAATCGCGTCTTTTGTCCATGAGTAGTGAAGATATCGTTGCTCTCTTTACAAAGCGAGCAATGAGGATATATGACGTCAAAGAGGCAAAATATGGCGAGGAATGGATGCGCAATATCGAGCGTAACATACTGCTTCGCGCCGTCGATACGCATTGGATGGAGCATCTTGATGCGATGGATGATCTGCGCGACAGCATACGTCTGCAGGCATACGCGCATCGCAATCCCGTTTCCGAATACAGAATCGCAGGCATGAACCTCTTCGATGAGATGACGAACGATATTCGCCGTACGACATCAAGAAGAGTTCTTACGGCTATTCCGAAGGCAGAGCTTGAAAAACGACGCCAGACAATGATAGCAAAGTCCACAAATGTGATGGGAACGCATGGAGCGATCAAAACGGGTGAAAAACAAAAGCCCGTCAAAAAAACCGCCTCCGAAAAGATCGACAGGAATGCGCTTTGTCCTTGCGGCTCAGGCAAAAAATACAAAAAATGTTGCGGCTCGGGCAATATGGTAAACATATAATAGGCACGATCGGGTAAAAGTGAATGGGACTCGGATTATTATTTATCGGATACCTTCTTGTATCCATTTTTACGTTTGCTCCAACGTATTTTCTGACTGATCTTGTAGGAAGCTTTGTGATGTACGAAGCTTTGGTGAAGCTTCGTCCGCACGCTGACAGATTCAGATACGCTATATGGTCTGTCTATGCGCTTTTTGCAGTATCGGCAGTGCAGTGTTTATATTATTCGCTTACCTATATCGGAGCTGTAAATGATATTTCACTCGTTGAAAATATCATCGAAATTTGCAGAGTTGCCGTGATGTTCGTTTATACGCTGTCTATGCTCATGGCGCTTGCCGAGTTGGCGAGGTCTGTCGGTGACCGCAAGCTCGCCGACAAATGTATGAGAAACGTGTGGCTACACTGCGTCAACTACTTTTTCATCATAACGCTTTCGCTTGATTTTGAGTTTCTACAAGGCTACATTTCTGCTTTCGCGGCACTGGCACTGCTCATAAAACTGTTGTGTGCCGTTCTGATTTCCGCTAATATTTACAGCTGTTATATGTGGATATGCCTTGAATCCGATCATGATATGACGCAAAAGAATAAGCCGTCAAAAATCGGAGAGTTTTTGAGAAAAGTGAAAAACGGCGGTGAGGATGACTTTGATAAATCAGCTCTTTCGTCCTCTGAGCCTATAGCACCTCTGAAAACAGAAAAACCTCCCGTGACACCTGTAAACTACGGTTCACACAAAAAGAAAAAGAAGAAAAAGTAAAAACAGCGAAAAGGAGTATGCGTTATGGCGATAGTGTTTGCAATTATTGCGGTGTTTACGTTTGCAAATCCCGATATATCGGCGCTTGATTTTCTTCCCGATTTTATCGGATGTCTTTTGCTGTACTTTGCTTTGGCGGTGCCGTCTGAATTTTCAAATAAGCTTTCCGACGCAAGAACGCTTTTGTTCAGGCTGACTCTCGTAACGGCGGCTGACGCCGTCAGCTCTTTCTTCGTTTCAGGCGATGATCGGGCTATGATCCTTTTGCTTTCGTTCTGCTTCGGAATTGCGGAAGCCGCGATGCTTTATCTGCTCGTCGATAAAATATTCGACGGTATGATATATCTCGGAACGCAGTTTCCCGCAAAGGGAATATACATGCCGTACAGCGAACGGAGTATGCGGCGTTACCGCGAAAAGCTTACGCGCAGGCTTTCCCGTTATGCACAGCACCGAGGTAACGGCACTATCACAGATGAAATGATAAATGAGCGCGTCAACACACTGTCGGAAAAACGGAATGACAAGAACCTGTCTAAGCTTGTGAAGCTGACGAAGCGCTTCGTTATTATGCGTGCGGTGTTTAATATACTTCCCGAATTTACGGAGCTTTCTTCTTACGGATACGAGGGCGAGGTAAATGCGTATAACGTCAATCTTGCCGACTTCCGCGGACTTTTCATCGTATTCGCCGTATTCTTTACGTCGATTATCGCTTTACATTGGCTATTGCGGATTTTGAGCTACATCAACGGAATCAGATGCGATATGCCGTTCCGCGAAGCACTTAGAAACGCTTACAAAAACGACGTTGCCGCGAATACGGGACTTCAGCATTATAAAAGGCTCAAGCTTGCGCTTGTGTTCTTGTCTGCCGGTGTTTTGCTGTCACTCGATTTCATTATCGACCGACAGAACTTTATTCCCGACATTTTGTGTGCCGTATGCGTCCTGCTGTTCTGGCTGTCTTTTTTACGCGACGCGAAAAAGCCTGTTATTCCGATCGCTTTGACTGTCGGTTACGGAGTTTTTACGATGGCGCATTGGATTTCTGTTGCTTCATTTATCGAAAATTATCATGATTTTACACGCACTATGAAATCTGAAGACGCAATGCGTGCGTATATAGTCTGCGCTGTCATCTCTTTTGTCGCTGAGGCTCTGTTCGTATTGATGATGATAACCGTTACGCGCAGGATAAACGCTGTTATACATGAATATACAGGCTTTATCTCAACCGGAGGCGAATACGATACCTATTCCGAAAAACTGCACGCCAGACTTTCAAAGCAAAACCGACGTATGCTCATACTGTCGATAGTCAATGCCGCAGTATCCGTTGCGTATTCGGTCATCATAGGCATAAATAAACCTGTTGAGGCGATGCAAGATGGCATTAAATACGTCTTTTACGTTCCCGTTTTTGAGGGAATAACGACGGTCATGCTCATAGTCTCCGTCATATTTGCAATTTATACCGTAAAACACATTTCCGATGTGTCAGACGGACTTGACGAACGGTACAAGCTGACTTAAAATACGAATACCCGAGATAAGCACTTAGCTATCTCGGGTATTTTTTCTTTTGTATTAAGTATTATTGTGTTGCTTTTTCTGAAATGTTTGAATAAAGGGTCAATAACAGATACATCACACAGTAAATAAGAGCGCCGTCGATCAGGATCTCTGCGTATGCAGAGATTATTGCCAGAATGTCAGACCCGGTCATATCAAAGCCGTATTCGATGATACCTGTTATGTTAGAATAAATCTCAAAGAGTATGTACGGTGTTATTCTTGCAATAAAAGCGATGCCGAGCATTTGTGATGCGGGATGTAAAAGGGAAATAAACGGTATTGGAAGCTCATAGACTGATGCTTTCGCAATAAAGCGTTTTGCGAAAAGAATAATAACGGCGTAAACGATGGCACGAGCTGCAAAATTCAGGAAAAGGTATAAAAGTGTCCAAAGTTCAAATCCGTAGACCAAGCCGTAAGCAAAGTCGATCGTAAATGATATGCTGTAGTCAACAAAAAGTATCAGCATAGCTACAACATAAGCAAAAAGCAGACCTTTTTTTTCTTTTAGCAGAACAAATGAAAGAATGAGTGCGGCGCCTGCGGCGAAAATGATGCTGTCGAACAGGGTTCTCACAACGTAAAGAATATCCAAAACCGCGGAAGCGGAATATTCGGGGCTGTTTGACAGTACCGTCGTCATGATTGCCGCTATTTGAGAAAAAATCGTTGAGATAACGATAAACAGCCCGCCGAGGGTGAGTATTTTTCGTGAGTTATTCGCGTTAGTCATGGTCATAAACGTTCTCCATTCCGCTGATTTTTCGTCAGCTTGTTTTATTTTACCACAGATTCACGCAAAAATAAAGAGTAACTGTAAATTCGGTGTCAAGATATGAAGTATATTCATAAGATTTTAATATAAATACCGACCGACACGAAAAAGAGGTAGCTATGAGCGAAATTAGAGAACGCATTTTGCCGTTACACGCACCGATAAACAACGAAACCGTTGGGAGTCATTTTAAGGAATATAAAAACAGATACGGATTTTTCGATTACTTTGAGATAGGACAAAGCATAAGAGGTCGTCCGATATATGCGTGCAGAATAGGCATGGCAACAGCACCGATATCGGTGGTGTACGTCGGCACGCATCACGGCATGGAATGGATAACGACTGCGACACTTTTGCGGTTCATAAACGAGTATTGTGAGGCATACGAAAAGAAAGGCACGATGTACGGTATAAGTATTCCCGTTATCTATCGTGAGCGGGCGATTTATATCGTGCCGATGCTGAATCCCGATGGAGTACAAATACAACAGTCGGGAGCTTCGCCCGATAGTCCGCTCTATTGCCGCTTACTGAAAATGAACGACGGCGATGATTTCACTCTTTGGCAGGCAAATGAACGGGGCGTTGATCTTAATCATAATTATAATGCAGGATTTTCAGAATACAAAAGAGTTGAAGCAGAGCTCGGGATCACAGCCGGCAGAACGAAATACAGCGGGCAGTATCCCGAATCTGAGCCTGAGGTATCGGCACTGTCGGGTATGATACGAACGCTCAGCCCTGAGATGATACTGACTCTACACACACAAGGCGAGGAAATATATTACACGAGCGGAGGTAACGTGCCGCCGAACGGTAAAAGAATAGCAGAGGTGATCGGTGAGCTTACGGGATATGAGCTGTCTGTGCCGACGGGAACGGCGTCATACGGAGGCTTGACTGATTGGTTTATCGGTGAATTTAATAAGCCGTCTTTCACAATAGAATGCGGCAAAGGGAAGAACCCTTTGCCGTGGGAAGATTTTATCGGTATCTACAGTAAACTTCGACGTGCATTATTCATAGCGCCAACGCTTCTGAAATCACATTAACTTCATCCATTCCGATGCAAGACGCACCCAGTCTGCGGCGCGCGGATTCAATAGAGCCGGGTTGCCGCACGAAGTTTCATGATTTGCAAGAGAAAGACCGTGAGGACCGTCGGGATAAATGTGAAGCTCGAACGGGATCTTATGTAACGAAAGTGATTTAGCAAAGGCGAGCGAATTTTCAACGGGAACAGCGCCGTCGTTTGCCGTGTGCCACAGAAACGTAGGCGGTGTATTTTCGGAAACGAGATTTTCAAGGCTATGCTCCTCAAGCATTAATTCCGTTGCGTCGTCGCCAATGGAATTGATAATGGTGCCTCTATGAGCGTATTCACCTGCGGTGATAACGGGATATGAAAGAATAACGCCGTCAGGACGGTTCATGCCGTAGGGAATGTCTATCTCCTCGCGGATGAAATCCTCGTGCCAGCGTACGCCGAGCATAGCCGCAACATAGCCGCCTGCGGAAAACCCGAGAACGAAAATGCGTTTCGGATCAACGTTATATTCGTCAGCGTGCCTGCGGACGTGTGCTATAGCTATGGATGCGTCAAGAAGCGGTAGCGGATAATTCCCGAATTCGCCTACAGAATATCGCAACACGAACGTATTTATGCCGTAAGGCATAAATGCAAGCGCAACAGGCTCCGCTTCTCTCTCGGATAGAAATGACAGTCCGCCGCCGGGAAGAACTATCAGGGCAGGGCGCCGTCCATGACGCAGATCGGGATGATCTTTGTGGAGCATAGGAGTCAACGTTACGCGATCGTCGTTATCGTATAAATTAATGATCTTTTCTTCCATAGTTCAAAACCTTTCGCATAGTGCCGTATATTTTGATGGTAACATATCTTTTTCTATATATCAACAAATTTTTTTATAAAACCAAATAAACAGAAAATCTTACTTGAAAAATACGGAATATAAATGTATACTTAAATTACAGTTGATTATATGATAACGGAAGGATGATCAAAATGAAAAAGAAACTGTTATCGCTCATTCTTTGTGCGGCAATGCTACTTTGTTTTTTTGCTTGCGGCGAAGAAGATACTTCGGAAACCGAAGGATCGCAGACAACGGACACAGCGGCTGATACAGAGGAGGAACAAATCGTGGAAGAACAAAACGGCAGACAAGTCGAAGCTCTTGACCGCGGACTCGTTGCGGTCAGCACGGATGACGGTATCCTTGTAAGCTGGCGCTCCCTCGGTACGGAATCGAACGATACCGTATACGAGCTTTTCCGCGACGGCACATCTGTTTACAAGAGTGAATCAGGGATGGCTACGTGTTACCTTGATACTGCGGGGACGGAGGCGTCATCGTACTATGTCATCACAGACGCTAAAGAACAGTCCGCTACCGTAACTCCTCACAGCAAAAACTTTTTTGATATATCGCTAAACGTTCCCGAACCCGGTACAACTCCGTCGGGCGAACGTTATACATATACGCCCGGTGACGCGTCCTGCGGTGATCTTGACGGTGACGGTGAATATGAGATCATACTCAAATGGGATCCGTCAAACGCAAAGGATAACTCACAGTCCGGCTATACGGGCAACGTTATAATTGACGCATATAAGCTTGACGGCACACAGCTCTGGCGCATTGACCTCGGTGTCAACATCCGTGCAGGCGCGCATTATACGCAATTCCTCGTTTACGATTTCGACGGCGACGGCTGCGCCGAGCTCGTTTGCAAAACGTCTGATGGCACCGTGGCAGGTGACGGCACCATTATCGGAAGAGAAAAAGCAGACTTCAGAACGAACGCAGGCTACATTCTGTCAGGACATGAATATCTCACGGTGTTCAACGGCAAGACGGGAGCAGCAGTAACGACGATCGATTATAAGCCTCAGCGCGGATCGGTCAGCTCCTGGGGAGACGATTACGGCAACCGAGTTGACAGATTCCTTGCCGCCGTTGCATATCTTGACGGAAAAACTCCGTCTATCGTGATGTGCCGCGGATATTATACGCGTACCGTACTTGTCGCATATAACTTTGACGGCGCAGAGCTGACCGAGCTTTGGACGTTTGACTCGAATGGAAAGGGGAACGGTGCTATTGCGGGTCAGGGTAACCATAACCTTTGCGTAGCTGACGTTGACGGCGACGGCTTTGACGAGATCGTATACGGTCAGTGCTGTATCGATCACGACGGCACTAAGCTTTGGAACACAATGCTCGGACACGGCGATGCCATTCACGTCGGAGACTTTATACCCGATCGTGAGGGACTTGAAGTGTGGGGTTGCCTTGAAGGCGGTCAGGGTGCTTATCTTGCCGACGCAAAGACGGGAAAAGTTCTCTTCAAATATTCATCCAACAGAGACGTCGGACGCGCACTTGCTGATAATTTTATTCCCGGAAACGATTCGGCTGAGTTTATCTGCGCCACAACTTCAACCGTATATCATTACACGAACGAAAAAATGAAGCCATTTTCAGGTAAAACGTGGTCGGGCGGCATCAACTTCGCCGTCTGGTGGACGGGCGATCTTGAGCGCTGCGGTCTTGACGGTACGACAGTCTATTCTTACGAGCACGGTGCCGTTCTCAGCGCTAACGCAATATCCATTAACGGAACAAAGGCAACACCGTGTCTTACAGCCGATCTGTTTGGTGACTGGCGTGAGGAGATCGTGTTCTATTCAAAGGGAGGCAAGGTGCTTCGCGTTTATATGACGGAGTTTGATACCGATTACAGAATCAGCACGCTCATGCATAACACAATGTACCGCTGCGGCGTCGCAAATGAAAACGTTGCGTATAATATCCCGCCGCATACGGATTACTTCCTCGAAACTGATTATCCGCTTCCCGAATATCCCGAGGTATACATGGTAAAAGCTAAATAAAACATACCTACAGCAAAAAAGAGAGCGTTTTTTTGAAAAACGCTCTCTTTTGTTAATTGTTTGTGAACAACAACGCTGAATTTTAACGAAATTATAATTTTACAAATCATATCGCATGACGGATGGATTTATTTTAAGTTTTATTATATAATATTAATATATTATTAACACTTAAAGCGGTAAATACATGAAAAGATATTTGAAATACCTACAGCCGTACGCACCGGCGATGGCGCTCGGTTTGCTGATCAAATTCACAGGCACGATATTTGATCTTTTGATTCCGTCGATACTTGAGCATATTATTGATAACGTAATAGTAACAGGCGACATCAAGCTGATCTACTTTTGGGGCGGCGCTATGATAGTTTCGTCTGTTTTGGCAGTTCTCGGTAACGTTATTGCCAACAGAATGGCGTCACGCGTCGCAAGTAAATCAACTCAGCTTTTGCGGCACGATCTTTTTGTTAAAACGCTTCGTCTTTCCTGCCGTCAAACGGACACGTTTTCGATTCCGTCGCTTGAATCCCGTCTGACGTCGGATACATATAATGTTCATCAGTTTACGGGAATGATACAGCGCATGGGTGTCCGCGCACCGATCTTGCTTATAGGCGGACTTATCCTTACAAGTTTTATGGATCCCGTCATGACGCTCGTTCTTCTGGCAACGCTGCCGTTTTTGGCGGTGTCCGTCTTTTTTATTTCGAAAAAGAGCATTCCGCTATATTCTAAGCTTGGCACAGCGACAGACGATATGGTACGTACGGTACGCGAAAACATTCAGGGTATCCGCGTTATAAAGGCTCTGTCAAAAACGGATTACGAAAAAAGACGCTTTGAAAAAGTAAACACCAATCTGCAAAAACGCGAAGAAACGGCGAGCATGATCGTTTCAACAACGAATCCGCTGATGAACTTTTTCCTTTATCTCGGACTGACTGTCGTTATCGTGATCGGCGCGTACCGTGTCAACGCAGGACTGTCGCAGGTCGGTAAGATCATGGCGTTCATCTCGTATTTTACATACATTCTTAACGCAATGCTTTCGGTCACAAGAATGTTTGTAACGTACTCTAAGTGCGCCGCTTCCATGCAAAGAATAACGAAAGTTCTCGATGCGCCGACGGAGCTTGATGTAGTGGTTCCCGATGAAGACGACGAGTACGCCGAGTTCAACGATTCAGCACCGCATATTGAGTTTCGAAACGTCACCTTCTCGTATAACGGCAAGCGCGACAACATAAAAAATATTTCATTTACGCTCGGTAAGGGACAAACTCTCGGCATCATCGGCGGCACGGGAAGTGGCAAAACGACGCTTATATCACTGCTTATGCGCTTTTACGATCCGGATTGTGGCAGGATCACGATAAACGGACGAGATATACGTTATTATGATCCGGATGATCTTTACAGCAAATTCGGCATCGCCGCGCAGAACGATTTCCTTTTCTCCGATACGATCCGCGAGAACATCCGCTTTGGACGTGAGCTTGACGATGATGGTATCAAAGAAGCTATCGTATCATCGCAAGCTAAATCGTTTGTCGACGAAAAAGAGGGCGGAGAAGAGTTCCGTCTCGATATTAAAGGTGCAAATCTTTCAGGCGGACAAAAACAGCGCCTGCTTATCGCACGCGCTTTGGCGTCACGTCCTGAGATTCTGATCCTCGACGATTCATCAAGCGCGCTTGACTACCGCACAGATGCAAGTCTACGCGGACACATCGCCGAGCGTTATAAAGCTTCAACGAAGGTTATCGTTGCACAGCGTGTAAGCTCTATTTTGCAGTCAGACCTGATACTTGTCATGGACGGCGGTGTCGTTATTGCGGCGGGTACGCACGCCGAGCTTTGCGAATCGTGCGACATATACCGTGAGATTTCCGAGTCACAGATGGGAGGTGCTATCCTTGATTAACGGCCCTAAAAGCCCGATAAATCAGCGACATCTTCACGACGGACCTGCGATGTCGGGTAAGCACAAATTTAAGATATTCCTTCGCCTGTTCAAGTATATGCTTGACTATAAGCTTCTTGTTATAACGGCGATCATGCTTATGGTCTCCTCAAATCTCTTGGCGCTTGTCGCACCGAAGCTTTCGGGAGAAGCAATCAAAGCCATAGAGCCCGGTGTCGGAAAAGTCGATTTTGATACCGTCATACGCTACTGCATTTTAATGGCGATATTTTATGCCTTATCCTCAATACTTTCTTATATTCTGTCGATAACGATGATCCACATCTCGCGCAAGATCTCGGCAAGAATGAGAAGCGAGGTATTTAATAAGCTCATGTCACTTCCCGTCAGCTTCTTTGACAAGAATCAGACGGGTGATATCATAAGCCGTATGTCGTACGATATTGACACGATCAACACCTCGATCGCAACCGACCTCTTACAGATCTGTTCAAGCGTGATCACCGTTGTCGGCTCACTCGTTATGATGATAACGATCTCTCCGCTGCTCGTGCTCGTTTTTGTTGTAACGATCCCGATGTCGATAATATTTACACGGTATAAAACGAAAAAGATACGTCCGCTCTTTAAGCGCCGTTCCGTCAAGCTCGGCGAACTTAACGGATACACCGAGGAGATACTGTCAGGTCACAGAACGATCAAAGCTTACCGACGTGAAAACGTCATGATAGACCGATTCGACGAATATAACGATGAAGCTGTCGCGGCGTATTATAATGCCGACTATCAGGGAGCGATGATAGGCCCGACCGTCAACTTTATTAACAATCTTTCGCTTTCGTTTATTTCTCTTTTCGGCTCGATCCTTTATTTACTTCAGAAGATCGCGCTGGCAGACATATCGACGTTTATAATGTACTCACGCAAATTCTCAGGTCCAATCAACGAAATGGCGAATATTATCAGCGAGCTTCAGTCGGCGGCATCCGCTGCTGAGCGCGTATTCCGCCTTATCGACGAAGAAGAAGAGCCCGCCGACTACGACGATGCTGTGGTATTATCAAACGCTAAAGGCGATATTACAGCCGAAGACGTAAAATTCTCGTATGTTGAGGGCAAAGAGATCCTTCATGGCATCAGCTTTGATGCGCCTCGCGGCAAAACGATTGCGATCGTAGGCCCCACGGGAAGCGGTAAAACGACGATCATAAATTTGTTGATGCGCTTTTACGATATCGACAGCGGAGCTATTAGGATCGACGGCAACGACATTTGCAAAGTGACGCGTGACAGCTTACGCGCGGCGCACACGATGGTTCTTCAGGATACATGGCTGTTTGGCGGCACGATAGCCGAAAATATTGCATACGGAAAAGAGGGAGCGACAAGAGCGGAAATCGTAAAGACTGCAAAAGCGGCAATGATCGATGATTTTATCGAAAGCCTGCCCGATGGTTACGATACTCTTGTCAACGAAGACGGTATCAATCTCTCAAAGGGACAAAAGCAGCTATTAACGATCGCGCGCGCAATGTTGCCTGAATGTGCCGTTTTGATACTTGACGAAGCAACCTCAAACGTCGATTCACGTACAGAAGTGAAGATCCAGTCTGCCATGAACAAACTTATGGAGGGCAAAACGAGCTTCATTATCGCCCACCGACTTTCAACTATACGTCACGCGGACGTTATCCTCGTTTTGAAGGATGGCAATATTATCGAATCCGGAACCCACGAAGAGCTTTTGGCGTCTGGCGGATTTTATTCATCTTTGTATAATTCGCAGTTCAATTAAAAAAAGCGGTGAACGGCAGAGCATTGTCAACCCAGCTTTTGACGAAGATATTCAAATATCTTTTTCTCCTCACGCGAGATTTTGACCTGTGTGAGCCCGAGCACACGAGCGGTAGATTCTTGTGACATATCGTGATAATAACGAAGTGAAACGATTTTTTGCCACAGGTCGGGCATTTTCTCCGTTATCTCACGTAAGGCGATGCGCTCTGTGACGGCATCATCGTTTTCATTTGATTCTATCGTGTCAAAAAGCGATAGCTCGCCATCCTCATACGCCGGCTCGTAAATCGAACGTATAGGATACGTTGATTCAAGCGCAATAGCGGCTTCCGCTACGTCTATCTCGCATATCTCAGCGAGCTCCGATATATGAGGCGATCTGCCAAAGTTTTCTGTGAATTTTTCTTTTTCATAAAGCAACCGTGAGCCGAGACGTTTTTTGTCCCGGCTCACTTTTATTATGCCGTCGTCGCGCAAAAAGCGCTTGATCTCACCGATAACAAGCGGTACGGCATAAGTGGAAAATGCACAACCGCGTTCTGTATCAAAGCTTCTGACAGCACGCAAAAGACCGATCATGCCGAGCTGATAAAGATCGTCATAATCCGTTCCGCGTCCGAGAAATCTGTTTGCGATACTTCGTACAAGACCGGAATTTTTTATCAACAACGCTTCTTCAGCAGTTTTATCACCATCGGTAAGGCGAGCAAACAGCGTTAGATTTTCGTCACGGTATGTGTTTTTTTGATCATTCATTATTTTTGCCTGCGTCCACCGGAAAGCGTTTTTATCATCGTGACTTTAGTTCCAGAACCGGGCTTGCTTACAACGGTCAGCTTATCTGTGAAGTTTTCCATAACGGTAAAGCCAAGGCCGCTTCGCTCACCCTCAGGATCTGTCGTATAAAGCGGCTGCATTGCAATCTTGATGTTTTCGATGCCGAGTCCGCGATCACGAATCTCTATCCGAACGGTCCTTTCATCAAGTATTTTGATCGTTATGTAAACGGTTCCTCCGTTGTTTCTGTATCCGTGAACGATAGCGTTCGTCACCGCTTCCGAAATGGCGCATTTAAGGTCAGAAAGCTCCTCAACTGTCGGATCAAGCTGAGAGAGGAAAACTGATGATACGGCACGCGCTATCCCTTCGTTAACGGAAAGTGCCGGTATTTCAAACCTGATTTCATTTTTCAAATTTTCTGGCGGTCTGCCCGATCTCTTTTTCTCTGTTTTTTCAAGAAAAGTATTCATATTGATTTTTCCTTTCAATAGCTTATTAAATGTTTTTTTTAGCTGTGTCACCGCGTTTGATCTCGATCAGCCGTCCTGCGCCTGCAAGATCGAGGATCTTCATAACACGAGGCGAAGGGTCAAGTACCGTAAGTTTACAACCGAGCTTTTCGGCGCAGTCAAGCCTGCCAAGGATGAGTCCGAGCCCCGCAGAATCCATAAATTCCACCTCGGACATATTCATAACAGCACGTTTTGGACGGTTTATGTAAAGGGAAGAGTCTATCTCTCCGCGTATCCTTTTTGCGCTGTGATGGTCTATGTCCCCGTAGATCGTTATCATCATTGTGTGTCCGTCGATAACTGTGATAACTTCCGCTTTATTGTTTCTCATTTATAGCATTCCTTTCTTAATTTTTTCGGTAAAATACTTTATTTGTAATTATTGTATCCCGTGCCGATCGGAAAAATTGTCACATTCTGCTGTCGAATCAATTATCGAACAAAAAAATGAGCGACTCCCGTCGCTCATTTTTTGTAGTACCGATCAAAACGCCCAATCGGAAATGTTTTGCATCATTGTTCCGACAGCATCAAGAGCGCGGCCTGCGCAGCGGCTGAATTTTGATCTTTTAGGTTTGATGGCACAGGCGGTCATTACACCGATCATGCTTCCCAAAAACAACCCTACGGCAACACCTTTCATAACACTCGTTTTCATTTTTCCCATCATGGACATATTTGTCATAAGTTAATTATCCTTTCAAATAATAGTGTTGTTAGTATTGTTGACAGATAATAGAAGAATAATACCAACAAAAAATTGAACCTCACGTTAAAAACGTGAGGTTCATTAAATTATTGAGAGTGACTTTTATTTAACTTCGTTTCTCCAATCAACGATATCATCGGTAATATCTTCGCCAAAGATGGAGGCGATAGCCTTGAGGTTTGTTTCGAGAAGAGCAACATCGGCATCGGGCTGTGACGCTTCGGTGATGTACGTGTTCTTGCAGCTCTTGATAAGCTGAGCTCTGTCCTCATCATCAACACCCGAGGAGATCTCAAGTGCGTCGTTTGTGAGGTTGCCTTCATCGTCATAAGCGATTTCGGATACGGAAGTTGACGTGATCTTTGCTGTGACTATAGTGCTGACCATTTCGTCCATTCCGTCAGCGTCGCCGTAAATGTGCTTGATGCCGTCAACACCGCCGCTCGAAGCAGTGTCAACGATCTGCATCGTGTAGTCAAGCGCTTTTGCTTCCTTTTCGTATTCGTCATCGCTGATCTCACCTGCGGCAAGCTTATCAACAAATACGTTCATGACTGTCTTCATAGCATCAGTGGAAGTGTCGGAAGTGCCTTCGCCTTCACCGGAAGAAGAATCGAATATATCTGTTTCGTTGATGATCTCTTTGATTATAACGGCTGTTGTTCCGTCAAGCGAACTGCTGAGCTCACGCATGGAATTTGCAAGAACTGTGTTGTCGTTAGCGCCTGAGCTCTTGTAGTTTTCAAGAATAACCGTAAACTTCTGAATAGCAACGATAAGGTTTTCAATAGAAATGTCCTCGTCTATGTGATTCTTAACGACTCTTGCGATCTCGGCGCTTTCTTCACCGAACATATCAGAGTCAAGTATTGATACAAACAGATCCTTGACGGCACCGCCGATAAGCAAGCTATCGATGGCAGTATCAAGAGTTTTACCGAGAGCACGTACTTCGTCGGTCATCTCGGAGTTACTGTAGCTGTCACCGGACATAGCCGTTGAAATGGTGTTTACATCCTTAAGCAAGACGGAAATGATCTCAGCTTCACGACGAAGTTCCTTCGCAGAAAGCTCATCTATGTCAGAATCAAGGTTGATTTTATCGCCTGCGCTGCCGAGCTCTTCGGTAAGCGAGGAAACAGACATGGAGATCAAAGAGGGGATCATACTGCGGAAATCATCGTTTTCGTTGATTGCTGATAAAATATCATAAAGAAAATCTTCATCCGAGAAGCTTTCGATGAGATCGCCGCCTTTGGATATATCGGAGAAAATCTCATAGTCGATCATCGTTGTGATGATGCTGCCGAGTGTTCTGACGTCATCGGCGATAGTTTTGGAAGTTACGTCTTCAAGTTCCTCAAGAAGCGGAATGATCAGCATTGCTGTTTCTTCATCTTCAGAAAGATCACCCTCGTCGAGCATATTTTCAGCTGCGGCAGAGATAAGCTCGGCTACGATGTTGCTGTGGAATTCGGATTCTGAGATATAGTTGCTGATATGAGTGATCGCTTCGATCTGATCGTCGCCATAATCTCCAAGCTCTACAACGAGGTAGATCGCATTTGCAACGAGTGCAAAAGCCTGAGCAATTTCATTGCCTGCAAAAACGTTTGAACCGGGAACGGCTGCCATTACTGCGTGAGCGAAGCGCATCGGTGCGGAATAAGACATGGAAAGATAAATGTTACCGTAAATAGGATCGAAAACGTGGTCGATCATGTCGTCGATCTCGGCAAAATCAAGATTTCCGTGTCTGTCTGTCAAATTATAATCGAGAATATCGATTGAATCACCGACGTTGATTTCCGGATCAATTTCGTTTGCTGTGTTTGCGATAAGAATAACGCCGTCAGCAAACGTGAAGAACAGCGACATTACTGGGAAAAGGAAGATCGAGACTGAAAGTGCGGCAGCACATGCACGTATGCCGGCACCGCCGAGACGGTTGAATACTTTTTGTCTTCTATCGCGGCTGCGCGCGATCTCTTCGTCGGATTTCTTAGGCTTTTTTGCCTTTTCAGCAGAAGATTTCTCATCCGGCTTAACTTCAACGGGAATGTTGTCCGCAGGTTCTGTCGTCGCCGTTGCAACAACGGTTTGCTCAGCGACAACGTCACCTATGGTATCGGCGCTGTTTTCAGCGTCAGTTGCTACGACGGCTTCTGCAGGTGCCTCGGCTTCGTTTGTCAGAGAACCTTCAGATACACTCGGAGCGATTGATTCGACGGGAGCTATTTCGGCAGGAGCCGGTTCGACGGGAGCTGTAACGACGGGCGCAGCCTCAACTTTAACGTGTTTGTCTATATTCTTCTTACGTTTCGGTGAAAGTACGGCTTTTTTAACAAAGTGCGCCGGAATCATCAATATGAGGTTGAAAAGACAGAAGAGCATGTAAAAAACAAACGGCAGTATCAATGTATTCGCAATAGATCTTGCCATTTCAACGATAATGCCTGCGTCGAAATCGAGGTTGTCTTCAATCAATTCTGTCAACAGCTCGTTAACAACGGTTATGGAAGCCAGAACCTTCGTTGCAATAAACGCTAAAACTGCTGCAAGAAAAATTCGGCAAAGAATTATAAGGCTCCATTTCCACCCCTTAAACAGTCCGCGCAGGGTGCAAATGAATATGTAAAGAGAGAAAAGTATTGTCAATACGAGCATGACAATTTGAATAATACTGTCCATATTAACTCCATTCAGCCGATAGCGGCATAAAATAAACTATTACATTATATCATATAAAAATATATTATTCAATCAAATAGCAAAAAAAGTCACCGCGGAAATGATAACGCGGTGACTCTTTTATACTTTCGTTTATTTGATGACGTTAACGCGGAGGATTCCGTTAGCAGATGCAATAGAAGAGATGCATTCTTCGGGGACGTCTCCCTTGATTTCGATCAGCGTGTAAGCATAGTCACCGCGTGAACGGTTGACCATGTTTTCGATGTTGATGTTCGCGTCGCTGAGGATTGTCGAAATGCGGGAAAGAATAGCGGGAATATTTCTGTGGAAGATACAGATTCTGTAGTCACCCGTATGGGGAATGGAAACGTTCGGGAAATTAACGCTGTTTGTGATGTTGCCAAGCTCAAGGAAGTCGATAAGCTGACGTGCTGCCATAACAGCGCAGTTGTCTTCGCTTTCCTCGGTGGAAGCACCGAGATGAGGAATAGCAACAACACCGGGCTTGCCGATGATATCGTTTGTCGGGAAGTCGGTTACGTAGCAAGCGACCTTGCCGGATTCGAGAGCTGCTAAAATATCAGCGCTGTTAACGAGATCCGCACGTGCGAGGTTGATGATGCGAACGCCGTCCTTCATCTTTGCGATCGTTTCGGCGTTGATCATATTTTTGGTTTCGGATGTAACGGGAGCGTGCAGCGTTATGTAATCGCTGACAGAGTAGATATCGTCAAATGTGGCTGCTTTCTTGATCGCACGGGAGAGTCTCCATGCAGCGTCGATCGAAATGTACGGGTCGCATCCGACAACGTTCATGTCAAGATGTGTCG
This sequence comes from Eubacteriales bacterium, assembly GCA_045588245.1. GTDB lineage: Bacteria > Bacillota > Clostridia > Oscillospirales > CAG-272 > DTU064. Next base: position 130,580 of record JAZNDW010000012.1, read on the forward strand.
CCATGTTTGCAACCATGCCGCCGATGGCGCCAAGACCGATAACGCCGAGCGTTTTGCCCGCGATCTCACAGCCTGCGAAGTTGCTCTTGCCTTTTTCAACGACCTTGGCAACGTTTTCTTCTGCGGGGATCGTTTTTGCCCACTCGATACCGTCTGTGATCTTACGGGAAGCGAGCATCAGCGAAGCGATAGCAAGCTCTTTGACGGCGTTTGCGTTAGCACCGGGAGTGTTGAATACGACGATGCCTGCTTCAGCGCACTTGTCAACGGGAATGTTGTTATATCCTGCACCTGCACGGGCGATTGCACGAAGCTCGGAATTGAACTCATAATCGTGCATAACGGCGGAACGAACCATTATAGCATCGGGATTATCAATGTCAGCGGATACGTTATAGTTATCGGCGTCGAACACGTTCGTGCCGACAGCGGCAATTTTGTTGAGCAGCTTAATGTTTTTCATGAAAGACAGACTCCTTCTGTGGAAATTATTTATTTTCTTCTGCAAATTTTTTCATAAATTCAACGAGGGCGATAACACCATTTTCAGGCATTGCGTTATAAATAGAAGCACGCATGCCGCCGACAGAACGGTGTCCTTTAAGATTCTCAAGTCCTGCTTTTGCGGCTTCGGATGCAAACTTCTTGTCAAGCTCGGGGTTGCCCGTAACGAAAGTTACGTTCATCATTGAACGGCATTCAGGCACAACGGGAGCTTTGTAGAAATCCTGCGAATCAAGATAATCGTAAAGGATGGCGGCTTTGCGTTCGTTTCTCTTTTTCATTTCTTCAAGACCGCCGATGCTTTCGATCCATTCTAAAACGAGACCGAGCATATAAATGGAGTAGCAGGGGGGCGTGTTATACATTGAATCGTTGTCAGCCATGATCTTATAGTTGAGCATGGAGGGGGTGCCGGGACGGGCATTTCCCAAAAGGTCTTCACGGACGATAACGACGGTTACACCTGCGGGAGCCATGTTCTTCTGTGCACCGGCGTAGATAAGACCGTACTTGGAAACGTCAACCGGTTCGGAAAGGATATAAGAAGACATATCGGCAACGAGCGGAATATCACCTGTGTCGGGTGTATAATTATAACGTGTGCCGTATATCGTGTTATTGTAGCAAATGTGGAGGTACGAAGCGTCGGGACGAATATCGTCACGGGTGATCTTCGGAACAAAAATGAAATTATCGTCGGCGGAAGTTGCAATTACGGAAACGTCACCGTACATTTTTGCTTCTTTGTGAGCTTTGCCGGAGAACTGACCTGAAACTATGTAATCAGCCTTTCCGCCCTCGGGAAGCAGGTTCAGCGGAACTGCGGCAAACTGAAGGGAAGCACCGCCCTGCATGAAGAGAACCTTATAATTATCAGGTATATTCATTACTCTGCGCAAAGAAGCTTCTGCAGCCTTGATGATCTGATCGTAAACAGGGGAACGGTGGCTCATTTCGGTTACGGACATTCCCGAACCTTTATAATCTATCATTTCAGATGCCGCACGTTCAAGCACAGGAAGCGGAAGCATGGAAGGACCTGCAGAAAAATTAAAAATTCTTGACATAATTTACACCTCGAACTTGCAAATATTTCGTATATTATACTTCCCGCCGCATCAATTGTCAAGTGCGACGGGAAGTATTTTTAACGAATTTCGAAATTCGTTAAAATAAATGAATATACTGATGAATATTCAACTGAATATACATCAGCTATTGCTTTTTCCGTATTCCTCTTCGGGACGGAAAAGCAGAGTGATACACCAAAGTCCGGCAAGACCGACAACTGTAAATATTATACGCGAGATCATGCTGTCGGTGCCACCGCATATCCAGCCGACAATATCAAAGTTGAACAGTCCTACGCTTCCCCAGTTAAGTGCTCCGACAATAACGAGCACAAGAGAGATCTTATCCATAATCATGTTGTTGACCTATACCTTACAGTTCTTTCGGGCGTTTTATTTAATTTCGCCCGAATATAATATCTGCGAAAAGACGTTTTTATATTAATAAACGGTTAATGTAATTTTTGCCTATGCACAAATTAGTATCAATTCGACCGATACTGTCATATATTGATTAAGAATACTTAAATTTTTAATAAAGGCGGTGACATTTGTGTTTTCTTTGATTTTTAGGCTATTTTCTAATCTTCCATCGGTCTTTCTGTCCGTGTCGTTAGGGCAGAATTTTCCTCCGCCGCTCTCGCGTGAGGAAGAATCCAAGTATTTCGCTGCCTATGCCGACGGTGATATGGATGCAAGAACGAAGCTTATAGAGCACAATCTACGTCTTGTGGCTCATATTATACGAAAATATTATTCCGCAAGCGGATGCCAGGACGATCTGTTATCAATAGGTTCAATCGGACTCATAAAGGCTATAGATTCATTCAATGTAAAAAAAGGCGCACGCTTTGCAACTTATTCTGCAAAGTGTATACAAAACGAGATCCTCATGTACTTCCGATCGCAGAAAAAGCTCGGTTGTGAGGTTTCAATAAACGAAACGATTGATACTGACCGTGACGGAAATCCGCTAACGTACGGAGATATCGTTTCAACCGAAGATAATATTGCGGAAAGCATAGACGCAAAAATAAAAAGCAGTAAAGCATACGAATACATAAACACTCGGCTGAATGATCGGGAGAAAACCATTATCGTATATAGATACGGTCTTAACGGAGACCGCCCGATGACACAAAGAGAAGTTGCGGAAAAGCTCGGAATCTCACGCTCCTATGTTTCAAGGATAGAGAAGAGCATTCTTCATGAATTGCGAGGGTACATCGATCAGAAATGAGAGTTTGTGTTGACAAAATAATTAAATTGTTTATAATATTATAATGTACTATTATGTCTAAAACCTATGTTAATATCCTTGCAGGTGTTTTTGTGGTAAAAATAACGAGTGTTGATAAAAAATCAAGAGCAGAAAAAGCCGGCATACGTCCGTTCGACGTTCTTTTGGCAATCAACGGTCATGAGATAAACGACGTTCTTGACTACGGTTTTTATCTTGCCGATAAAAACGTTACGGTTACGGTATGCCGTGGCGAAAAGAAGCTTAATTTCAAAATTAAAAAAGACGTCTATGATGATATTGGATTAAATTTTGAAACCGCCCTTATGGATGATAAGCACCGCTGTGAAAACGGATGTGTTTTTTGCTTCATAGATCAGAATCCGAAAGGAATGCGTCCTACAATATATTTTAAGGACGATGATTCACGGCTTTCTTTCATTCACGGGAATTACATAACGCTTACGAATCTTAAAGAAAGCGATATCGAACGCATTATTGAAATGCATATCTCCCCGATAAACATCAGCGTACATACGACAGATCCCGAATTACGCGTTAAGATGATGAAAAACAAGCGTGCAGGCGAAAGCTTGCGTTATATAAAAATGCTTGCGGACGGCGGATGTGAGCTTCATTGTCAGATCGTGCTTTGCCGCGGACTGAATGACGGTGACGTATTGAAAAAAACGATGACGGATCTGTCATACCTCTATCCTGCCGTAACGAGTGTTTCGATCGTTCCTGCAGGTTTAACGGCTCACAGAGAAGGTCTCTATCCGCTCACTCCGTTCACACAGGTTGAATGCGCGGAAATTGTGGAGCTTGTGGATACATACGGCTTGATGTGCGCAGAAAAATACGGCTCGCGGATTTTTTACGCTTCGGATGAATTTTACATCAATGCCGGTCTTCAGCTTCCCGATGCCGATTATTACGGTGATTACGAGCAGCTCGACAACGGAGTAGGTCTTATCACGTCGTTCCTTTCAGATATTGACGCTGAGCTTGATTATATCGGAGATTATGAAATTCCGTCATCCCCTCGACGCATCAGCATCGCAACCGGAGAGGCAGCATACGACTTCATAAAAGAAGCTGTTCGTAAAATGGCCGCATTATGTAGCAATCTTGATTGTACGGTATATAAAGTGAAGAATAAATTTTTCGGTGGTGCCGTTACGGTTGCAGGGCTTCTGACGGGTGTCGATATGGCAGAGCAACTGTCGGGAGTCGATCTCGGTGATGAGCTTCTGATACCCGAATCGACTTTACGTGCTGAGGGGGACCTGTTCCTTTGCGGAAACTCTCCCGCTTGGCTATCGGAAAAATTAGACGTAAAAGTGACCGTTGCCGGGAATGATGCGTCAGCATTCATTTCAGCCGTTCTCGGATGCGGTGATCCTAACGTAAGCGAGGTATAACAGATGGCAGGAAGTAAAAAAACAGTAAAAAGAAAAAAGCAAAATAACGTGCCCATGAATATGGGACTACTCGTCACCGTTTTGTTGATCTGCGCGATCATAATCATTATTATCGCCGTTGCATCGAATAACGACGGATCCGATGCAGTGACCGATAATAGCGATACGGATAATTCAGGTGGCACACAAGATGTGATCGACGTAACGGACGAAGGCAAAGATACCGACGCTGACGTGACCGACAACGAGGGTGATGAAACAAAAGGCACGTCCGACGATACGGACGATACTGCTATCGAAACCGAAACGTTGCCGGACCCCGAGGATACGACCGATATCGGTGAGGTTGAAGACAGTGATAATGCCGGCGTAGGCGAAGACGGAGATAACGGTGAGAATGATGAGGGAGACGGTGATATAGTTATTGAGTACCCGACTGTCAGCCCCGATAACGGTGCCGATTCTGAAAAACTTAACGATATTATCAAGAATTTCATGGACGATAAGCTCAAAATCGAGCTTCCCGGCGACAGCACGGACGGATACAGCTATAATATCAAATCAACACAAACGATGTTAAGTAACGATGAGATCGCATCAATTCTCGTTTGCGGTGAATACTATCACATCGATTCCCCCGGTCCCACAGTTTTTGCGTATACGATCAACTGCGATATAAAAGGCACCGCACTTATCACGTCGGACAACCTTATCAACGATTACGATAGAATTAAAGATCTTTTCTGTGACGGAAAATTTGAGCTTGTTTACGGTCAGAACGGACTTCTCAACGAAACAAATTACACAGATATGATCCTGCAGTACAGAGCAGAATACGGAATTTACCCTGACGTCTATTTTACCGATGATAGCTTTGGTATGGTTATCGACCTCGTATCCACACTCGGCGGATACGCTCGCTTTGAGATACCGTATTCAGAGGTAACGGGATGTATATATATTCCGTAAAGAAAAAATAACGACAAATAACGGAGAAAATAATATGGCAAAACCTGTAGTTGCAATAGTCGGCAGACCGAATGTCGGCAAGAGCACATTATTCAATAAGCTTATCGGTGAGCGCCGTGCGATCGTTGAGGACACGCCCGGCGTTACACGCGACAGAATCTACGGTACTACCGAATGGCGCGGACGCGAGCTGATCGTGATCGATACGGGTGGTATCGAACCGAAAACCGACGATTTCATGCTCCAGAAGATGCGCGAGCAGGCGGAAATAGCGATAGACACGGCTGACGTTATCATCTTTATGTGTGACATCAGAACGGGTCTTGTTGCTGATGACAGAGAGATCGCAACGATGCTCCGCCGTTCGGGTAAACCCGTAGTCCTCTGCATCAACAAAGCCGACAGGATCGGTGACGTTGAAGGGCAGTATTACGAGTTTTATGAGCTTGGCTTTGACTCTGATCCTATCGCTATCTCGTCAATCCACGGAAGCGGATCGGGAGATCTGCTTGACGCGGTACTTGCAAATTTGCCGTCTGCAGATGTAGACGAAGAGGAAGAGGACGTTATCAACGTAGCCGTTATCGGAAAGCCGAACGCAGGCAAATCCTCGCTTATCAATAAGATCCTCGGTGAGGACAGGCTCATCGTTTCCGATATTGCGGGAACGACGCGTGACGCCATCGACTCACGCGTAAAAAACGAATACGGCACATATAATTTCATTGACACGGCAGGTATCAGAAGAAAATCGAAGGTCAATGACAGAATCGAAAAATATAGCGTCTTGCGTGCAAGCATGGCAGTTGAACGCGCCGACGTTTGCATTATTCTGATCGACGGCTCCGAGGGAATCACCGAGCAGGACGAAAAGATCGCGGGTATCGCTCACGAAGCTGGCAAGGCTTGCATCGTCGCCGTTAACAAATGGGATGCTGTCGAAAAGGACAACAGCACCGTCAAGGAGTACACGAACAATATAACGACGGCGCTTTCATATATGACGTATGCGCCCATTATGTTTATTTCCGCAAAGACGGGACAGCGTCTTAATAGCCTATTTGAGCAGATCAATTACGTTTATATGCAGACGAACACACGCATTACGACGGGCATGCTGAATGATCTGTTGTCTGAAGCAACGATGCGTGTTCAGCCGCCGTCAGACAAGGGCAGAAGACTCAAGATTTATTATATGACGCAGGCAAGCGTTGCACCTCCCACGTTCGTTATCTTTTGTAACCGTGCAGATCTGTTCCACTATTCCTATCAGCGTTATATTGAAAACAATCTTCGTGATACGTTCGGTTTCCGCGGCACTCCGATACGCCTTGTGATCCGTGCCAAGGGCGATGAAAAGAATCAATAATTAAAAGAAAAAAGGAATATTTCGATCATGTCTTTTTCGGATATTATAAATCAGGGGTTCATTGGATATTATCTTTCAAATCCCGTTGATAGCTTTGCTTTGTTTGCAACATTATACTTCGGTGGGTTCATCATATCGATCGTATCGGGATATCTGCTCGGCAGTATCAATACGGCGATCATCGTTTCCAAAAAACTTTTTGGCAGTGACGTCCGAGAATCGGGGAGCAATAATGCCGGTATGACAAATATGCTACGTACATACGGCGGCAGTGCCGCAAAACTGACGCTTTTGGGCGACATAGCCAAAACTGTTGCCGCTTATCTTGTCGGCACGTTGCTTCTCGGTATTCGCGGTGCATACTTTTCCTGCTTCATGTGCGTGCTCGGCCATGTTTTCCCTGTATTCTACCGTTTTCGCGGCGGAAAGGGAATGGTTTGCGCGGCAACGATGGTGCTTTTGCTGAATCCGCTTGCTTTTTTGATTCTTTTCGTCGTGTTTGCTATCGTTGCTGTCGGTATTAAATATGTGTCATTAGCTTCCATAATGGCAGCAATGATATATCCTCTTGCACATTCATGGACGATGGGATATATGCCGGGACGTCTGTGGATCGGTTCAACTACTTTCACAGTAATCGTTGCGCTTTTGATTTTGTGGCGTCACTATCCTAATATGAAGCGTCTTTGGGACCGTACTGAATCAAAAACTGACCTTTTAGCAGCAATTAAAGGCAAAAAAGAAAGTAAACGGGAAGACGGCGATGCAAAATGAAATAATGCGCTTTTCACAGCTTGCGGAGCATGCCGCCATCGCCGGTGCATTAAGAAAAGTTACACTTTCCGTGCCGTCAACCGACGCTCCTTATAAAAAAGTGACCCTCTCGCTTTACGTTGACAGTTCGGACTCTTTAATGGTTTCGGCAGAAATGCTTCAGGATGACGGCAAAATGATCCGAAAGAATCACGCACCCGACAGCATAAGATCGCTTCTTTCTGAGTTACTGCCGAAATACAGCCGCGCGAATCTCTTGACGCCGTCGGCTGAAGCGCAGCTTATGACATCGAAAAAGGGCAAAACGACCTTGATCGGAGAAGCTAACGTAAAGCGTGCGCTTGAGTCGGGCGAGCTTGCACAAACGAAAACGGGCAATAACGACAAAAAGAAATATATTTTTGACGGCGGCGAAAAATGGCTCTACTTACTCGGGATAAGCAATTCCGACGGACGTATCCACGATAAAAAGCAGTCTAAGTTCCGTCAGATCAACCGTTTTACGGAGTTACTTGACGACGTATATGATAAGCTTCCGCAGACGGGAACACTGAATGTTTGCGATCTTTGCTGCGGAAAAAGCTATCTGAGCTTTGCGGTATACGAATATTTGACTGCACATAAACATAGAACCGTCAATATGCTTGGTATTGACAGAAAGCGCGATGTTATAGAATACTGTAACGAAACTGCAAAAAAAATAGGTGCCGACGGACTTCATTTCGTTGCGGCTGATATCGGTGAGGATAAGGTATACACCGATGCGTTCGGCGACGGCGATATACACCTGACAGTATCACTTCATGCTTGCGATATAGCAACCGATATCGTCCTACGCCGTGCGGTTTTGATGAAGTCGCGGATCATTTTGTCTACACCTTGCTGTCATCACGAGCTTTACGGAAAGCTTAATTCACAGCCGCTCTGCTTCATCACCGACCACTCCATGTTGGCACAGAAGCTGAACGATGCTGTGACTGACGGACTCAGAGTAAGAATGCTTGAGGTAGAAGGATACCGCGTTGACACAGTCGAACTTGTTGACCCCGAGGAAACGCCAAAAAACATTCTCATACGTGCTGTAAAAAGAAAAAACAGCGTGAACAGAGAAAAGCTCGCAGAAGAATACAAAAAGATCATCGAATTTCTCGGGCTGTCGGGATCTTATTACGATATTTATAAATAAAAAGCATAAATACAGCCGCCGATAAGATTATCGGCGGCTGTATTTTATAAGTGTATTATATTATACTGTCAAGCCAAATATCTCGCAACTTCAAAGCAACTCCGCGTGCGCTGTGGCGGAAGTTCGTGCCTCCTGATATGAATTCGGGAAGATTTTCTAGACCGTAAGATTCTTGCAGGTAATATTTTAGCTGATTAATAATATAAGCGGGGTTTTTTGGAAGGTCGCTTTCTATAATGAAAGCATCGGGATCAAGTATAGTTATGATATTATAAACAGCGCTTGAAAGCTCGTTGACCATTTCGGTGTCCGAACGGTTCTGCCGTATCCTCGACTCAAGTGTTTCGCCGTAACGGAGTATCATCCTACCGAAATCACATTCGGCGTTGTGCGCTCCTTTTACAAAATTCCCGCGATTGCAAACGGCTCCGTCTATACATTCACCCATGTACATATAGATAACGACCTTGTCATCATAATGGGGAATACTTCTGACGCATGAAAGAGCAGCCGCTTCGACGTTCTTCATGATAAATGTAATCGGTATGTCAAGTATTCCCTCTACCGTTTTTGAAAGAGGGATGGAATTGAGTTCCGGTACCTTTGTGCTGTTGATCTTGTCATTATTAGGATCGTAATCTCCCGGGATTGCAATACCGAGACCGATAAATTTATCCTTATCGGGACGTGAATCGATATATCTTTTTGCACTTTTCAAAAACATATAAAGGTTATCGTCGTATAAAAGCTTAGTGTTATATTTATACGTATAAGAATCGAAAAGGTGCAGGGAAAGATTGATTATATTAAGTGTAAAATCACGTTCAGACAGATCGATGACGATGGAATAATGATCGTTTTTCAAACAAACAAGTCCCGCTTTGCGTCCGGCACCGCACTTTGTTTCTTTGATCTCCGAAACGATACCAAGATACATGAAAGCATCCGTTATCTTGCCGACCGTCATAAGACTCAAGCCCGTAGCCTTGGACAGGTCAGAACGGCTTATATAGCTTCCGGACGCTATTGCACCGAATATATTTTTAATACTCTCGTTTTTTATACTTCGTAAGCTTATGTTTCCCAAAACAGTCAATACTCCATTTGAAAAAAATTATCATTGATTTATAGAATTAATGATACAATACCATTATTAAAAAGTCAATGATAATATTTAATAATAACAACAAACAGAAAAAAATAAAAAACAATGAATAAATACTATTGAAAAATAGTACATGATATTATATAATTGATTCAATCAAACAAGAAAGGTACCATTATTATGACAGAAAAGATTATAGAAATCATCACAAACCAGCTCATGCCCGACTCTGAAATCACACTCGCTTCTTCCATGACTGACGATCTTGGGGCTGATTCACTTGACATCGTGGAAATAATGTTAGCAATTGAAGAAGAATTTAATGTAAATATTCCCGACGAAGTTCTTATCGAATTTAAGTCTGTCGGTGATCTTGTCGCATACGTCGAGGAACACGCATAAAATGTATAAATAAACCGCGGTTTTACCGCGGTTTTTTATTCACAGCAAGCAACTCAATGTAATTAATATTGATTTTTATGTTTTTAACGAAGAAAAAAGGAAAGTGTGCAAAAAAATGTCAAACTTCTACTTGACACATTTTTTAGACGCGTGTATAATATATGGACACCCAAAGAAAATGGAGTCGAAAAACAATGGAACTCGAAATATTCAAAAAACTTCCCGATGCAGAATTTGATGTAATGTGCGCTGTATGGAATTCTCCTATCCCCACGACAACTCCTGTACTTATGAAAGAAGTCGGAAACGACAAAGGATGGAGAGCTCCGACGTTGATCTCGTTCCTCGTACGTCTTGAGGACCGCGGATTCATCCGTTCGGAAAAGAACGGCAAAGAGCGTCAGTATTATCCTCTGATAGACAAAAAAACCTATATGAGCTACTTCACAAAGCGTTTCCTTGACGTATATCACGGCGGCTCGCTCAAGTCATTCCTCGACACTTTGGCAGGCGACGGATCGCTTACGTCCGAACAGTTTGACGAGCTTCTTCTCTGGCTTCAGTCAAGAGAGTTTTAATGACGAACGCTCCGCGTCCGTATTCATACGTTAATAAGCTACGGTTTTTGAACGCGTGTTACGAGCACAACCGTACTTCAGATGCCGCTTATGGCATAGGAACGCTTAAAGAGAAGCGTATACATAAGGTTCTGAAGGACTATTTTGATCCGGACAGATCGCATCAAGAAATTCCGCACCTCGGTTATATAGCAGACATAAAAAACGGTGACGGTATCATAGAGATCCAAACAGGCGGTCTGTCTCCTCTTTATCCTAAACTTGCGGCGTTTTTGCCTGAATCAAACGTGACGCTTGTACACCCGATGATAAAAGAGAAAACGCTTTCGTGGATTGATCCTAAAACTGGCGAGATCTCTCCGAAGCGAAAATCTCCGCTGCATGAAAAGCCTATTGACGGCGTTGTTGACTTATATAATATCCGCAGTCACCTCGGTAACACCAATCTGAGTATCCGACTTGTATTCATCGAAGTCGATGAATACAGATTCAAAGACGGATATGCACGCGGCGGCAGAAAAGGATCACACAGATACGACCGTATTCCGATACAGCTTTTTGATATCGTGTGCCTTGATACACCTGCTGATTATTTGCAGTTTTTGCCCGAGCAGTGCAGGACGGATGCGTTTACGACGACGGATTACGCCGTTGCCATGAAAATTAGCAGAAAAGCGGCATATTACGTTTTAACTGTGCTGACCTGTTGCGGATTACTGAAAAAAGAAGGCAAACGCGGTAACAGCTATCTTTACACGATGAATTCTGTTTTGTAAGCGTACACAGCTTCGTCGTTTTTGTAATTAAATGATTGATTTTGCGTCTGTGTCATACGGCACAGACGCTTTTTTTCATTACGACGGTTTCGGCAAATGAACAATTTGACTGTAATTCGGAAATTATTAATATTCAAAAGGTATCAACTCCATATTTTTAATATTCCCAAAGAATTAAAAAGTATTATCACCGTGATTTTGACAGTATTGATTTTGTTACATCAATAAAACGTCGCGCTTCATATAGCGTATTGAATGCTCCGAATCCAAGACGGACTGCACCGTGAGGAAACGTTCCGACTGTTTTGTGTGCAAGCGGTGCACAGTGAAGACCTGTACGCACGCAGATTCCTTCCTCGTCATATAGCATGCCTGCTTCCGAAGGTGTTACCGAATCGAAATTAAAGAGCAGGGTGCTCCCGGGACGTTTGTTATAAACGGTAATTCCTTTCAGCTCTTCAATGTTCTGCAAAATAAACGCGCACAAAGCGTATTCGTGTTCATGAATTGATTTAACACCGCGATCCGCTACCCAACGAGCACCCTCTCCCAAAGCACAGATCGCAGAAGTCGGCAAAGTTCCTACTTCAAATCTGTCAGGCAGATAGTCGGGCATCTCAATCGGAACTGAATTAGTTCCGCTTCCGCCTTCAATAATCGTACGTTTAAGCTCACCGACTTTACTGCCGAATATTACAGCACCGCAACCGGTGAATCCGTACAGTCCCTTATGTCCGGGAATGCACAGCATATCAACATGATCACGCTCAACGTCGATCTTGACAGTTCCCGCGCTCTGCGCGGCGTCTACAATAAATGTGATTTCGTTAGAGTGACAAAACTCGCCGATCTTTTGTATCGGCAACGTCACAGGAACGATGTTTGACTGATGCGTACATACGATGGTGCGCGTGTTTTTACGAGTCGAAGATTTAATATTGAACAGTGTTTCCTCGTCATCGTCTGATACGTTAAATATGCTGTATGACGAACCTCGCTCACGGCAAACGCTGTTTACGGGACGCAAAACGCTGTTATGCTCGTAATCGCTGATAAGAATGTGTTCATTCGCACCGACAGCCGCTTTGATCGCAATATTAAGTGCGTGAGTCGTGTTCAGAGTGAAGCATATCCGATCTGTAGCACAGCCGAAAAGATTTGACAAAGCTTCACGCGTCCTATAAACTTCTTCCGCGGCAGAAAGGGCAAGTGAATGTGATGCTCTCCCCGGGTTGCCGGCATTTGCGCGCATGAAACGGTCTGCATATCTGTAAACGGATTCGGGTTTGGGAAAGGTCGTGGCGGCGTTATCAAAATATATGATTTTTTTCATAGCTCTACGTGTTCCTTATATCGTATTCCCGCTTGACGCATGGTGTTTTCGGCGAAGTCAAGGTAACGTCGCGGCACTTCAATGCCAAAGGCACAGCCTTTTTTTGTTATATCTGCGTCCAGCTCAACAACTTTGTGCGGTATATTCGTTTTAGTCAAAGCAGTGCTCGCACGCTGCACCGTCGTCATTGAAACAAAGGGATAAACATATCTCATCTTATGGTCCTTTTGTGTTTTTGAATATAGGTGTGCCTTACACTACAGTATATGCCGGCTGTGAATTTTGAGCATAAGAAAAAGCCGTATGCTAAGCGTAGAATTGCGAAAAATTTTTTCTATAAAAAAGCCCTCTATACGAGGGCTTTTTTATGCAGCGGTTATTCACTCATAGAAATATATCACGGGGCTTGTCAGCATACCCATTTCGTGAAGCTTATATTCATAGCACCAGGCGTCGCCGTTCGTGCGCCACTTGTCAGGTCCGTACCAATCGTTACCGTAGTCGGTGTCGTGAAGTGCGCCAAAACTGTTGTGACGCGTTCCGAGAAGCGTGACGGTAAGTTCATGCTCGCCCTCGCTAACCTCGCCGAGATCGAGAGTATATGGCTCGTACGCAACGATGCGCGACTCACCGCCGTCAAAGGAAACCTTGACAGCAGCACCGCGGTAGTTGCCTATACGAATTACGGCGTTTGCACCGGGAGATGTGAAGCGCAGCTTATAATCAATGTTGCCGGAATAGAAGGGAAGTCCCGCTGTCGTTACAGAGCCGAATCCGAGCTTATCGGGAGCGGCTATGATCGTTTTCTTTGTACCTTCGATCTTAACGCCGAAGTTGCCGAGAATATAACACCACTCCGTTGCGGTTCTGTCACCAAGAGGCAACGTGAACTCAAGCGTATTTTTGCCGACGTTTATCTTTGGAATTGGCAACGTCTTGATCGATCTGTCTGTGAAATATCCTACCGAAGAATTATCAACGGAGATGCCGTTCCATTTTATCTCTGCGGCATCTGGTGTTTCGGTTGCAAGGAGTGCTCTGTCATATTCGATCTCTGAAAGGACGGTATAAAGCAAGCGGATCTTATGCTCGCACGCCTTTTTCTCAATAGTCCACGGCTGTGCGGGACGGTGTATCCTGTTGCCCATACCTACGGATCTGCGAGCTTTATTGTCGGCGCGGAGTATCTCTTCTTCGTAATCGGAATAAGGTAGATCGTCAGCGGCAAATCTTGCAACGTCAAGGAGTAGTACGTTAGGCTCGGAAAGTTCAAAATCAACAGGATCACGATAGTCGATACTATCAATAAACTTGCGCTTGTGGTTGTTATTATCGCTTTTTACGGTGCATTCTGTTGCGTCACGGTCAAGACGCAGAAGCAGAGAATCGTATGCGAAAAGAGTCCGCTGTATAACAGTGCAGCCATTATTGTAGGTATACGGTATCCGCTCAATGTTGCCCGACAAAGTGTCATATAATACGGGTGTAAACTCACCTTTGATTCTGATGCTGATGTGCTGCGGATGAGAAACGTTAAGACAGTTGTTCTTCTTTAAGTGGGCAAGGAAGAGCCAATCACATTCGTTATCGCGGCGAAGCGCGTAAATGAGGTTATCCGTGTCCGTTCCGTTTGCGTTTTTGATACTGATATTGCGTACGTCCGAGAGGGAATTGAGTACAGCGGTACGGGAGAAGGAAATGTGTTTGCCTTTTTCGTAAAGCGTTTTTGCGTCATCGTGAGGCACGGCGTTTATGTACTTTGGTGCGTCTCCAACGAAAATGAGTTTGCCGCCGCGGTCAGCGAAGCTTCCGAGAATATCCACGGTCGTGCGGCGAAGCGTTTCGCAAGCGGGAACGATAACGGCGTCGTACGTCATCTCACCGACAGTAATGCCGTGTTCGCTTTCCTTATACTGTTCGGGAAGAGTAGATTCGCAGATATAGTCAAAATCAATAAGTCCCGACAACAGCCACGACGTAATATTGGAGAAATTTTCTTCAAGCTGTGCTTTCGCATTTGCAGTCAGATCGTTCGGTCCAAAGTGGAGCCAATAGCTTTCAATCGGATGAACGACGGCAACCTTTACGACGGGTTTGCCTCGTGTGATCGCAGTATTCACGCGTGCAAAATGATCTTCGACGTAACCGTATTCACGGTACCACGGCGACTGATAGTTTATTGACGCAGGATAGTCACGCTTCGCGTCACCCTGCATTGAAACCCAGGACAGATGCGGTACGCGAACAGTAACACCGAGCGCCGCCTGCCAGTCACCCTGGAATTTATGTCCTCGGAAATCAAAGTCCCAGTTAGTAACGCCGTAGAGCTCCGACGTCATGCCCTCGCGTCCGTACTGATGAACGGCGGACTGCGTCTGCTTTGCCGTCGTCAGCTCAACTCTGTCGCAGAGCATATCGATGCCGGGTAGCTGCATTTTTCGGTAGCAGCGCATAGCGTCGCCGACAGCGTGAGTCTGGCTTTCAAGCGTCGGTTCTTCCATTAAGTGACCTGTAAAATATATGCCGTTCTTGTCGCACCAATCGCCGCACAGATCGTTAAACCCTTTGGTGAACATCTCGGATATGTTATCGTGGAAATGGTAACGTGCCTCCGAAA
Source organism: Eubacteriales bacterium (assembly GCA_045588245.1). Classification (GTDB taxonomy): domain Bacteria; phylum Bacillota; class Clostridia; order Oscillospirales; family CAG-272; genus DTU064. Next base: position 145,927 of record JAZNDW010000012.1, read on the forward strand.
CGGCACCGTCACGAAGCTCAAAAATGATCTCGGGAAGCTTATCCGTTATATCGTAGCCATAGCGTTTCGAAAACACTTCGGGAAATTTAGGTGTCCACGGGAATGTAGCCTGTGAATTTCCGTCTATGCCGACGGAAAAGGGAAGCGGACGCTTTGATACGAACTGCGGTTCATCGGTGAAGATCGCAGGGACCGCCTCACCGAAATCAGCACCAACGTGTTCTTTATATGCTTCGTAGGTGAGCTTTATGAACTCGCTTGCCGCATTGGGATTGAGAGTATCGATGTAATAAGAATTATTGAACCAGGCAGATGCTGTTACACAACGGCAGACGAAATACCAACGAACTGCTCCATCGGATATGGGGGCGTCAGGTGAGACTTTTACGTAGCTTGTCATCTCGCCGATAGCGTTACGAACGATATCGAAAGCTCCGAGCAGATACGAGGTGCCGTTTTTAATGGCAGTATCTTTGTCGAGGATTCCGTCAGGAAGTTCCGTTGACGCCGTCATATACCGCTGACGCAATTCAGGAGCATTACGTGTAATCAAACCGCCAGCAGAGCCTGACGGCCATCTGTCTTCGTCGTAAAGCCAAGCGAGCATATCGTTTTCTTTGGCTTTTTCTACGCAAGCGTCGATGAGACCTAAAAATTCGTCGGAAAGGTACGGCGTTGCCATACCCGTACGTGAGTGCATATGGAAACCGCCGAAGCCCATTTCACGTAAGCAGTCTATCTGACGCAAGAGTTCATCACGGTCAAGCTCGCAGTTCCAGCTCCAGAAAGGAGTACCTCTGTATTCGGATGTCGGCGAGCGGAAAAGCTCGTCGGAGAGGAAATGTTCTTTGTTCTTTTTGTAAAGCATAATAATCTCCATTCCGCCGCCGATGGCGGCAAAAATAAATATCGAAATCCTCGTAACCGTGCTTATTGCAAGGATTATTAGCGTGAAACAACGAACTATCATTATAGTGCGATTATACTTTCACACTAATTTCTCCTATTGTAAGAGTGCTCTATTTCTATTATATCAGTCAAAGAATTATAGTCAACCGTTATTTATTTTGTTATGAACAATTATTTCTGAAAATTCTTTTATTCAAGTATTGACATTCGAAAAATATTGTGATATTATATTTGAGCGTCAAAAAACAACGCTTTTGCGGGTGTAGTACAATGGTCAGTACGCCAGCCTTCCAAGCTGGATACGTGGGTTCGATTCCCATCACCCGCTTTTTACAAAATGTACCTGTAGCTCAGCAGGATAGAGCAACTGCCTTCTAAGCAGTAGGTCGCGGGTTCGAGTCCCTCCAGGTACGTCATATCTATTCGGTGGGTGTAGCTCAGTTGGTTAGAGCGTCAGGTTGTGGCCCTGAAGGCCGTGGGTTCGAATCCCATCATTCACCCTAAAACAAAAAGGAGAGCGAAGCTCTCCTTTTTGTTTTTTCTTTATTTTTTGTTTTGTCTGTATACCTCAAAGCCGAGGATTGCCGCAGACGATTGCGCCGAAAGCGACGCAGTAAAATCGCGTCCGTAATCGATTCTGATAATTTCATCAGCCATGTGCATCACGGTTTTTGAAATGCCGCGGTGTTCGCCTCCGATCAAAAGAAAAACGGGGTGCTTTAAGTTTGCATCATACATGGACGTGGAATTTTCCTTAGCTGAGCATATAATCTTATAGCCGCGTTTCTTGAATATATCCACTGCTACTGGAGTATCGGAAACGAACATATCGGCGATCTCCGTCGTACCTGCGGATGACCGACATACAATCCCTGCTGATGCCATCCAATTACGCGGCGGCAGAACGATTCCGTCTACGCCTGCGGCGTAGAGTGATCGCACGGCAGTACCGAAATTGTAGGGATCCTCAATTCCGTCAAGCATAACGTAAAAACCGTTATCTTTAATTGCCTGCGCTGTGAGTTGAGGCAATATCCGCTCCTCACAAACAGCAACAAATCCGCCGTGAGTCGTTCCGAGCGTCAGCTCGGATATTTTGTCGGACGTGCTTTCTATCAGCGTAAAACCGTGTTTTTTTGCCATTCTCGAAAGCCACGCGATCTCTTTTTTATGTTTGTCAATACGAGATTCATCGTAGTATATCTCGGATATTTTTCGCGATGAAATACCTGCGTCACGAGATGCGATCACCGCGCGGATAGAAGTTAAGCCTTCGAATATATTTGAGGGAAGATATTTATCATTCATCAGTAAGTACCTATAAACATATTGTGATTTGAATTATAATATAAAAGCGTGACGGTGTCAACCTTGATGAATGTCAAAAAATAACCTGTGATTTTTTTATGTATATTATTCACAAAAATTTTCATTAATGTAAAGAAGATTCTTTACGTTGAAACGCAAAAAACACATTATAATGTTGAAAAAAATCGGAATATTATGATAAAATGAGTTATAAGCATTACATTGTTAATATGCCGGTAAGATTTCATTAGACAATCATTAAACAAGGAGCTAATATGAATAAAATTACAATTATCGGAACAGGCAGCGTCGGTTCAACGATCGCTTATACTTTGGCTATCAACGGTACCGCATCTGAAATAGTCATGATCGATATAAACGATGAAAAAGCACTTGGAGAGTCTTTGGATATCCGTCAGGGAACTCCTTTCAGCAATCCGTGTACCGTTTATGCAGGAAAATACGAGGATACAAAAGGCTCCAACATAGTCATCATTTGTTCCGGTGTTGCGCGAAAAGCAAACCAGTCACGGCTTGACCTTGCTCAGACAAATATTGATATTCTCAAATCCGTAGCAGGTCAGATCACAAAATACGCACCCGACGCAATTTATGTCATCGTAAGCAACCCCGTTGATATTCTTACATACGCGTTTCATAAATATGCGGATATTCCCGAAGCACATATCATTGGTTCGGGCACTATCCTTGATACGTCGCGCCTTCGCTCGAGAGTTTCCGAATATTACAAAATCAATCAGAAAAACGTACACGCATACGTTCTCGGTGAGCATGGCGATTCCTCATTTATTCCGTGGTCTTTAGCTAATATTTCAAACGTGCCGATAGACAAATATCCCGAATCAGTTAAAAACGAAGTCAAGTATCCGCCTTTTTTCAAAAATGATGTGGAAGAATACGTTCGTAAGTCGGGCGCACGCGTGATTCAGAGTAAGGGAGCGACTTTTTACGCAGTATCAATGTCAGTTGCATACATTTGCAAATCTCTTCTCAGCGGTATCGATACTACTATGACCGTATCAACTATGCTTCACGGTGAATACGGCATCGATGACGTCTGCCTGAGCTTACTCAATATTGTCGGCAAAAGCGGAGCGCACAGCAAGATACTATTACCGCTTAACGAGGACGAGATAGCATCACTCCGTCACAGCGCAGACAACCTTAAGGCTGTTATCAAAGCTGTTAAGATATAAGATTTTTCGAATATCAAATCAGAAAGGATAAAACTATGCAATACCGTATCGAACACGACTCTATGGGTGAAATAAAGGTCCCCGCTGACCGCCTTTGGGCTGCACAAACACAAAGAAGCCTTCAAAATTTTAAGATCGGTGCCGGCATAGAAACGATGCCCGCTGAGATCATACACGCTTTTGGAATACTCAAAAAAGCGTCAGCTGTCACAAATAATATACTTCGCCCGAAAAAAATGACTGATGAAAAGCTCGAAGCTATAAAAGCCGCCTGCGATGAAGTAATCTCGGGCAAGCTCAACGATCATTTCCCGCTCGTTGTGTGGCAGACGGGTTCGGGAACACAGTCCAACATGAATGCAAACGAGGTTATTGCTAACAGAGCTAATCAGATACTAGGTGAAAAGCTCTTGCATCCAAACGACGACGTAAATATGAGCCAGTCATCAAATGATACTTTCCCGACTGCGATGCATATTGCTGCGGTACTCAGCATTGAGGATAAGCTTCTACCTGCAGTAAATGAGCTGATCGATACGTTTATTCGTCTTGAAGCCGAAAACGAGGGAATCGTCAAGAGCGGCCGTACTCATCTTCAGGATGCAACTCCTATCAAGTTCAGCCAGGAAATCAGCGGCTGGCGCTCTAGTCTCGAGCGTGATGTTGAGCTGCTTCGCATTGCGCTTTCACCTCTTTACGAGCTTGCTCTCGGCGGCACCGCAGTCGGCACGGGGCTCAACGCTCCTCTTGGCTTTTCCGAAACAGTAGCTACCGAAGTCGGCAACATCACGGGTAAGCCTTTCCGCACAGCCGAAAACAAGTTCCACGCCCTCACATCAAAAGACGAGCTTGTCTTCGCGCACGGTGCTATTAAAGCGCTTGCATGCGACATGATGAAGATCGCCAACGATATTCGTTGGCTTGCATCGGGTCCGCGCGACGGTCTTGGTGAGATATTCATTCCCGAAAATGAGCCGGGCTCATCTATTATGCCGGGTAAGGTCAATCCCACGCAGTGCGAGGCTGTAACGATGGTCGCAGTTCAGGTAATGGGAAACGATGTTGCGATCGGTATCGCCGCGTCGCAGGGAAATTTTGAGCTGAACGTTTTTATGCCCGTTTGCATTTATAATTTCCTTCAGTCAGCACGTCTGCTTGCGGAAGCTATCAGTTCATTCAATAAAAACTGTGCCGTCGGCATCGTTGCTAACAAGGAAAAGATGCATCACAATCTTTATAATTCCTTGATGCTCGTTACGGCACTTAACCCCTATATAGGTTATGAAAATGCCGCTAAAACTGCAAAAAAAGCATATAAAGACAATATATCCCTGAAACAAGCGTGCGTTGAACTCGGATTCCTCACTTCGGAACGCTTCGACGAAGTGTTCCGTCCAGAGGAAATGGTCTGATCATATAAAGTGAAAGTACGGTGTTTTATATGAACTTAAGTTATTTTCCCGGCTGTACCCTCAAAAATAAAGCTAAAGAGCTTGACGAGTGTGCTCGCAAAGCGGCTAAGGCTTTTGGTGTGACTTTAGAGGAGATCGAAGATTGGCAGTGCTGCGGAGGTGTGTTCACATCGTCAAAAGATGAAGTCGCAACAAAGCTTTCCTCCATTCGTCTGCTCAAAGCCGCAAATGAAAAAAATCAGCCTTTAGTGACCGTTTGTTCTGCTTGCCATAATGTAGTCAAGCAGACCAATCACGCTATGTTGAGCGATAAAGAATTTGCCGATAAGGTGAAACGCTACATGGGCAAGGATGGTACGTATAACGGCGGTACTGTCGTTTATCACTATCTTGAGATGCTTCGGGACGTCGTTGGTTATGATGTACTGAAAGAAAAGGTCGTAAATCCGCTGAAAGGCAAGAAGATTGCGGCATATTACGGATGCTTGCTCCTCCGTCCGAGCTCCGTTATGAAAATGGATGATCCTGAGAATCCGACGATCATGGAAGATTTGATCAGAACATTGGGCGCAACTCCCGTCGTTTATGCCAACCGTAACGAATGCTGCGGCGGCTACGTAGTCATGGAAAGTCCCACGCTTGCAGAAAAAAAGAGTCATGACGTTATCAATAATGCAAAGATGGCAGGCGCAGATATGATAATCACCGCTTGTCCGCTTTGCCGCTATAACCTTATGAAATCAAATTGTGATATTCCCGTGGTTTATTTCACAGAGCTCCTTGCCGAAGCTCTCGGTGTAAAGGGGGACGGTCAAGATGTATAAGACCGATCTTAGGGAAGAATTGATCCGTATCAGCGGTACCGATCCGAAAAAATGTATGCGTTGCGGCAAATGTACCGCAACCTGTCCTGCTTACGATGAGATGGAGTTTCATCCGCATCAGTTTGTCAGCATGATAAAAGACGGTGATATCGAACCCCTTTTGAAATCCGAGTCGCTATACCGGTGTCTGTCGTGTTTTGCATGCGTTGAAAGATGTCCGAGAGGGGTTGAGCCTGTTAAGCTTATTGAGGCTGTACGCATTACTGTCATACATCAAAAGGGACAAAACAGAATGAAACCCGACGACGTTCCGTCGAAACTTGACGACGATATTCCTCAGCAGGCACTCGTGAGTGCGTTCAGAAAATATACAAAATAAGAAGGGAAAGACAAGATGCAAAGAATTGGTGTATTTGTATGTTGGTGCGGAAGCAATATCGCAGGCACCGTAGACGTACACAGAGTGGCAAAAGCTCTCGAAAAAGAACCCGGTGTTGTCTTTTCCACCGAATATCAATATATGTGTTCGGCGGCAGGTCAGAATATGATAAAGGATGCTGTGGCGCAGCATAAGCTCACAGGTATCGTTATCTGCTCATGCTCGCCACGCATGCACGAAGCAACTTTTCGCAAAACAGCCGTCTCGGCAGGTCTTAACCCTTTTATGGTAGAGATAGCAAACATCCGTGAGCAGTGCTCCTGGGTACATAAAGATATAGTATCGGGCACCGAGAAAGCTATCATTCTTGCAAAAGCCGCTGTAGCAAAGGTCAACCTTAACGCACCTTTAACGTCAGATACGTCTCCTGTAACGAAACGTGCGCTTATTATCGGCGGCGGTATTGCGGGAATACAAACGGCTCTTGACATTGCCGAAGCCGGATTTTCGGTAGATATCGTAGAAAAAAAGCCGACGATCGGCGGTAAAATGGCTCAGCTTGATAAAACGTTTCCGACGCTTGACTGCGCCGCGTGCATCCTCACACCAAAAATGGTTGACGCAGCACAGAACGAGAATATTCGCATTTTCTCATATAGCGAAGTGACGGACGTAAAAGGATTCGTTGGTAACTTTGACGTTACGATCAGAAAAAAAGCACGTTACGTCAAGGAAGATATTTGTACGGGCTGCGGCGCTTGCGTTGAAAAGTGCCCTATGAAAAAGGTCCCCAATGAATTTAATCTCGGAATGGATAACCGCACCGCGATCTATATTCCGTTTGCTCAGGCTGTTCCGAAGGTAGCGACCATCGATCCTGATGCTTGCAATATGATAAAAAACGGCAAGTGCGGTGTTTGCGCAAAGGTCTGCACCGTAGGTGCCATCGACTATAAGCAGAAGAATAAAATTATAACGGAAAAGTACGGTGCTATCGTTGTTGCTACGGGATTCGATCCCATCAGTATGGATAAATTCGACGAATTTGCGTACAGTCTGTCAAAGGACGTTATTACGTCCCTCGAATTCGAACGTCTCACAAATGCTGCAGGACCGACGGCAGGTAAGCTTATCCGTCCTTCAGACGGGAAACATCCGAAAAAGATCGTGTTCGTTCAGTGCGTAGGATCGCGTTGCGATTCTTGCTCGGAAAAGGGCAAGGAATATTGCTCGAAGGTTTGCTGTATGTACACAGCAAAACACGCAATGCTGACAAAAGATAAATATCCCGATACCGAAGTATACGTTTTCTATATTGACGTTCGTACCCCCGGCAAGAATTTTGATGAGTTTTACCGCCGTGCAGTTGAAGAATACGGCGTTCATTACATAAAGGGAATGGTTGGAAAGGTCGTGCCCGAGGGTGATAAACTCCTGGTACAGGGCTCTGACCTGCTTTCGGGAAAACAGCTCCGCATTGATGCAGATCTCGTCGTACTTGCGGCGGCTATTGAGCCCGATAAATCAGCTCGTTCTTTGGCAACGATGCTTACGGCGAGCATGGATACGAACGACTTTTTCGCGGAAGCGCATCCTAAGCTTCGTCCGGTAGAAAGCCCAACGGCAGGCATTTTCCTCTCGGGAGCTTGCCAAGGACCGAAGGATATTCCCGAAACCGTTTCACAGGCAGGTGCCGCGGCATCTAAAGTTATCGGTCTACTTATGAAAAATAAGCTTACGGGTAATCCGTGCATTGCTCATTCAGATGAGCTTATGTGTAACGGTTGCTCCTCTTGCGAAAAGGTATGTCCTTACGGCGCCATCACTTATATAGATAAAGAATTCCGTATGCCCGACAGAACTACGACCGTTCGCCGTGTTGCCGCAGTCAATTCTGCGGTGTGTCAGGGGTGTGGATGCTGTACGGTAGCTTGCCCGTCGGGCGCTATGGATCTGCGCGGCTTTACGTGCAAACAAATCATGGCTGAGGTTGACGCATTATGCAAATGAATGAATACAAACCTTTGATCGTTGCGTTCTGCTGTAACTGGTGTTCTTATGCCGGTGCAGATCTTGCAGGAAACAACCGCCTTAACTATCCTGCCGAAGTCAAGATCGTCCGCGTGCCTTGCTCATGCCGCGTTGACCCTACGTTTGTTCTTCGTGCGTTTCAGCGAGGCGCTGACGGTGTTATAATCTGCGGCTGTCACCCGGGAGACTGCCATTACACGTCGGGAAACTATTTCACAAGACGACGTATGGCAATGCTGTTTTCGATGCTTGATTATCTCGGCATCGAAAGAGACAGGACCCGCGTTGAATGGGTGTCTGCTGCCGAAGGAGCAAAATTTGCCGCTACGATGAACGATTTTGCAGAGAAGGTAGCATCACTCGGTAAAAACAAGAGATTGGAGGACCTGAGATGCAAAAAGTAACGGCTCAAGAACTTATTGATATCGCTGTCGCTAAGCTAAAGGACGGTACGGTTTCATCTGTTCTCGGTTGGCAGAAGGGAGAATTCGATTACGACATTACTCCCGCAGTTTTTACAGATGAAAAATCCTTGCGCGAAGGCTTCGTCTGGAATGATTTTTGCGGTGCAAATTTTTCAAAATATCTTGTTTCAAAGACACGAAAATATGACGGTAGAATCCTTGTGTTCCTCAAGCCTTGCGATACGTACAGCTTCAATCAGCTTTTGACTGAGCACAGATTCGATCGTCAAAAGGTCTATGCTGTCGGTATCCCATGCTCTGGAATGGCGGATATCAGCAGAATCAAAGCGATCACGGGCGACGGTATTTCGTCCGTTGACTGTACGGGTGAAAAGATCGCCGTCAGAACGCTCTACGATGACGAACCCATACTCGTTACCCCTGCAGATGTCCTTGCGGAGCGTTGCATCAACTGCAAAAGCAAAAAGCACGTCGCATACGATCTACTTATCGGAAAAGAGGGGGATACAATCAATTCGACACGATTCGACGAGGTACAAAAGCTTGAAGCAATGACTCCCGACGAGCGTTTTCTGTTCTGGCAGAACGAGCTTTCACATTGCATACGCTGTAATGCTTGCCGCGATGCTTGCCCTGCGTGCACCTGCGAAGTTTGCGTATTTAATAATCCCGCTTCTGGTGTTGAAAATAAGGCTGCCTCAAACAGCTTTGAAGAAAAACTCTTCCACATCATCCGTGCTTATCACGTTGCGGGACGGTGCACGGACTGCGGTGAGTGTTCCCGCGTGTGTCCGCAGAATATTCCTCTGCATTTACTAAACCGTAAGTTTATCAAAGATATGAACGAGTTCTACGGTGAGTATCAGGCAGGAGCGGAGATCGGAACGAAGTCTCCTTTACTCAATTATTCAGTCAATGATCCTGAGCCGAGTGAAGTCTTAGATAGGAGGCATGCCGATGCGTAAGTGTAATTTATATAAAATGCAGTCTGTTTTTGCACAGATCTCATCCACGATGCCGCTGTATCTTCCCGTTGACGGATCTGACGGTCGTGCCGTATATACCGAATGGAAAGACGGGAAAGAGTGGAGCAAATCTCACAACACGGTAAAAAGCCCGAAGGATTTCTTTTTTCCGCAGACGGAAGATCTTATGAGGTTTAAGACGGCAGGAAAAAGTATTGAAATCGTCGACGTAAGAAAAGAGACCGAAGATTTTGTGATATTCGGCGTTCGCGCTTGCGACGTAAAAAGCTTTGAAATTCTTGACAGTGTTTTTCTCACCGATCCTGTGGACAGCTATTACGCATCACGCCGTGCACACGGCATCATCGTGTCGGTAGCTTGTGTAAGACCGTCCGAAACTTGCTTTTGTCAGACTTTCGGAATCGACGCGGCATCACCCTTAGGTGATATATCCTGTTGGAAAACTGAGGATGAACTTTATTGGCAGGCGATTACCGAAAAGGGAAAAGCACTTCTTATGTCTATTGAGTCATTAACGGAAGAGTGTACAGACGAAGCCGTTATGGCACAGAAAGAGAAGATTGAGTCTGTAATGAAGAAGCTTCCTTTAGCCGGACTTTCTGCCGACGCTTTTGGCGGCGGAAAAACACAGGAATTCTTCAACCGTAATGAATGGGATGAACTGTCCGAAACCTGCATTGGATGTGGCACCTGTACTTTCGTTTGCCCGACGTGTCAGTGCTATGACATCAAGGATTTCAATACGGGACGTGGTGTTATCCGATACCGTTGCTGGGATTCGTGTATGTATTCGGAATTTACAAAGATGTCACACGGTAACAACCGTCTTACACAGAAAGAACGCTTCCGTCAGCGCTTTATGCATAAGCTTGTTTATCACCCTGAGAACAATAACGGTGTTTTTGGATGCGTTGGCTGCGGACGCTGTCTTTCCTCCTGTCCTATTTCAATGAATATTGTTAAAGTTATGAAAAAGCTCGGAGGTGACTAATATGAACGTTCGTGAAGAAACATTGATACCGAAGATCGGCGTCATTACAGACGTTCGTATCGATACCCCCGATATAAAGACGTTCCGAGTCGTTACCGTAGACGGAAAGAAGGCGTTTGATCACCGCCCCGGGCAGTGTGCAATGATTTCCGTTCCCGGTGTCGGCGAAGCGATGTTCTCCATAACTTCTTCGCCAACGAATGAAGAATACATGGAGTTTTCGATTAAAAAATGCGGTTGTGTTACAGACTGGCTCCATTCCGCAGAGGTAGGACAGCAGATCACAATTCGCGGTCCGTACGGCAATCCTTTTCCGGTTGACGACGAGTTTTCGGGGAAAAATTTGCTGTTTATCGCCGGCGGCGTCGGTCTTGCGCCACTGCGTTCCGTTATCAATTATTGCCGAGATTACCGTGACCGTTACGGTAAACTTGACATAGTTTACGGTGCAAGATCAAAAGAGGATCTTCTTAATTATAAAGAGATCATCGAAAAATGGACGAACGACACCGATGTAAACGTCTATCTTACGATCGACCGTGAACAGAAAGAATGGGGCGGACATGTCGGTTTTGTACCTGATTATGTAAAAGAGCTCGAATTCGACACGGATAAGATTGCGGTCCTTTGCGGTCCGCCCGTTATGATCAGGTTTACTCTGGACGCTCTGCGTTCTCTCGGATTTGAAAAAACACAGGTCTATACGACGCTTGAGCTTCGTATGAAGTGTGGGGCTGGAAAATGCGGTCGTTGCAACGTAGGAGCAAAATACGTCTGCAAAGACGGTCCTGTGTTCCGCTTTGATGAGCTTGATCAGCTTCCAGATGAATATTAAGGAGTGAGAACGATGGAACAGATGGTTAACATTTTCCTTTTCGGAAAGAAATATGAAGTGCCGAAAAATCTTACGATAATGACCGCTATGGAATATGCAGGATATCAGCTCGTACGCGGTTGCGGTTGTCGTAACGGTTTTTGCGGTGCGTGTGCTACCATTTACCGAATCAAGGGCGATAAAGAACTGAAAGCTTGTCTTGCTTGTCAGACAACGGTTGAGGATAATATGTATATCGCAACGTTGCCTTTCTTTCCCCTCGTAAAGCAGGTTTATGATATAAACAAGGTCAGCACGAATGAATCTGTTATGATGCAGCTCTATCCTGAGATATACGCTTGTATCGGTTGTAACGCTTGTACAAAGGCGTGCACGCAGGATCTTAACGTTATGCAGTACATCGCATACGCTCAACGCGGAGATTTCAAGAGGTGTGCTGAGGAATCATTTGACTGCGTAATGTGCGGAGTCTGTTCTTCGCGCTGTCCTGCAGGAATCTCTCATCCGCAGGTCGCTATGCTTGCCCGCAGAATAAACGGCAAATATCTTGCGCCGGGATCCGGACATTTGAAAAATCGAGTAAGAGAGATCAATAACGGTGACTTTAACGAGCTAATTGAAGCTTTGATGCAAAAACCGTTAGAAGAGCTCAAAGAGCTTTACAACACCCGTGAGATCGAAAAGTAAGGAGGAGAGGGAAGTGTATTCTGAAAAATATCAGCAATCGCTGTCAGCGGTTGCTGCTTTAAGAAAACAAAATATTGCCTATGAGCCCGAACGAATGACGGCTACAGAGAAGGAAAAGCTCCTTACCGAATATCACCCCGATTATAAGGCAAACGAATTTTCCACTCTTATTATCGGTCCCAACAAAGGAGATAAGGTCCCGCGAGAGCTTTGCGAAATGTTACAGGCACACAGTCGCATTGCAAAAACAGATATTGATCTTACCGCACCCGACCATGAAGCTGACGTACTCGTCATCGGAGCCGGCGGTGCGGGTGCTGCCTCAGCCATAGAAGCTCATAATGCCGGAGCAGACGTTTTGATCGTAACGAAGCTCCGTATGGGGGATGCAAACACGATGATGGCTGAAGGTGGGATTCAGGCGGCTGATAAGCCTAACGATTCTCCCGCGATCCATTTTGTGGACGCTTTCGGCGGAGGTCATTTTGCGGCAAAAAGAGAGCTTCTTGCTAAGCTTGTAAACGATGCCCCAGAGGCTATAGAGTGGCTATCCGAGCTCGGTGTCGAATTTGATAAAGAAGCCGACGGAACGATGATCACAACACATGGCGGAGGCACGTCAAGAAAGCGTATGCACGCTGCGAAGGATTACACGGGTGCTGAGATCATGAGAACGCTTCGCGATGAGGTTCTGAACCGAGAGATACCCGTTCTAGATTTCACATCAGCGATCGAACTGATTCTTGACGAGGACGGAAAAGCAGCAGGTGCGGTTCTCTTAAACATGGAAACTAATGAGATTTTAGTTGCCAAGGCAAAGACCGTTATTATCGCAACGGGTGGCGCAGGACGAATGCATTATCAAGGTTTTCCGACTTCTAATCATTACGGTGCAACGGCAGACGGTCTTGTACTCGGTTACCGTGCGGGCGCAAAGCTATTATATGCGGAAACGCTTCAGTATCATCCTACGGGAGCCGCTCATCCCGAACAGATCTTCGGCGCGCTTGTAACAGAAAAGGTCCGTTCACTCGGAGCAAAACTCGTTAATAAGAACGGTGAAGTATTCATGCATCCGCTTGAAACGAGAGACGTAACGGCAGCTTCCATTATTCGTGAGTGCAGTGACCGTAATAACGGAATCGAAACGGATAACGGCTTCGCCGTTTGGCTTGACACGCCCATGATTGAAAGAATAAGCGGAGAGGGAACGATTGAAAAACGAATTCCCGCGATGATGCGTATGTTTGAAAAGTATGGCATTGATATCCGAAAAGAGCCTATACTCGTTTATCCAACACTTCATTATCAGAACGGCGGTCTTGATATTAACGTAGACGGTATGGCAACGAACGTTAAAAATCTCTTTGTAGCAGGCGAAGCTGTCGGAGGTATTCACGGTAAGAACCGTCTTATGGGAAACTCTCTTCTTGATATTATCGTGTTCGGGCGCAACGCAGGCATTAATGCGGCAAAAGCCGCAAAGGATACGACGGTAGGCAAGCTCACGCTGTCACACGTTTCGAAATTTGAACGCGAGATAGCAGATGCAGGTATCTTAACAGATGCGGTATCTCCTAAGCTATTACCCAACTATACAAAACATAAAAATTATTGACAGGAGCTATATAACGTGGAACTTGAAACTATAATTGATCTTTTTGAAGCGCTTACTATTTTCTGCTTCGGTCTATCCTGGCCGATCTCAATCCGTAAATCCCTCATTTCAAAAACGGCAAAGGGAAAGAGCCTTTTCTTTGAGATCTTCCTTTTGATCGGTTACGCCTTCGGTATTGCACGTAAAATAATACAGGTTACATTACTCGGCAGCACGGGATTTATATTTTTCCTAAGCTTTTTCTTCTATGTTCTTAACTTCATTGAGATCTCAATAGATGTCGGTCTATATTTCCGTAACACGAAATATGATATGTTAAGAGAACAAGGAAAAGAAATTAAATAAAGTAGAAGGGTGTCGCAATAGTCGCGACACCCTTAGTATTTGATGTTAAAATTCGTATATTATATCGTTTCGCTCACTATACTGCATCATTTGTGAAGTTTTTACATATATATCAGTAAAACCTTTTAGGGGAGCGAAGCTATGATTAATAAAGAAATATATGATAGAGTCGTAAAAGTTTCAGAATATATAGTCAGTACCGGTGATACAGTTCGAAGTGCGGCAGAAAAATTCGGAATTAGTAAATCGACGGTACATAAAGACGTTGCCGAAAGACTACGGTGGATCAATCCGTCGCTTGCGAGCGAAGCGAGGGCGGTTCTTGACGTCAATAAAGCAGAGCGTCATATCCGCGGCGGCGAAGCTACACGCAAAAAATATAAAAGAAAATAATAATTAAGGTACGGATAGGGAAGTATCCGTACCTTTTTATGTGAATATGCGGTTATGACGTATCCGATAATAGCCAAAGGCGTCACTGCCTATAGTATTCTTGATGTGTTTTAGGTAATAATCAATGTTATTGTAAGGACAAGCGTCAAATGATTCCGCGCTACCGAATATTACGTTTTTGCCACTAATGACGAGCTGTTTTATAAGTTCGCTTGTCTTATAATTGGTAATATGTGGTAAAGAAAAGAGGTAGATTGCGTTCGGAACAGCAAAAAGAGTTTCTATCATTTGATCGTCGAAAATCTGTACGATAGTTTCGGTAGATACGAATATGGGCTTGAGCTTATGCTTATGAACTATATTGTGAAGTTCATAGGCAAATATATCGCGAGTAATATTAATAGGTACATTTATGTAAAGATAGGATCCGGAAACGATTTTGAGTGAAAGACGCGACAGATCAACATTGTCGGATAAACCACCGTGTAATGTTACGGTGTTGATAGGTATAAGTTTTATGTTCGAACAGAGAGATTTTCGTGCGTTTGCGAAATAGTGAGCTGATCGCGCAAGATGATTGTTGACAGAAATAGAGAAATCAAATTCTTGAGATAAGTATATGCTGTCGATGCCGTTCGAACGGTAAATCCGCGAGATAATATTCAGTTCTTCAATATAAATGCCTTTGTCAATCGGAAGATAGCTGACAGAATAATAGTCGTTCATAGCTTGCCGCCTAATGATATTTTCATGGTAAGTATAACATAGGAATCAACAATAGTAAAGTAATGAATAGATATACGCCCACCGCCAACGATGCCGCAACAAGCTGCGCTAGCCCGAGGAAAGGGACGCGCCCTTTTGATTTTTTTGATAAGCAATTATACAAAATGCAAATTTTGAATAAATCGGAGAAGCGAAATAGGCTCAAAATAGCTGATTTCGACTATTTTGACTATAGTATGCCGTTCAAGTCAAGTTTTAGTACGATCTCACCGTTTGATATCTCTCCCGTTGGAATGAATCCGAGCTTTTTATAAACGTGTTCTGCATTCTTGTTTTCAGGTACATAGTTAATTATAATGTAATCGAATTTTTCACTAGCTTTCGCCATTCGGATTATTTCTTTTATGGCTTGTGTACCGTAGCCTTTATTCTGATTTTCTTGCGGAAACATTATCCGCCATATTATCAGACTACGTTCTTCTTCGTCAACGTCAAGCATCATGAATCCCACAGCTTCATCGTCATTATAAATTGCGAACGGAAATACGTCTCCTGCATTACGGTACAACCATGCCTGCGCTAATGAATACGCGTTAGAAGACACAAATCCCTCATCGAGAGGTCGCTTCATATTGATTATTAAATTAAAATTGTCTTCGTTAATTTCTCTGAAATTGATCATAACCTATTCATCCTATTCATTTGTCAACATTATATCATAAATTATCATGTTTTGCTATACTCTGAAAGCTATAATTACTTCAACTAATGTATTTTGTATAATGATTCGCTGATGCACCGCGTAAAATAATTTATAAAATTTTCAACTTTATATGAAAAATGTGAATAATTATGGTATAATAGTAAAAAACATAGCAATGGAGGCTCCATTATCATGAAAATGCGCGTTTTATACTCAACATCTAACAAAAAAGTGATCAACTATGCTGTAGCTCTCGGCGATGCACAGGATGACGCAAGAGCAAAGGCAGATGCTATCCCCCCCGCATATTCCTGTGACCGTGAACGTCTTGTAGTTCTCGTAGTATCCGCAGGTGGAAAGATTGAAGACAAACTTCGTCTTTTCGCAGGTGAACTGACAGCTGCAAGAGCAACTAACGTTGCGTTTGTATTCGAAAGTAAGGATAAGACCGTTACACCTGCAATGCAGCAGCTCATCGATACGGTTAAAGCTGCAGGAGCAAAGACACTTGAAAACGAGATTTATTTCGTAGACGGTGGTTCCCTTTTCAATAAGAAGGTTTCGCTCGAAGAACGTACCGCTATCGTATCATGGTGCGAAAATATCCAAGAAATCGTTAAATAAGCTTGAAACAAGTATATATTTATACTGACGGTTCCTGTAAAGTAAACCCTGGTCCGGGCGGTTGGTGTGCGATACTCGTGTACGGTCAGACTGAAAAAGTTATCTTTGGCGGCGAGCATCAAACGACTAACAACCGAATGGAGCTGACCGCTGTTATAAAGGCACTTGAAGCACTTCGGGAACCGTGTTCAATTAAGCTCGTATCCGACTCCAAATACGTACTTGACGCACTCACTCTCGGCTGGGCAAAAAGCTGGCGTGCGCGTGGTTGGAAAAAAGCAGATAAATCTCCGGCTCTTAATTCGGAATTATGGGAAACATTACTTGAGCTAACCGAAAAGCACGAAATAACCTACGAATGGATCAAAGGTCACGCAGGCCACGAATATAACGAGCGTTGTGATCGGATCGCGCAAGAGGAAGCAGAAAAAAGAAGATAAAAAAATCGGTATGCTCTACGCATACCGATTTTTCTTTTACATTGACTTTGTTGGGTTACTACAGTAGTATTCGATTACAATTCCGGCAAATCTTGACTCGATCAAATCTGAAATTCGCTGTAACACGGGTGCTTCCGTGTAATAATGTCCCGCCTCGATTATATTGATCCCGAGATCACGTGCGTCAACGTCAACGTTGTATCCGCAACGTCCTGTAACGAACGTGTCCGCACCGCATAAAACGGCTGAAGTTACATAATCCTTGCCGTCGCCGCCGAGGATTGCGACTCGGCTGACGTCTTTATCGGCTGACGTAACAATTACTGCATCGGAGGCGAGTTTTGTTTTTACAGTATTTGCAAAATCGTGTAATGAAGTAGGCGCAACCGAGCCGATACGACCGATTTCTTCGTCTAAAGGACCGAAAGTCGCCGTCTCGTTAATTCCAATCAGCTCACACAAAACATCATTCACTCCACCTGCGACAGCATCAAGCCGCGTGTGAAATGACATGACTGAAACACCGCCGAGAAGCGATCTGATAGCGCGTCGCGCAGTTAAGTCAGACGGTGAAAGCGATTTTATCGGGCGGAAGATAAGCGGATGATGAGATATGATAACGTCAAAATCACCGTTAACAGCGTGTTCGATTGCGCTGTCGGTTACGTCAAGCGTCAATAACACTTTTTTTACTTCCTGATTTTCGTCAGGGCAAACCATCAGACCGTCGTTGTCCCATTCGCATGAAAGCTCGGACGGAATCTCGCAGTCAAGATATGCATAAAGCTCTTTAACAGTTACACTCATCACTATAGTCTCTCTTTCAGTTTATTGATAATATCTTCTTCAAAAGATGCGGAGATACCCGCTTGGCGCTTACCTGACGCGATTTTATCGTATTTTTTGATATCATGCTTGATATAGTCTTCACGAACACTGTCACCGACATATTCTTTCAGCGAGGATTTGCCAAACAACAGCTGAAATTCATCGTATACGGAGGTTTGTCCGACATAATCGGCACAGATAACGGTGTAGTACTTCCCTTCCTCTGTAAGCGAAATTTCACCGCATATCTCAAATCCCTCTCGGAGTAGGGCTTTTCTTGTGATGTCGTGCATCGTCATGGGTTGGACTATCAGGCGAAAACCATTCTGCTTTATAAAATCGTTTTTAGATATTATGTCGGCTATAAGCTCACCGCCCATGCCGCAAACGGCACCGTCGGTGATACCTCTGTCATATAGACCGTCAAATCCCGATGTAAGAACACATTCAATTTTATCGGAAATACCGTAATTTTCTATGTTTTTTCGTGCGTGCATAAGCGGCATTTCGTTTATGTCCGCCGCTATGGCGCGACAGCATTTGCCGTTCAAAACGCTGTATATAGGCAAAAAAGCATGGTCGGTTCCTATATCGGCAAGAACAGCTCCGTCGCGTATAAAAGAATAAACGGCACAGAGCCGATTGCTTAATAAAAGTTCTTTTTTCTTTTCAATCATTATAAATAAATAGGGGGACATCAAAAACAGTTGTGATGTCCCCGTTTTTCTTATTTTTTCGACGCGAGAAAATCGTTGATTTTCTTTACAAGTTCATCGGGATCAGTCTTGTGAACAGCGCATGCCTGAGCGATAGTTTCGCCTTTTGCCGCAGGGCATCCGAGACAATGCATACCAATCTCAAAGAAGAACTGAGCTGTGTTGATATCGAGCTCAAGAACGTCTGTGATGATAGTATCTTTGGTAACCTTCATTTTTGTATCCTCCGTTTAATTATTTGCGATGCCGACATCATCGGCAACGGTGATTTTTTTTATATTTGCGCCAAGTGCGGAAAGCTTCGGAATAAGCTCTTCGTATCCGCGCTCAATATATTTGACACCGGAAATTCTTGTTTCGCCTTCTGTCATAAGTGCAGCGATCAGTACGGCAAATCCTGCACGCAGGTCAACTGCTTTGACCTCGCCCGCTTTAAGAGAAGGAACACCGTTTATCGTAGCGGTATTGTCTTTGAGCGTTATATCAGCACCCATTATCTTAAGCTCTTCAACATATCTGAATCTGTTTGGCCAGATAGTTTCTTTAACGGTACTTGTGCCTTTTGCAATAGCAAGAAGCGGAACTATCTGCGGATGAAGATCAGTCGGGAAGCCGGGATAAGGCATCGTTTTGATATAAGATTTTTTATAGACTGGAGCGCCTGTGACGATAACGGTGTCGTCAAGCATTTCCACGTCTGCACCGATCTCTTCAAGCTTCGCCGCAATAGATTCAAGGTGTTTCGGGATAACATTTTCAACCGTGATCTTACCGCCCGTTGCAGCCGCCGCGATCATGAACGTTCCTGCTTCGATCATATCGGGGATGATAGCATAGGAAGAACCGTGCAGCTTATCAACGCCGCGTATTTTTATCATGTCCGTTCCTGCGCCCGTTATTCTCGCGCCGCAAGTATTCAAAAAGTTTGCTACGTCAACGACGTGAGGCTCTTTCGCCGCGTTATCAATAGTCGTGATGCCTTTAGCCAAAACGGCAGCGAGCATAACGTTGATCGTTGCACCGACGGAAATACCGTCAAAATAAATGTTATTTCCGCGAACGCCTAAAGGTGCGTTCATGTTTATGTATTTATCATCAGTAGTAACCTCGGCGCCGAGTGTTTCAAAGCCCTTGATGTGATAATCTATAGGACGTACACCGAAATCACAGCCGCCGGGATAACCGACATGAGATTCTCCGAAGCGACCGAGCTCAGCTCCCATAAGATAATACGATCCGCGGAGCTTACCAACAAGCTGAGGATCGGAAGTCGATCCCAGAAGATTTGTCGTATCTATTTCAACTGTTGTTTTATCGATATATGTAACCGTCGCGCCCATTCCGCGGAGAATGTCAAATGAGATTGCAACGTCGCTGATATCGGGAATGTTTTCGAGTTTGCACTTGTCAGCTGCCAATATAGTGGCATATATGATCGGCAAGGCGGCATTTTTCATGCCGCTTGTATTTACGTTGCCAATAAGCGGCAATCCACCGTTTATGACAATCTTTTCCATAAAGTATTTCCTCCAAAGGATTTTATATTCAAAAAGCCATATTTGGCAAGAAAATTTCTAAAAATATGAATTTACATTCTTTAACTTATATATTATAACAGATAAAAAGTAAAAAAGAAAGACTAAAATCAAAGTTTTTTGAAATAGCTTGATTTTTGTTAAAAGAAACGGCAGAAAAGAAAAATTGCCTAACAGTAAAAGTATATTCTCTATAATAAAAATGAGTTCGGAGGAAATTATTCAATCACCGATATAATGTCCGTCGCAAAAATAAACGACTGCAAGATCGGCAACGAGGCCATAACTGCGTGTGCCTTCAGTTCCCTGAATCTGAAGATATGCATTGTTGACACTGCCCGTAACGTTCGCCGCTACGTTCTCTTCGTATTTTTCAAAGAAAGCGTTATAAGCGGCAAATTCGGCTTTTACGTTATTGTCTATACCTCTGTACATTTTAGAATACAGTTCCCTGTCGGCTTTGTAAAGCGCAGAACAAACGTATTCAAAAAGATTCACAGCTCCGCTGTAACGAATGTAAGCGTCGTCACTTTCCATGCAAACTAAAAATGCCATAAAATTCGCCTCATCTTCAGGCGCGATACCGCGTTGATGCGACATTTCATGTGCAGCTGTGTAAGCAACGGTATAATCGGGGAAATTTATATTGATGTTCGCCTCACCGGTGAAAAACGTATAAACTCCGGATATATGTGTGTACGTCATCGGCTCGGAAAGCGCGATCCTCTTGCAGTTTGAGTAGAGCTTTGGAACGAATTCATACTTTTCTGAAAGCGAATTATACGCAGCGTTGAGCTTATCTACAAGCTCTTCGTGACTGTACGGTATAACAGATGAGCCATCGATTGCAAAATCAATATTGTCGGCAGCGTCGTTGACGATTGTCGAAAGCTTTGTTGCCGTTATATATAGCTCCTCAGCTGACACGTCACGTTGTGTCATTCCGAGCTTATCAGTAACGGACGTGCCTTGATAGCCGAGAGCAAACGTGAAGACGAATATGACGTAAATATAAGCTATAACGGAAGCAAGTGCGGAAACGTACCGCCATGATCCGACAATGTCATATTTTGTTTTCGGAATGATGACGATAAACATTATTACAACCGCAAAAGGAAGAAAAATAATGATTGATTCGGAAAGCGAAAACGGTAATAGATTCGTCAGGTAAGCAAGGACGGCGCGAAAAAACGATGATATATGAATGTTAAAAAAATCAGCAAATCGCGGAAATAATGCACCTGATAAATGTATCAAAGCGGCGATCGGAACGAGCGTAAACAGTATCAGTGATACACTCGGTACATATTTTCTTATTACTTGTAGCTTTTCTTTCATGTAAAATCTGCCTTTGGAAAACTATCGTATATTATCGATTTCATATCACAGCAAAGCGGAGCTGTAACAGTTATCATTTCGCCGCTCGATGGCAACGGAAACGAAAGCGAATATGCGTGGAGGGCTTGCCTATCTATTATAGACAAGTCGCCGCCGTAAAAATCGTCGCCGATGATCGGGTGTCCGATATGAGAAAAATGAACGCGAAGCTGATGCGTTCTTCCCGTAACGGGCTCTGCTGACACAACAGAAATTCTGTCATTTTTATATAAACACGTGTAATTTGTTATAGCCGTATCACCGTCGCCGTCATATGTTGCCTCGCGCTTGATGATACTGTCGGATACACGTCTTATGTTCGCGTTTATGGTTTGCGGTACGCTTTCATCTGTTAGAAGTGTGCCCTCCAGTATAGCGACGTATCGCTTTTGGATCTGCCCTGCCATCATGGCTTTTGATAAAACATAAGCCGAATACATTGATTTTGCCAGAAGTACGACACCGCTTGTGTCGGCGTCAAGTCTGTTTACGGCGCGGAAAACGAACGGCACACCGCGGCGTTTGTATTCCGCGCAAAGCGCGTTTGCAAGCGTGTCCGTATGATGTCCCATTGATGTGTGCGTCGGCATATACGCAGGTTTGTTCACACAGATAACGTCTCCGTCTTCGTAGATGATGTCAATCGGCGCGTCGGACGGAGTGATGTTCGGATTTTCATCCTCGAACGCATCATCTGAATCAAGATAAAGTTCGTCGCCTGAAGATAAAACGTACCGTACCGTTACGTGTTGACCGTTAACAGTGATACCGCACTCACGACGCTTCATACGCTTGATCGCGGTACCTGAAAAACCAAGGGTTTTTAAGATTGTAAGAACACTCTTGCCGACAAAGGAATCGTCAAATATAAGTTTCATGTTGATAAACATTATAAACGTGAGAACGCCGTGTCGGGCGTTCTCACGTTTTTTTGCTTTAATGTCATTATTCTGCTGTGAAAGCGTAGATCGTTGTGTAATCGTACACTTGACCGGGTGACAGTGTCGTGTCGGCAAAGTCAGGATGATTCGGGCTGTCGGGCATATGCTGTGTTTCAAGGCAGAAGCCTGCATAAAGACGCTTGGGAGAGCCGCCCTTATAGGGTGCCTCTGTTACATCGATACAGTTACCCGTGTAAAGCTGTACGCAAGGCTGATCTGTATAGACCTTCATTACTCTGCCCGATTCGGGATCCTTTGCAACTGCGCAAAGCTTGACAGTACCGTCATCGGAAAGAATATAGTTATGGTCATAACCCTGACCGTATTTAAGCTGAATGTGATCGCCGCCTATATCGCGTCCGATAGGCTTTGCAGTACGGAAATCAAATTCCGTTCCCGTGACGTTGAGCGCTATACCCGTAGGGATAAGCTCAGAGTCAACCTCGGAAATGGCATCGGATACGATCATAAGCTCGTGTCCGAGGATGTTGCCTACGTTATATCCTGCGAGATTGAAATAAGAATGGTTTGTAAGGTTTACTACCGTTTTCTTATCTGTCGTTGCGAGATAATGAATAGACAAAGCACCGTCAGCGGTGAGCTTATAGGTAACGTGGATATCAAGGTTACCGTCATAACCCTCTTCGCCATCGGGTGAAAGGTAGGAAAGCTCCGCTTCGGGTTCACCGTCTTCGGTAACGATCTTAACGTCCCACATTCTGCGGTCATAGCCTACTTTTCCGCCGTGCAGGTGGTTGTTGCCGTTGTTTTTATAGAGGTTATATTCCTTGCCGTCAAGCGTGAATTTTGCGCCGCCGATACGGTTGCCGTAGCGACCGATAAGCGCACCGGGATAACCGCCGCAGGTAAGATAAGAATCGGGATCGTCATAACCGCAGACAACGTCAGCAAGCTTGCCGTTTTTATCAGGTGCAAAGATTGAAACGACAGTGCCGCCAAGATCGATGAACTTTACAGAAACACCGGAATTGTTTTTCATTTCATAGGCAGTAACGGTGACGCCGTCGCTCGTTACGCCGAAAGTAGATTTAATAATACTCATCTGTAGCTCCTTATATCAGTCTTCATATCCGCGAGGGTTGTTCTTTCTGAAGTTATAAGCATCGCGGCACATATCATCGATCGTAAGAGATGCTTCCCAGCCGAGATATTCGCGTGCTTTTTCGGGAGCAGCATAAGATACTGCGATGTCGCCGGGACGGCGAGGCATAATAACTCGCTTGATATCGTTGCCGCAAGCTTTTTCGTACGCGTTAACGATCTCAAGAACAGAATATCCGCGTCCGCATCCGATGTTGAATGCTTCCCAGCCCTTTACCTTAACAACGCGCTTGAGCGCTGCTATATGAGCCTGTGCCAAGTCTGTGACGTGAATGTAGTCGCGTACGCCCGTTCCGTCGGGGGTGTCATAGTCTGTACCGAAAATGGTGATAGCTTCCCATTCTCCTGCGGCAACTTTCTGAATACGGGGCATGATGTTGTTCGGAATGCCCATTGGGTCTTCGCCGATAAGTCCGCTCTTGTGAGCACCGATCGGATTGAAGTAACGCAGACAAGAAACGCTCCATTCAGCATCGGAAACGCAAAGGTCGGAAAGGATACGCTCGATAACGAGCTTTGTTTCACCGTAAGGATTCGTTGCGGATGTCGGGAAATCTTCCTTCATCGGAACGCTTTCGGGTTCACCGTAAACGGTAGCGGAGGAGGAGAATACGATATTCTTACAGCCGTGGCGAGCCATAGCTTCGCAAAGCTTGATCGTACCCATAATATTAACGTAATAATACTTAAGCGGGATCTCAACAGATTCGCCTACCGCTTTAAGTCCTGCGAAATGAATAACGGATTCGATATCGTTTTCCTCAAAAATACGGTCAAGAGCGTCACAGTCAAGCATATCTGCTTCATAAAATTTGAAGTCCTTGCCTGTGATCTTTTTGATTCTGTCGATAACGCAGGGCTTGCTGTTATAGAAATTGTCGAAGACAACAACGTCGTATCCGGCTTCAAGAAGCTCAACGACTGTATGAGAACCGATAAATCCGACACCGCCGGAAACAAGAATAGCCATATTAAACTACCTCACTTAAACTGTTTTTGATTATTACTTATGCCCAGAGGTTGTCAGGATATATGCCTGCTTCAATAAGCTCGTTAATGCCTGCCATAACGGTGGGCTTATCTTCGCGTACTGTTACACCGTACCAGTGAGCGTCACTTGTGAGCATATCAACGGTGCACTTGCCCTCGGAGATCATGTTGAATACAGCCGTGGGAAGAAGAGCCTCGCACTTGAGAGGATCGCGGTCGGGATTCGACAGCGTTGCGATAACGTCAGCCTTGAGTTCGGGGAAAATAGAGCTTGTCATGCCCCAGCAGTTCATGGAAACGATGCTGTTCTGATCGAGCGGGATCCACTCACCGTTTTCGAAGGATTCAGCGCCTTCGGGGAGATTTGCGTTGGGCTGGATCTTGAACGTTTCAACGAGAGATACGAGCTTGCCCTCGTCGTTTGTCTTGCAAAGTCCGCGTGTAACGGTTCCGTTCGGGGAGAGGGTGTTCTTCAGTATGTAACCGACCATGCAGAAATTGTTGGAATCATTATCGATCGTGCTGAGGAATTCAGCGATCTTCAAATACATTTCACGGCCGTAGAAGTCGTCAGCGTTGATAACGGCAAACTTATCGTTTCCGATAACGTCAGCAGCGCAAAGAAGCGCGTGAGATGTACCCCAGGGCTTAACTCTGCCTTCGGGTACCGTGAAACCTTCGGGAAGCTTATCGAGTGTCTGATAAGCGTATTCTACCTTTATCTTGCCGCGGAGACGAGCACCGATAGTTTCTTCGAAATCCTTTTCATTTTCGGGCTTAATGATAAATACAACGCGGTCAAAGCCGGCTTTGATGGCATCGTAAACGGAGAAGTCAATAATAAAGTCGCCATGTTTTGTAATAGGGTCGATCTGCTTCATTCCGCCATAGCGAGAGCCCATGCCTGCTGCAAGTACTACAAGTGTCATAATTCTTTATACCTCACTTTAAGAATTTAATATATTCAAAGCTGCTCTGTATGTATTCTTGAGCAGAATTGATATCGTCATAGGTCCGACGCCGCCCGGCACCGGAGTGATATAGGATGCGACTTTTTGCACAGCGTCAAAGTCAACGTCACCGCAAAGCTTGCCGTTTTCGTCGCGGTTCATACCGACATCGATAACGACTGCGCCGTCCTTTACCATATCCTCGGTAACAAACTTTACCTTCCCGACCGCAGACACCAAAATATCGGCAGAACGACAAATTTCTTTCAAATTCCGCGTTTTGCTGTGACAAATGGTCACCGTTGCATTTGCGTTTAATAACAGCATTGCCATTGGTTTCCCAACCGTCTCGCTTCTACCAAGCACTACCGCATGTTTCCCCGTGAGCTCAATCCCTGCTTTTTCAAGGATTTTCATAACCACAGCAGGCGTACAAGCAACCACGTTTTCCTTATGTTGCAT
>JAZNDW010000013.1:0-8314 GCA_045588245.1 Eubacteriales bacterium
AATCTTTCACTGTTTCCCGAAAATTTACAAAATTTTTCTTCCACTTATATTTTACCATACGGCAGTGGCACAAGTAAACTATCGGATATCACAAATCTCACGCGCCGTTTTTGTGCGATTAAAACAAAAGCCTCCCGAGGGAGGCTTTTGCAATATTTTATTTACGTTTATTCCGTGCGGAGTGCGATTACGGGGTCCTTTTTTGCCGCCAAACGAGCAGGTATAACTCCTGCCGTCAGTGTCAGCAGCATTGAAATGACGACGAGCGCAACACCGCCCTGCCACGGCAAAATAGCGCGCAGGTTGTTGATGTCCGTCAGTGACTGGACGATAAAGTTGATCGGGATACATAAGAATAACGTCATACCGATACCGATCGCACCCGATGCAAAGCCGACGATGAGCGTTTCTGCGTTGAAAACGCGGCTGATGTCGCGCTTCGATGCGCCGATCGAACGGAGGATACCGATCTCCTTCGTGCGTTCGAGAACCGAGATATAAGTGATAATTCCGATCATTATAGAGGATACGACGAGCGAGATGGCAACAAATGCGATAAGCACGTACGTGATCGCGTTCAATATCGTTGTGATCGAGGACATAAGGAGTGCTACGTAGTCCGTATACGTGATCTGATCTTCTTCTGCAACGTTATCGTTGTACGCTGTGATAATGTTCGCTATTTCGTCCTTATCGGCGAATGTCGAAGCATAGATGTATATAGCCGAGGGCGAATTTTTATCTACAACGCCGAGCAGATCAAGATTTTCATCGTATGTCGATTCGGACACGTTCGACGGAATATGGTTTTCATAGATATAAAGATTATTTTCCGCGGTGAGCTCCATTGCGTCGAGCATGGCGGCGAGCTGTTCTGCCGACATTGCGCCGAGCGTCGTTTCGATCATTGCCGCGTATTCTTCCATCGCTTTTGCAATCATCATATCACGCACATACCCGAAGAGCGTTTCATCGGGGATGTCTGCGAGCATGGATTCGTATTCGGGATACTCAGCCTTTACCATCATTTCAATGGTTGCACGGTCAAGGCCTGCAAGCTGTGCATCAACCTGAGCAGAGATGTACTCCTCTGAGGGGATCGACATCAAAGCTGTATAAATTACCGCTTTCTCGGCAAGTGTTGCCGCGGTCAGATATTCCGTTACGGCTTCTGCAATCTCTTCGTCCGTAGGTTCTGCGGCATCTTCATCAGGGAATACAAGTCCCGTGATAACGTCAACGTCGGGATTTGCAAGCTGCTCTTTGACGATCTCGCGCTCTGCGGTTTCGTCAATGAGGTATTCGGTCAGTGCCGTCGTGTATCCGATGCCCGTGGCCATCGCTGTGGAAAGCGCGTCCTCATTAACTCTGACGATCGCTGAGATCTTGATTTCGGTGCTGTTGCCGAAAACGGTCTTTACGCCGAGTTCAGTCGCGGACAGATCGATATACGTACCTGTTGTCGGGTCCTTCTTATAGAGGTCAGACGGAAGAACGACTTTCATCGTTCTTGCTGCGATCTCCTCAAATGTCCAGGGGCCGTTATCGTTTGTGATCTCCTCGCCCTTGTTCATGGCAAGGAACGCATCGGACATTTCCTCTGACGTGACAAGACCGAGTGAATAAAGCACAAGGTCGTTGATCTCGTTGTTGTGTCCGACAATGAGCACAACTTCGTTATATTCCGTCGGCCAATCGCCCCAGAGAACGTCATACTGCTTCGTGAGAAGCTCCGAAACGAGTATTTTTTCTCCGTTCTCCGTGAAAGTTTCTTCTCCGTCACCCGCAGGGAGCATTTCCTGCCACACTGTGAGTCCCGAATACATCGAAAGCGCCATGGAGTTTGAGCCGAAAAGCTCGGATGTTGAATTTGAATCAGAACCTGCAACATTCGACATCATATCTTTTATCATCGTTACGGCGTCTGCCTTTACGATGTCGCCGTTTTTGTTTTCAACGTAGATATCAAGCGGCACGCTATAGCTGTATCTGATCGAGCTTGCGTAATCCGAAAGCGGTGTTTTTCCGTCCGCATCTTCTTTCATTAAATAATCGCGGAAAGCGGAAAGATTGTTTTTCGTCGTTTCGATATCTTTCATTGAGTTCATCAGGTCGTACATCGCTGTGTTCGTGTAAACGTACGTTGCGAGTTCTTCCTCTGTCCGAGAGTGTCCACCACCCTCTTCTCCGTCTTCGTCGGTGTTGTTCATAGCTTGAAACATACTGCCGATATCGACGGATTCCGCCTGAAGCGTGATCGGATACGACGAGAGCGTGTCTTCCTGAACTTGATTGATATAGGTTTGAATACCGTTTGAAAGCGCAAGGATCAGTGCGATGCCTATAATACCGATAGAACCCGCAAACGACGTCAGAAGCGTTCGCGCCTTTTTCGTCATAAGGTTGTTTTTCGAAAGCGAAAGCGCTGTCATGAAGCTCATGGACGTGTGCTTATCGTATTTTTCTTTCTTTTTGCGCTTCGGTTTGGGAGCCGCTTCGGTTTCAGATTCGGCTTTATCCGCCGACACATAAGGTGATGTGTCATCGGTGATCTCGCCGTCCATCAGGCGTACGATTCGCGTTGCATACGTTTCTGCAAGCTCGGGGTTGTGCGTAACCATGATGATGAGTCTGTCCTTGGATATTTCTTTTAAGATATCCATGATCTGTACGCTCGTTTCGGAATCGAGCGCTCCCGTCGGCTCATCCGCCAGAAGGATCTCCGGATCGTTCACGAGCGCGCGTGCGATCGCGACGCGCTGCATCTGTCCTCCCGACATTTGATTCGGCTTTTTATGAAGCTGATCGGAAAGTCCCACCTTTTCAAGAGCTTCCGTTGCGCGGCGACGGCGTTCCGCTTTTGAAACGCCCGAAAGCGTAAGTGCAAGCTCGACGTTCGAGAGCACGGTCTGGTGCGGTATGAGATTATACGTCTGGAAAACGAAGCCTATTGAATGATTGCGGTACGTATCCCAGTCGGCATCGTCAAAATCGTCGGTGTGTTTACCGTTGATGATAAGATCGCCCGACGTATAGCGGTCAAGTCCGCCGATGATATTGAGCATCGTCGTTTTTCCGCAGCCCGAATGGCCGAGGACGGCGACAAATTCGCTTTTGCGGAACTCGATGCTGATACCGTTCAACGCACGAACCGTCGAATCGCCGACACCGTAATCCTTTGTTATATTTTTTAGCTGTAGCAATGGTTTTTCCTCGTGTTGTATTATTAGAATAATACAATGATACGATATAAATAGCCGCTTTGTCAAGAATTTCCGATGTTAGTTATCTATGAATTTGCATATTATTAATATTTGGTACGGGCGCTTCACAGAATATCGAAAATTTGGTGTGCGTTGTAGCGGTAAAAGGACATAATTTGTCTGTTATTACTTGCTCCGTGTCGTGAAAATCAGTATAACATTCACTATACTTTATATTGTAGAATACTATTATCAAAGGAGCACATCATGAGCGAAATTTTGTCCATATCCGAAAAATACCGTGACTTTTTCCGCGTCGGCGCCGCCGTTAATCCGTATTCTTTAGCAAAATACGGTGAGCTGATAGCGAAGCACTATAACTCACTTACATGTGAAAACGAGATGAAGCCCTCCGTCGTCCATCCCGAGCGCGGCAACTACCGATTTGCCCCCGCCGATACCGTTGCGGATTTTGCACGCAAACATTCGATTCCGATGCGCGGACACACCTTCGTGTGGCACGGGCAGACGCCGCCGTGGTTTTTTGAGTCCGCAACGCGCGAAAGCCTTACAGAAACGCTCACAGATCACATAAAAACCGTTGGCGACCGATATTCCGACGTCATCTACGCGTGGGACGTTGTGAACGAAGCCGTCAACGATCACGCGGAAGGCGGTGTGCTCCGTCGCCACACGCCGTACCTGCCCATTCTCGGTGAGGATTATCTATACGACGCATTCGCGCTTGCCAAATCGATTTTGCCCGACGGCACCGAGCTCGTTTACAATGACTATAACGAATGCGTACCCGAAAAGCGCGCACGCATTCTTGAGGTTATAAAAAGCATTAACCGCAACGGCACTCTCGTCGACGCGATCGGTATGCAGTCGCATTGGCGCACGAACAATCCCGATCTTGACACCGTCAAGGAAACGATCGAGCTTTACGCTGCTACGGGATGCAAGATACACGTAACGGAGCTTGACGTTTCGATGCATCTATGGAATGAACCTGAGGGCACGGTTTGGGAAACACCTGAAAAGATCGAGGCACACGCCAAGTATTACGGCGACATTTTCAAAATTTTCCGCGAATACCACGACGTGATCGAATGCGTGACGCTTTGGGGCGTCACAGACGGTACGTCATGGCTTAACGGTTTTCCCGTTAAAAACCGCCGTGACTCGGCGCTGCTTTTCACTGACGACGGCGAGGCGAAAGAAGCGTACTACAGAATAATGGATTTTTAATATGCAAAAAAGCGCGAACACAGTTCGCGCTTTTTTTGTTTGGTTGATTTGATTTATCTTCTTCTCTTCTTGCCTACCGCAACGGTGGCGAATGACTCCCCAAATCTTAGCATCAGTACGGCAAAGTTGACTCCATCATTTCAATAGAAATGGACATAACTTCATCTTCGAGTGCGAGTGCTTTCAGTGCTTCAATGTCGATCTTTTCGTATTTGATATGTAACAAAAAGTCCTTCCCTCCGCTTGCATAATCAACATTGTAAACGGGCTCTTTATTTGAATAATCTATTATATCCAACAGCTCTTCGCATCCCTGACTGTTAAAATAAACAACAATTTCGATTTCATCGAAATCGTCATCCGCGTGTCTGATAAGATAGTTGATAGCGTTTATCAGCGACACATCATCGTCAACATCAAATTTTTCGCCTCCCGGCTTTTTTACAAAAAATTTCGAATAATCGCACGAGGTGCCAGGGTCGGAATATTCATCGGGCAATGGAATCTGATAACAGCTATCCTCCGCAGTTTCGGTTTCCCCGTCAAGTGTATCCGTTGACGTTTCATTCTCTATAACATCCGTGAAATCAAAGGTATCTTTTGTCACATCATCTAATGTCGCATCATCGGAGGCACACGCACACAAAGACAGAATCAAAAAAATCACAAGTGTTAATGCAAGTTTTTTCATAAGTACCTCCTTGTTAATCCGAACCACTTCGCTCGCTAAGTTTCGTAATTTGTCAAAAAGAAAGCATCAAATTTTAAGTATCCATCCTCACGAATCAAACTGAAAGTATGTTCAACACTTCCGGAAGGTGAAAGTTCATCATCCAACACTTCTGTTGAAATATGTATTTCTGCCTGATCTTCATCCATGGAAAAACTGAGATACTTATCGTCTCCAACGTAAATATTTGAGCTTAACACCCCGCCGTCTGTATAGGTCTTTCCCTCATGTTCGACGAATCTTACAGTCTCTGAAAGCAACTCGTCAATGCAATGATCGGTGAAATACATTTTGAGAAGAGAAAGAAAGATTTCGTAATCTGAGTACCTTTCCTCAGTTACACGATAGTACGTCACTCCGTCGATTTCCACACCGTCGTTGTAGTCACAATCAACGCCTCCGCTTACCAAAAGTGACAGCATTCCTTTTGCTTCAAAATACATCTTTTCGGCAGAAGTGTCGTCCAACGTCGCGTATTGATTATCATCTGAGAGATCCTGTGTCTCTGACGTATCAGTAACTTTATTGGCAGTTTCCGTTCCATTCAGTTTCGGCGTATCCTCCTCCTCGACAGTTATATCGGTGTCATTGTCAATATGATCATCAACAACAGAACAGCCACCACAGCAAATCAAAGAGCTGATCAATACTATTAAAACAAATAATACTCTGCGCATAAATCCCCCTATTAACTTGTTAATTAATGATAATTATTTTTTCGGCATCAGCAAATTTATATTCAGATGCTGTGTATGAGTCACCAAATAAAACCTGATTACCGGAATAGTTACTTGTTGACACGGGGTCAGATACTGTAAACAGATTATCAAATGTAGCCCCTCTAACAGAAATAGTTTTATTAATCATAGCGTTTTCCCAGTTGGCAATGGATTCTGAAGTTACAACAGAAGATTCAATGAATTCCTCGCTATATAAACCGCTTCTTGAACTATCAGCAGGGGGAGTATATGTAGTAGGAAGTTCGTATGTCGTGTTTGTAAACACAATAGTATGTGCATTATTATCAGAATCTCTAAATGTTACTGCTACGCCTTCAGGATTCAACGACAGAAAATAAGCGATATCATTCGCTTTATCTTCATCCGTCCCGCTTAAGTTGTATATAGTGACGCTCCTACCAAACGCTGTAGCTATTCTTGCATAATATGTGAGGACTGGATTCTGAGTTGTGTTAGCTATATATATACCGTCCGTGGATGAATATGTTATCGACGGGAAAGAAGTGTTGGCTAACGTTGCAGTAAATGGATCTGCTTGTAACACATATGAGGTGTTTGTCCTTACGTCGTATTTGGCAGTGGTTGTCGTTGCTTCTAGAGTTCTTAATATCATAGCCATGGAACAAATAACACACCCAGCATCATTTATTTTTTCTAGCCAAGACTTATTAGATACTCCTGAGTTTGTTTTGTAAAACAAAATATCTAGATTGTTTGTTGAAAAACTTGGTGAAGATAGTGATGGATTATTTTGGCAATAGTAAGCGTAGTTTATATACTCAATCGTCAAATACGGGCAAATCGAAGCTTCGTACATATCACTTGAATAAATACTCAAATAGTTTGAAGTTGTGTTGTTGTCCAAACGCAACAGTAACCCTTTTACAAGTAGATTTGAATCTGTTTTCCAACCTTTTACGATATCCGTAACTGTTATGGATTGATTACCTGTAGAATTAATCGTCTTCAAATGCTGAGGAATCGTATAACTTACTCCGTTTGCCGCATACGTTATTCCCGATTCTGTCCACCACGCAGATGAGGTGCGCTCCGGATCATACTGTGCAGCATAAACCAATGTTGTTCCGCTTCTTGATCCGCAAGTGAAGTGAAGCTCTGCGTTCGTTATCTGACTCACATTTAACGCATTCAGCGTTGTGTTACTGAATAAGCCGAGAAAACGCATAGCAATATAGCCTTTATTAATACCTCCGAGCGATATGCTCGTTTCTGCTCCATAATTTGTTGTCGCATTGACAGAAGACAGCATCGCATCATCAATGGTGCAATCAGATGTCCCCATCTCAATCGTCGGATTCACCGTAACGGGATACACGGTCGATTCTGCTTCGAGGAACGACTTATCCGCGTTGACGGTAAGTGCGTACTCGGTCTGCGAGAGCTGCTCGACGGTGACGCTGCCGAGGGCGGTGTTGCCCGCGCTGTCGTAGATGTAGATCTCGGACAGCCACGCAACAGGTGTGGTGGGGTCTTCACGTGTAGCGAAATACCAGTTCGGCGGGGTTACGAGCGTTGCCGTATCGTCTGCGTTGAGGCTATCGTCAAGCTCGGTCTCTTCTTCCGCTTCTTCAAGCGCCGTATCGGGCAGCATCAGAAGTCCGTTCGTGTCGATGGTGAAATCGAAGCTATACGTGCCCGTGTACGACGAGAGGATGATATCCTCTTTGATACCGGAGTACATCGGCGTGTAGCGTACCGAGATTTCCGAGCCAAACACGGCGTTATACGTTACCGAATCCGCCTGTCCTCGCGGTGTTGAGGTGAGCGTTGCGGTGGGCGCGTTGCTTGAGAGCGAGCCTGCACCGACAAATTCGGGCGTCATCGTGATCTCGATGTCCTCGTACGTGAGCGTTACGCCCGAGGAAAGGCTTGTCGGGATAGCGACGTTGATGTTATTGTCTTCGTTGACATAAACGCCGCCCGAATACGTTAGCTCGTTCGTTTTGTCGCGGACGATGCCGTTTTCGTCCGTGTACTTGATATCTTCGCCATAATAATACATCGTTTTGGTATTATCCTAGTTAGCGAAGATGAGGGTGTTCATATCTTCTTCGTCGTTAAGACGGTTTACGTGACCTGCGGCGACAGCGTCGGCGTAGGTTATCATTTCGTGAAGGTCGGCTTCCGTGTATTGGATCTCGCTCTCCGCATATGTAGGTATGACCGCGGTGTAGAGGATCATGATAACGGCAAGCACAACTGACATGGTGCGTTTGCGTTTCATTTGTAGTCTCCTTTCACGAGGCCGTGGGGAGGCGTGAGCCTCCCCCTATTTTGGCGGATATGGCTTATTTTCTCCGCTTTTTCGCTACGGTGACGGCGGTGGCTGCGGAAACGACCGCAACGGCGGCGTAGGCGACGGTGGCAAA
>JAZNDW010000014.1:0-12194 GCA_045588245.1 Eubacteriales bacterium
GGGCGGATTTGCGTTCTACCGTGTCCTGCAGGACAACGCTACGAAATACTATGAAGGTGTGTTCTATCCCCGTGTGGAGGCGTCGCTGTCCGGCATGACGTATGACACGAAGGCAGAAAACGTCACCTTCAACGGCGAACAGACCAAGCTGATTGCCTATGCGACGAAGACCACGGCGCAGGAATGGAAGATCGAAGAGATCTTTGCCACGGCGAACGAGGCTCTTGCATGGGTCAAGGAACAGCTCGGCATTACGGCGTAAGGGGGCGTGAACTATGACGGGCGGCTGTAAATGCAGGCTTGGCGGACGCGAATACTGGCTTGTATATACAGCCGACGCATATTTCGACATTCAGAACGCGTATGGGGCGGATTTTCTCGAAAAACTCCGTCCCGGTACGCGGGATGCTTACGAAGTGGCGGTCGGCTGTCTTTTGATTTTGGCCAGAGAGGGCGAGCTTTGCCGGAGATATATGGGCTATGACGCGGCGGAGATACTGACGGAAGAGGATGTACGGCGGTGTATGCTGCCAGACTCCATCGTAAAGGTGAAGACCTTAGTAAACGAAGCGGTTCTTGCGGGGCTTCGGGTGGAGAACGCGAAGGTTTCGGACGAGCCGGTGGACTTAGGTTTACTGGAATATGAAAAAAAAACGGTGTTGGACTGAGGCTGTCGGATTTTCTGATTATGGCTTCGCTCTGCGGGATGTCCGTGGTGGACGCCAGACGGTGCCGGATCGGGCTGGTGTTTGAGATGTTTAACGGCCGTTACCGGAGAGAGGAGGAATAAGTGGCTACACGAAACGTGACGACCGTCTTCGCGGTACAGGGGGAAAACGAGTACCGGAAGGCGGTTCAGAACATTAATCGGGAAATCAAGGAAGCCAATTCGGCACTGAAACTTCTGAACGAACAGTATCGGGGGCAGGAAGACTCAGCGGAAGCCCTTCAGGACAAGCTGAAGACACTGACCGACCTGTACGGCAAACAGGCGGAGAAGGTCGGGAAGATTGAAGAAGCACTTGGAAACGCGCAGGATGCCGCCGAGAAATACGCGAACAAGGGCGTTGAACTGCGGGACAAGCTCCAGCGGAACGCCGAGGAGATGGCGAAGCTCGCGGAAGCCGGGCAGAAGGCTTCGGACGCCTACAAGAACCTGAAGGAAGAAGATGAGAAGCTTGAAAAGGCTCTCGCGGACAATGACGCAAAGTATGACGCGGCACAGCGCGGGGTTTCCGACTGGAAAATCAAGCTGAACGATGCAAAATCGGAGCTGCTGAAGACCAAGGCCGCGATGCAGGAGACCTCCGGCATGCTGAGCGGAACACTGGTACCGGAATTTAAAGAATCGGAAGACAAGATCCGGGAGACCGGGGATGCGTTCGGCGATTTTCGAAGCAAAGCGGAAGAGAACATGGACGCGGTTGCATCCGTTGTGACGGCGGCGGGCGTGGATCAGGCGTTTGACAAGGTTATGGATGCCATGCAGGCGTGCATTGACAAGTCGATGGAATTTGAATCGGCGATGACCGGGGTATTCAAGACCGTTGACATGACGCTGGAGAAAGAAACACAGCTTGCGGCAGATATCCGGCAGATGGCGGAAGAAATTCCGGTATCTACGACGGAAATTGCGGGGGTTGCGGAACTTGCCGGACAGCTTGGTATTTCCAATGATGCGCTGTTGGACTTCACGGAAACGATGGTGAAGCTCGGCACCGCGACGAATCTCACGGCGGAAGATGCCGCAGAAG
Organism: Eubacteriales bacterium; assembly: GCA_045588245.1. GTDB lineage: Bacteria > Bacillota > Clostridia > Oscillospirales > CAG-272 > DTU064. Next base: position 1,755 of record JAZNDW010000014.1, read on the forward strand.
CTCTGGCGAAAATCGCAAATATTGCCGGAACGTCGGAAGGTGACTACGGACGTCTCGGTTCCACGGTTGTTGCGCTCGGCAACAACTTTGCGACGACGGAAGCGGACATTGTCAATATGGCAACGCGGATCGCGGCAACCGGTGAAGTTGTCGGGCTGACGGAAGCACAGATATTTGCGATGGCAACCGCGCTTTCCTCTGTCGGTATCGAAGCAGAAGCGGGCGGCTCGGCGATCTCCAAACTCCTGAAGGAAATCGAAACGAGTGTTGTAACTTACGATACGGCGGCCGGCGCAATCGAACGCACCGGATATTCTTTGCGTGATCTGGAACTGATCCAGTCCAACAACAGCAAGGGATTCAAGGCGATTGCGGACGAACTGGGGCTGACCTCGACGGAACTCGGCAGATACATCGACACGGTCAAGAACCTCAACAAATACGCGGAAATATCTGGGCAGAGTGCCGATGAATTCAAGAAGGCATGGGGACAGGATGCTGTCGTTGCACTTGACCAATTCATCACGGGTTTGGGTAACATCGACGAAACCGGAGGAAATGCGGTCGAAACCCTGCAGGAAATGGGATTGACCGAAATTCGGCTTTCCAATGCAGTGCTGGCGCTGTCAGCATCCGGAGGGATTCTTACTAAGGCACTGAACATTGCTAATGATGCATGGCGAGAAAACACCGCGCTGACGGACGAAGCGGCGAAACGCTTTGAGACGACTGAAAGCAAGGTACAGATTCTGAAGAATTCGTTCGACAATCTGCTGATTGCGGTCGGGGACGATTATCTCACGACGCTGAAGCCGGCGATTGACGGTCTGACAGATCTGACGCAGGCATTATCGCAGGAGGCAGACGAAGGACCGGCACTTGCATCGACGCTTGCCGGGATCGGCGGTGCGCTCGGCGGGCTGACGGGACTTACGACGGCGGCTGCGGGAATCAAGTTGGTATCGGGTGCCTTGAAGGTATTCGGTTCTGCGGGCGGCATTGCGGCGATCGGCGTGACGGCTCTGACGGGGCTTGCGGCAGGGGTGACGACGTACATCACGAATGTGACGGCGGTCTCCGACGCGGCTCAGCAGGTCATAGACAAGAACAACAACTTAGTTGAGGCATACGGGAAGAGCAAGCAGGCATATGAAGAAGAGATAGGCGCGATCAGCAGCAACAGGCAGGAGGTCGAGAAACTCATCGAGAAGGTCATCGCGCTTTCCGATGAAGTGAACAAGACCCCTGCTGACGAAATCGTCATTCAGGGGGTTGTTGACCGGCTGAACGAGCTTCTTCCGGGGCTTGGGCTGACTTACGACGGGGTGACCGAAAAAATCAACCTGACGCGGGACGCGATGCAGAAGTTTGCGGAGGAAACGGAACAGACCGCAAAGATCCAGGCATTCGAAAACTATCTGAACGAACTTACAGGTTCGCAGGTTGCCATGCAAGTACAGATGGACATTACGAGTGCCAAAATACAAGAAGCTGAGGAAAAGCACCGTGCGTTGTACGAACAGCTGCAAAAAGAAACGGAAGGGTACAATGCCATCGAACAGGCCTTGAAATGGACAAATCCCGAAATTCGGGATTTGGTCGAAGCCGAGATGCAGGCAAAAGCTGAACTGGACAAGCTCAGAGAGTCACAGTTAAAGATTCAGGAAGAACTAAAAAATACTAACAGCGAGTTGTCCGCAACGCAGGATGCGTACAATGCCTATATGGACACGTTGGATAAAGCAGCTGAAAAAGCCCGTACGTCCGGCGAAAAAGCGGCGTCCGAATACGCAAAAGCTCTCGCGGAAGGAGCAGGAGCGGCATTGATTTCTGCCGAAAAACTCGCTGAAGCGGCAATGAAGGGCCTCGAAAAAGCCAATACTTTTGAAGTCGGGAAAAATTTCGCAACCGGATTTGCAAAAGGCATCGAAGAAACAGGACCACACGCGGCTTCATCGGCAGCGATGCTTGGAAAGTTATCTCTGGACAAGCTGAAGACAGAGCTCGACGAGCATTCTCCGTCGCGTAAAGCACGGCAAATCGGTAAGTTTTTCGGTGAAGGGCTTGCGCTCGGTTTGGATGACTCCGAGACCGATGTTGCGGCGGCAATCCGGAATCTGTCAACGGAATTCGAGATCGCACCTGAGATCGCTGACAAGTTCCGTTCCGCGCAGGCAGAGATCGGAAAATTCCGCGGAAACACGGGAGGTACCGATCCAGCAACGCAGTACCGTGACAGCATGGCGCAGATCGACCGGATGGCGGCGCAGGCGGGGACGATCGGAAGAAACACGAACGTTCCTGTAGAGATTACAGTTGTGACCGAGCTGGACGGCGAGGTGATCGCACGAAAGGTGTCGCGTATACAGTATTCGGACGCAAGAATCACGATGCGAAGCAGCGGCATAAAGAAATGAGGGGAGAGAATTGCAGAAACCGATCTATCTATATGACTCCGGAGGAGTACTCAGCGCAACGATCACCGAAGTGATCGACGCTGAGCTGGCCGAACGGCTTGACGGGACGCTTACGCTGTATTTTGCTTCGAAAGTCGCCCGTCTGCCGGTTGTCACCCCCGAAACACTGCTCGAATTCGACGGGCAGTATTACCGGGCGATGCAGATACAAAGCGGTATATCCGGAGGAGAGTTTTCGCTTTCGATATCTTGCGAACAGGAGTCCATTACGCTCGTCGATTACGCGATTGAAGAGGAGTTCGCTTTTGTTGGTACCGCGAACGATGCGCTTGCACGCCTACTTGACGGAACCGGAATCACAGCGACCGCAGAATACGACGGAGAGATCGCCGTAAACGTCAGCGGAGGAAACCGGCGTTCGGTGCTGCTGGAAATCGCGGCGCTGTGCGGCGGTGAGATCGAATATCACGGTCATCAAATCCGGATTGTCAACCGACGTGGAACAGGTGCCGCATATATCGCAGTACTCGGTTCCAACACGCTCACAACACATACCGCGACAGGACGTGTTTATGGAAATCTATATAAAACATATACTGTCAATCCGGATACCGGTGAAATTGTGTGCTCCGATTATCTGTCAGCAACACTGACAGGGGAAGTGATATACAACAATTACAAAAATTATCCGGTGTACAAAGACAGCACAGGGAAGGTACACTATATCAACTCTGTTACAAAACTTGCTTCCGGCTCATACCGCAGAACCTCACAGACGATCACAGCGACGCGGCGGACGAAAGAACTGCCGTCGGAGGAGATCCATGTCAGCGATATCGCAGTAAATACAGATCCGCGAAGCGGAACCGTATCCTATGATATTACCATTTCGGATCCGGACAAGGTGTCTGTCGGCGATGATGTCGAACTGAACTTTGCACCGCTCCGTCTTACAGGCAGCCAGAGAATTGTCGGAAAACGTTACAATCCGTTTAACTGTACCGCGGTATACCTTGAAGTAGGGGAGTACAGCCAAACAATCACTTCGGATTATTCGGACATGCAGCAGATCTTTCTGAGAAAAGCCGACGCGAAAATGGAATTCGAGTCCTATATTAATTCTGCCGAGGGAATCGCTGCTGTCAAAGGGGCATTATCCGGCGAATTCGTCACCCAGGATGCGCTTACCGGATTTGTCACGGAAACAGAACTCAACGTTGCTGTCGAAGCCTACATCAACGGCGAGGAAGGCATCGCCAAACTGACGGAATCGCTCTCCGGTACGTTTGTGACTGTACGGGAGTACGGCAACAACATCACGCTGACCGCGACATCGCAGATGTTTGTGCAGGCGGAGGGTTCGGACGGATATTCGCCGTCCTCGATCACGCTGACCGCAAACACGGATGGGGATCTCACGTTTGCGTGGTACAAAGACGGCACGCTCCTGTCGGGCAAAACCGCAAAAACGCTGACGGTGTATCCGGCGGACATCGCGGACAGTTCCGCGACGTACAAGGTCGTCGGCACGGACAAGGACGGGAAAACATACTCCGATCAGATGACGCTTGCGAAGCTGCGTGAAGGCAAGGAAGGTGCGGACGGTGCCAGCGGATACACGATGGTGCTGTCGAACGAGTACATCGAGGTTCCTGTCACAGAAAAACGGCTCCCGAAAACGGCGCGTACATACTCCTGCGTTGTGAGCGTATACAGCGGTACGACAAAAATGACGGCGGTCACGGGTACACCTGCGGCGGGGCAGTTCAGAGTGTCGACTCCTGCGGGCGTGACGGGTATCACCGTGTCGCAGAGTCCGGCGGGCACGATCAAACTAACGGTGTCCACGGGAACGGCAATCGGAGATATCAACGAATTTTCGTTCAACGTCGAGATTTACGGAGGTGTCACACTTCCGGCAAAAATCACGATGACCGCGAACATGAACGACATCGCGGCGGGCGCGTATGAAGTCACGTCCAACATTGACAGCCGGATCGAAAAGTACATCACCGACAACAGCGGAGAAATCGCTGACATTCTCAAAGGTGAGTTTGTAACGGTGAATATGCTTGACGGATACGCGAAAACAACAGAAGTCTCGGCTCTCATCACGCGAAGCATAAACAGTCAGGGTGCGTCGCTGACTCTCAGCACGTCAAAAGGGGTCACGGAGCGGACTGCGACGAGCGAAGTTGTCGGAAGTTATTATGAGGATTGGGAATCTCTCCCGGGAGAAGACGAAGGGTACGGATTCGGGTTTCGCTGGGATGGCTCGTGGTACACTTCGCAGAATGCAAGGGTAAATAATTCGTACAGCATCGGGTTTATTGATTTCAATTTTGCGGCCGAAACGCTGATCGCTCTACAGTACGTGTACAGTGCCGAGGAATGGAATGACTACGGGATCATCAGTCAACTTGACTGTGAATTGAAGTATGATATCAGCGTCGACTCCGTAGGAGTGTTTCGGGCACTTTACGAAGAGTCGAGCACCGCAGTGAAGGAAATTTTCATGAAAATCCCCGCCGGGGAACATTTTATCTGTTTTAAATACATAAAAGACAACGCCTATTTCAGCGGCAACGACTCTTTCAAGGTCCGTGCGGTCCGTGCGGTCGAAACAACGGTCTCGGACGAAGGCGCAAGCCTGACGCTGATGAACGGCAGTGCGATCCTCTCGGCGACGGACATTACGTTCGAAGGGTATGTGACGTTCAAAAGCCTGTCCGAGCCGGGTTCGACGGTCATCAACGGGGCGAACATCACGACGGGAAAAATATCCGCCGACCGTATTGATACCTCTACCCTTTATGCGAAGCAGGTGCTTTTAAACACGGATGACGGAGACTATCCCATGATTTCGTCGGAGCTGTCGGACACAAACAATACGGCTTACGTCAAAGTCGGCGTGACGGATGACAACGGATGGGCGCAGCTTGTGGATATCTACGGCACCTATGTCCGGTTCGGACGCCCGGGGTATGACATTGCAGATGACTCCAAAGGTTTTGTGATTGACATGGTCAATCAGAGGATGGTTCCGAACGATAAAAACGAATGGAACATCGCCTGGAACACATCCGAACTTTACAGCATTTGGGCGCGTCGGCACGGTTTTTACGACAATACGTATCTGCGCGTTACAGAAGGTGAACTGAGATTTTACTACCCTGTCGGACGAAACGCCGACGATAAATTCGGTTACGAGTACGATTATGTTGTGCTCGCCGAGTATGACGACAACTATTAAAAACGAGCGGAGGTGCAAAATGACATTACGCAATATTGTAAAGGCTGCGCCGGTGCTGCAGAAGCTGACGCGGCACGAATTCTCCGTCGCACAGCTTTACCGTGCGACAAAGCTCATCAATGCCGTCAACGCCGAGCTTGCGATCTACAACGACGGGCGGCGGGAGCTGATCGAGCGGCACTGTGAAAAAGACGGCGACAAGCTGAAATATAAAGACGGCACGGGCGTTGATTTCAACCGAGAACTTCAGGAACTTCTCGACGTGGAAGTGGAGCTTAATGTAAAGCCGCTCGTGCTTACCGAACGGGACAACATCCGCCTGACGCTTGCCGATATGGATGCGCTGGACGGACTTGTTGAACTCAAGATTGACGACGGAGAGGAGGGAACCTGATGCTTTACGGAGAAATAATCCGCCAGCATCTCAAGCTCATTAACGAACACGTTGTCGCGGACACGATTGATTACCTTGAGATGAAATTCACGTTCCAGACCGATGACTGGGACGGACTCGAAAAATGGGCGCACTTTTCGAAAAATGGCACAGTCTACGACATCCGCCTGACGGACGACTGCATCCGGAAGGAGGATCACCTTAACTTGGGTGCGGGTGTATGGAAGGTGTACCTGCATGGGAATGAGTACCGGAACGGTGAGGTGCGCGAGCGGATCACGACCTGTGTGGAAAATTTGAGGGTATATCCCACCGGTACACTCGCCGGAGAGCCGTTCCCCGAAATGCCTGCGTCCGTGACGGAGCAGATACTGGCGCGGCTTGAGGACATCGAGCAGAACGGCACGGGCGGCGGCAGCGGCACCGTGACCTCCGTCGCGGGTGTCGTACCGGATGAAACCGGCAACGTTCCGCTGACAGCGGAGGACATCGGGGCGGCGGAGATTGAGATCACGGACGAAGAAGTCAACCTTGTGACGGTCGCCGGCACGGCGGCAGTCGGTCAGATCATCGTCGTGGAGTCTGTTGACGGGGATGGATATCCCGCAAGCTGGCGTGCGGTGGATCTTCCGTCGGGCGGAGGACCGTCTGTGGAGATTGACGATACGTTGACAAAGTCCGGCAAAGCCGCGGATGCCGCTATTGTTGGTCAGAAATTAACCGAACAATCGGAAGCGATTGCTGACAAAGCCAACAAAGCCGGATGGACACCCGATAAATACATCGGCACGGATGCGGAAGGTAATATCATCGAAAAGGATGCTCCGACAGGCGGTGACGGGTGGACGATTGACGAACTTACGGCAGAAACTGAAATCGCCGATGATGATACATTACCGTTTTACGATACATCCGCAAAGGGACAGCGGAAAACGCTGTGGGGCAACATCAAGGCGGTGCTGAAAACCTATTTTGATACGGTATATCTGAAACTTTCGGGCGGTACATTGATAGGGAAAATCGTATTGCCGACCGATAATCAAAATGTCGGATTCACCAACAGCGGTGATGTGAAAATATTCGGATACGGGAATGTTGATTCCGTATCACACTTGCGTATAGGTGATGCAACTCGTCCCGTACAGTTGCGCGGCTCAACCGAACGACCGAAATACAATGACGGAGAACTGGCGTTAAAATCGGAACTTGACACCGCGCTCGGCTCTTATATTACGGATATTGATGCACTTGTTGGAGGTGATGCGTAATGGCTACTGCGGATAGTGTAAAAGCTAAAATGCAGGGGCTGATTGATTCCGCAAACGCAAAGACAGGCGGCAATGATACTACTCTGACTGGTGCGGTGAGTACGCTGATTGCGGGGTTCGGCTCGGGCGGCGGTTCGTCCGTTGGGACAAGCGGTATCTATATGGCGAAGATAACGCCGGAAACAGATTCTTCGAGTATCGATGTGGTTCATAATCTGGGTACAACTGATATTTTGTTTGCCGCTTGCTGGGCGGAGACGTTGGGAGATGTTGTCCCTACGTTCAACGGCGCAGTAGGCAAGTATTGGGCAAAATCAGATATCCCCTTGCGACTTACATCGAGTAGTAACGGGGAAAATTTAAATACCTACAATATGTACAACACTACCAACAATAATGCCGTTGGCGGTGTGCCAACTTCTTCTGTATACGTAGACGATATTGTAGATGACAATACTTTTAAGTTTAGACAAGCGGGTTCGGCGGCGGCAAAATATATCGCGGGTGTAACTTACACCGTTATCATTATAGCGACAAGTGCTTTTCCGGGGGTGTGACAATGTTAATTAAACATAACAGAAAATATTATCGGGACAAAACCGAAATCACACCCGAACAGTACAACGAAATCCTGGATATGCTCCGCAACCGTCCTACCGCGCCGGAGGGGTACGGGTACAGATTAACTGAATCCCTCGAATGGGAACTGTACGAACTGCCGCCCGTGGGAGTCGAAGAAGACCCGGAACTTTCCGACAGTGAAGCACTTGAAATCATCGTGAACGGAGGTGCGGCATGAAGCGAAGTGAAGCGTTAAAAATCCGGACGAATCTGGAAACGGCGGTGCAGTCTCTTGATGATAAATCCGCGCTTGAAGTGATTACATTTTACCCAGCATGGAAAGATCTCTGCGACCAGTCCGTGACCGCTGATAAGGCGGGATATAAGTTTGTGTACGATGGCAATCTGTACAGGACCAAACAGGGGGGATACATTTTTGTGTCACACTACGTTCCGGGAAATGGTACAGAATCACTGTTTGAACGGATTGACGATACACACGATGGCACGAAATTTGATCCCATCCCGTATGACGGCAACATGGTACTGGAATCCGGCAAGTATTACACGCAGGACGGCGTAGTATACCTATGCACCAGAGACACGGTAAATCCGGTGTATAATGCTCTGTCGGAACTGGTGGGACTGTACGTGGAAGTCGTGTAGTAATCCACAATAGAGCCCGAATTACACCCAACAGGAGGTAAACAATGCGATTTAAAATTGCAACAATCCGCACCCCTTCCGGGGAGACCCGGCAGGTCGTGATGGAGCGCGGGGGCGGCAGCGGTCTGCCGGAATACACGGACGCGGACGAGGGTAAGGTGCTGATGATTGTCGGCGGGAAACCGGCGTGGGTGACGGTACAGACTGCGCCTGCGGAGGAAGTCGTGCTGATGCTCAACGATGACGGCAGCATCGCGGTGTCCGGTGTGGAATTTACGGTACAGGATGACGGTGCTGTGCTGGTCGGCGGCGCGGAACTTGCGCTGCAGGACGACGGTGCCGTGTTGATCAAATAACAGGAGGTATGAAAATGGCAGAAAACAAAAAAGGCTTTTTAGTCGATAAAAACGGGAATTATGTCGAAATCGTGGATAAGGCGGCGCGGGATACAGCAGAGACGGCGCGTGAAAAACACGAAATTATCGCGGAAGAACTTCCGCCGTCTTCGAATCTGCTTCCGCCGGAGTCGCTGCCGAAGCGGATCAATCTGACCGACGGTGTAACGCTCGAGGGGTCTGCGACACTGGAACGGCATACCCCGGAACGAATTCCGTTTCCGTATGCAAGGGCGTATGTGATGCTGTCGCCGTCCTATGAGGGAATTTTCAATTCGATTGTCGCGATTATGTGCTACGACGAAAATGACGTATATCTCGGATACGGCACCGTGAAGCCGACAGCCGTCAGCACGAATTTTCTCAATACTGTGAAGACTGGCACGGCATACATCCGCATATGGACGAACAACGGTCTTGCATTTGAAGATGTGGCGATCAGCGGCGAAAATATCACGGAATGGGAAACGTATTTTCCGGGCGGATATGCCGTCCGCGAAGACGTGCTTCCGTGGGACACGGTGCGCGAACGCACGAGACCGCTCTGCGGGAAGGTGATTGCGAACTTCGGGGACAGCATTTTCGGGGACAAACGTCCCCCGAAGGACATTTCGACGGCTCTCGCGGATATCACGGGGGCGACGGTGTATAATCTCGGGTTCGGCGGATGCCGGATGGGGGCGCATTACCGTTCGGAATACGATGCGTTTTCGATGTACCGTCTGGCGGAAGCCATTGCAGGCGGGAATTTCGCCCTGCAGGACGCGGTGGACGTGTCGTCGGTTTCCGATATGCCGTCCTACTTCACGGAAACGCGTGATCTGCTGAAAAGCATTGACTGGGACAAGGTGGACATTGTGACGATTGCGTACGGGACGAACGACTTCACGGGAGGAAACACGCTGGACGACGCCGAGGATTTCGGGGATTATGCGTATTCTCTGCGGTACAGCATTGAAACTCTGCTGACGGCGTATCCGCACCTGAAGATTTTTGTGTGCGGACAGACGTACCGGTTCTGGTTCAACGATTCCGGGGAGTTTGATTACGATTCGGACACGTACACCTACAAGGATCACAAACTCACGGATTTTGTGGCGAAGACGGCGGAAGTATGTGCGGAATATCATCTGCCGTTCATCGACAATTATGATGGGCTGGGGATCAACAAGTTCAACCGCGGGCAGTATTTCCCGGCGGACGACGGTACACACCACAATGCGGCGGGTGCGCGTCTGATCGCGGAACATATGGCGCGGGAGCTGTTCTGAAGAGGTGTGACAACATGATCGAATTAATCTGGGCATGGCGGCTGCTGTTTTCGCAGATTTCGCCGGAGGACGTACCGGAGCCGCTGCGTGCGGCGGCGGTACGGTGGCGGAAGGAGCTGAGCGGGAATGACGGTTGACATTGCGGTGCTGATCGCGGTCGGCGGGTTTGCGCTGTCCGTCGCGACGTTCTTCGTCGGGCGAATGACGGCGGCGAA
>JAZNDW010000015.1:0-26985 GCA_045588245.1 Eubacteriales bacterium
ATCTACTACTTCTTTTTGTTTTATAACAATATGTTTTTGTGCTACTTTCTGTTGAGGCAGAAAGTAACATTATATGTCAACAAATGGTTTAAAATCAAACATATTGTCGATAAATAAGGCTTTTTGATAACATTTGTCCCGTGTATTTGTGCACATTAATATTATTGAAGAAATCTTTGCATTACTCGGGGAAAAATATCGACAATATGTTTGATTTTAAACTGTTTGTTGACATATAATGTTACTTTCTGCCTCACAGAAAGTAACACAAAAACATATTGTCATAAAACAAAAAGAAGAGGTCAATCGGCCTCGGCTTGTGTACTGTTTTATACAGCTATTAGATGCTTGCGAAGTACTTGATAGTACGAACCATCTGGCTGGTGTAGCTGTTCTCGTTGTCGTACCAAGAAACAACCTGTACCTGGTAGGTATCGTCGTCGATCTTTGCAACCATGGTCTGGGTAGCATCGAAGAGAGAACCGTAGGTGATACCGATAACGTCGCTCGATACGATCTGATCCTCGTTGTAACCGAAGGAAGCGGAAGAAGCAGCCTTCATAGCAGCGTTGATACCCTCAACGGTGATGTCGGTACCCTTAACAACAGCTACGAGAATGGTGGTGGAACCGGTGCAGGTAGGAACTCTCTGAGCGGAACCGATGAATTTGCCGTTGAGCTCGGGGATAACGAGACCGATTGCCTTTGCAGCGCCGGTAGAGTTGGGAACGATGTACTGTGCGCCTGCACGAGCACGGCGGAGGTCACCCTTTCTGTGAGGACCGTCGAGGATCATCTGGTCACCGGTGTAAGCGTGGATTGTACACATGATACCGGACTTGATGGGAGCGAGATCGTTAAGAGCCTTAGCCATGGGAGCGAGGCAGTTTGTGGTGCAGGAAGCAGCGGAGATGATGGTGTCTTCCTTTGTGAGAGTGTTCTCGTTTACGCTGTAAACGATTGTGGGCAGATCGTTGCCGGCGGGAGCGGAGATAACAACCTTCTTAGCGCCTGCGTCGATGTGAGCCTGGGACTTAGCCTTAGAGGTGTAGAAACCGGTGCATTCGAGAACAACGTCAACGCCGAGTTCGCCCCAAGGAAGGTTAACAGCATCTTTTTCAGCGTAGATCTTGAGAGTCTGTCCGTCTACGGTGATGGTGCCTGCTTCGTCGTCAGCGGATACGGTGTGAGTGTTTTCACCGATCTTGCCGCAGTAACCGCCCTGAGCGGTGTCATACTTGAGAAGGTGAGCGAGCATCGAGGGCTTGGTGAGGTCGTTGATAGCAACGATTTCATAACCTTCAGCGCCGAACATCTGACGGAAAGCGAGACGGCCGATGCGACCGAAGCCGTTAATAGCAACTTTTACTGACATGATTTTGAATCCTCCATGTATTAAATAAATATTTTGATTCATGTTTGACCATCTTATATTCTATCTTAATTCCGCAAAAATTACAAGGGGAATTTGAAGATATTTTTTATTTTATGGGCTTCTTACAAATAAAAGGAGCACAAAAGCGACAATCATTGTATGCTTTTTGGAAAAATCAACCGTTTTTGTGTTTTTCACGGCGAGCATACTTTTTTATGCCGAAATAAAATCGTGGTAACGCCATCATTCTGCCGACGCGCCGCGGCTCGCAAAGAAGTCTGTAAAACCACTCAAGTCCGGCCGAAATGAATATTTTCGGGGCGCGCTTTGCGGTACCCGAATATACGTCAAGCGAGCCGCCAAGCCCCATAGCAACGCGGACACCGGCGTTGGCGAGAGCGGCTTTATTATCATATATCCATTTTTCTTGAGTCGGCGCGCCGAGGCATACGAAAAGAAGCGTGGCACCCGATGACGCGATCGCATCGATCCTTTCGTCCGAAGCTCTTCCTGTTTTGTCAAAATAGCCGTCGGAGCAGCCAACGACGCGGAGCGCGGGCAATTTTTCGCACAGCTTATCCCGTGCCGTCTCGGCAACGCCGGGCTTTCCTCCGAGAAAATAAACGGGTGTGCCGTGCTCGGCGGCGTAGTCGAGCATTTTCGAGCCGAGTTCGATGCCCGCGACTTTTTCCTTCAAGGGCGTGCCGAGTATCTTTGATGCTTTAACGACACCGATCCCGTCCGGCACGATGAGCTCAGCGGAGTTGATGATACCGTATAGCTCGCCGTCCGTGTCGCGGATGCAGGCATCCACGATCTCGGAGTTAGGCGTGTAAACGGCGGCAAGAGTGCCGCCGTTTTCTATGTGTTCCGATAAAATTGACGCGGCTTCTGTGAGCGTTACGTTGTCAAATCCGACACCGCGCACGTCGATCCGCTCGGCGGGGTTGAGCCTCATAAGCCGCAAAGCTCGGAAACAGCCGTCTTATATTTTTCGATCTTCGCGTCGGCGGCCTCGCGGGACTCGTCGCCGACAAGATAATAGATCTTGATCTTTGGTTCGGTGCCCGAAGGTCTTGCGACGATAACGTCGCCGCCCTCAAGCATGAGATACATCACGTTCGAGGAGGGAAGTCCCGTCGGGGAAACCTCGCCCGATGTAAGATCCGTGATCGTGCCTGCGAGGTAATCGCGGACGGAGACGAGCTTCTTGCCGCAGATCTCGTTCGGGTATTCGTCGCGGAGCTTTTTCATGATAGCGGCAATTTTGTCAGCACCGTCAAGTCCGCCCATTGTGATGCTTTCCGTGTGCTCACGGTAGAAGCCGTAACGTGCGTAAAGTCCGTCAAGAGCGTCAGCAAGCGTCATGCCGCGTGCCGCGTAGAATGCGGTCATCTCGCAGATGAGCATTGTTGCAACGACGGCGTCCTTGTCGCGTGCGTACGTGCCTTTAAGGTAGCCGTAGCTTTCTTCAAATCCGAGCAGGAAGCTGCCGTGACCTGACTGCTCACTCTTTTTGATGACCTCACCAATAAACTTGAAGCCAGTAAGTACGTTATGAAGCACAACACCGTTTTCTTCGCAGATTTTGGATACCATTTCCGTTGAAACGATCGTTTTAACGGCGTAGGGTTCGGGGGGCATAGTGCCGGCTTCGTTGTAAGCGGTGATGATGTAGTCGAGCAGGAGCGCGCCCATCTGGTTGCCGCTGATGTTGATAAACTCGCCGCTTTTATCCTTTATCATGACACCGACGCGGTCGCAGTCGGGGTCGGGGGCGATGATGAGGTTGGAATCGATCTCTTTTGCAAGCGCAAGACCGCGAACGAAGGCTTCCTTAAATTCGGGGTTCGGATTCTTGATGCCGGGGAAGCGTCCGTCGGGTGTCATCTCTTCTGCCACGGGGGTGAGGTGATGAAGGCCCATACGGGAGATGACCTCGGGAACGAGCTTGTAGCCTGCGCCGTAAAGTGGCGTGTAAACGATCTTGAGTGTATCGGCGACAGCCTTGACGGCGTCAAGATTGACTGCCTGCTCCATAACGCAACGCAGATACGCTTCGTCCGTTTCTTTGCCGATAACATTATAAAGAGGGCTCTTTACGACGTCGGCGTAGTCCATGCGCTTAACGTCCTCGAAAATGTCAACCTTTTCCATGGATGCGGCAACGGCAGCGGCATGGTCGGGCGGAAGCTGTGCGCCGTCTTCCCAATATGCCTTATATCCGTTATATTCGCTCGGATTGTGAGATGCTGTGATATTGATGCCTGCGATGCAGTTGTGGTGGCGGATCGCAAAGGAAAGCGTGGGTGTGGGGCGAAGCTCGTCGAAGATGTATACGCGGATGCCGTTTGCAACGAGGACGGAAGCCGCCGTTTCCGCGAAAAGACGGGCATTGATGCGGCTGTCGTGTGCGATAGCGACGCCGCGCTCGCATTCGCCGCAGTCAATGATGAGTTCGGCTAAGCCCTGCGTTGCGTGAGCGACGGTGTAAACGTTCATTCTGTTCGTACCTGCCGCCATTGTTCCGCGCAGACCTGCCGTGCCGAAGGAGAGATAGGAAACGAAACGGGATTTGAGTTCATTTTCATCGCCTTTGATGAGGAGAAGCTCTGCTTTCGTTGCTTCATCAACGATCGGGGAGGCGAGCCACTTTTCGTAAGCTGTTCTGATGTAGTTTTCCATGGTTTTCTCCGTATATTTTGAATTTTTATGATGTTTTATTTTTTTCTTTGAAATCGCACCGAGACTTCACCCGAGGAAAGGTGACAGAGCTCGCCGCCAACCGAAACGATAAGGCGGCAGTCGTCGGTGACATCAACAGTAACGGCGGCGTAATCGTCGCTGCCGTCGAAGGTATGTACCGTCACGGGCATACCGAGGTGGCACAAAAGCGCGCGATATTCGTCGGCAATACTGTCGATCTTCGGTAAACGTTTGTGAAATTCGCCGACTGTGCGTGCGATGATCCCGTTAGCGTCAAAGGACGTACTAACGTGATCACAAAGCGACGTTGCAACGTCGGGCAGATCGCCGTTTGTGACGTTGATGCCGATGCCGACGACGATGTGGATACTGTCACCGATGACGAGGGATTCGGACAAAATTCCGCCGAGCTTTTTGGTGCCAACTATGAGGTCATTGACCCATTTGAGACGCACATCGATGCCGTAGAGCGTATGAAGAGCCGTCGCTGCCGCAACACCGGCAAGAGGTGTGACGAGTGCGGTCTTGTAAGCTTCCGTGACGGAGAGGGTCAGGTTGAAGCTGAAATAAACACCGCCATATTGTGAAGAGAAGCTTCGTCCGAGTCTGCCGCGTCCGCCCGACTGCCGCTGTGCGGCAAATATTCGGGGGGAGACGTTGCCTTCGCGGATCGAGGCGAGGAGCGCCGAGTTTGTAGAAGCTATGCTGTCGTAAACCGTTGCCGGAAGCCCCGATGCGGCATAGAGCGCGTCGGAGCTGACGGGGAAGAATGTGAAGTTATCCGTCATGATATCATGCTGTAAAGTCCCGTCAAAGTGTATCGGGGGTGGAAGATATTCATGTAGAAAATGAACGGGCGGTAATCACCGTGAAGCGTGAAGGTGAAGCTGTAAACTTCGCCGCCGTGTTCGGATGGAGTAGAGGAAAGCTCCGTCAGCTCGTGTCCGAGCCGTTTTGCGGAGGCGGCGACGGCAAGCGCTTCGGTGCCCGTTGCGGGGGCGGAGATCTCAATATGAGTCGGCTTTGCGAATATGGGCTTGTGTGATCTGCCGCAAAGAGCGTAGCGCGTCATGTTTTCGTCAGATCCCGCAACGCAGGCGGCGGAGATCTTTAGATCGTAAACGTCCATCATTCGGTAAAACGAGCGCAAACGTCCGTCACGTCCGCTTTTCAGCGGCAAAATGCAGTAACCGGCATCGCCGTCAAGGACGGCGTCGCAGGCGCTTGATATGCGCTCTGAATGAATCGGTGAAAGCCCGAGTCTGTGCTTGAAAATATCGAATGCGGCGTCGGCGCCGCTGCCGGAAACGAAGGCGGCACTGTGCGGGGAGAGCTCCTCACCGTCGGAGTATGAGGGCAAGGTACCGTATTTTTTTTCATAAAGCTCGGAGATGAAGCCTGCAAAAACAGCACCGGATTCACCTTCGCTCACAAGCTTTTTTACATCCGACAGTGCTGTGTCGGCGGTCGGTGAAAGCTCCGCGCCGATTTCAAAAAAGGCGGAGGCGCCATCGCCTAGCTCATGTAAAGCGAGTCGGGCAAGCTCCTTTGTGTATCCGAGTTTCACCGTTTCGCTTCGGCGAAGATCGTCGGAGGCATCGCGGAGCCCTTCGGTGATTATGCTTATCTTTGATTGCTCCATTTACGGTGCCTCCTTTCTTTATTTGTCAGATGCGGCTTAAAATCTCGTAGCTGTCGGCGAGAAATTCGCGCATTTCATCGGCTGAAAGCTCGCGACGGCAGAGACGGCAAAGCATCCAGATGTGTTTTGCGATGCACTCTGCGTCCTCACCTTCGGGTGTGGCTGAGAGCTTCTTTATTAAGTTGTTTTCAAGATTGAGCGTAAGTGACAGTTTCTTCATGTCAGCGCCCGACGGCATACCGTAAAGTCGCATCATATCGTTCATGCGGCGCGATTCTTCGTCCTCTGTGATGACGGCGGGAGTCGCTGTGTCACGCAGACGCTCAAAGGTGACTTTGAGATCGTCTACATTTGATACCGTGCGGAAAAGAGCCTCAAGCTTTTCGTCAGCCGTCGTATCGCCCTCGGACTTTAGCGCGTCCGCAACACCTGCGTCAACGCGCATAAAGCGGCAGTTTTTGTCGGTTTCAAGAAGCCCGATAAACTGAGTGTCGATGATGGCGTTGAGATGAACGACGGTAATGCCCTCCGCCTCGTATGCGGAGATGTACTGTGCCTCGGCGGTCTTATCGTTACAGTAGTAGACCTTGCCTTCGTGTTTTTCTTTCGCACCTTCGAGATATTCGTCGGGGGTGAGGAAGCGACCGTCCGTTGTGGGAAGAAGGACGGAGTTTTTAACGCGGTCGTAGAACTTGCGGTCGCGGATGCATCCGTATTCAACGAAGGTCTTGATATCGTTCCAGATCTCGCCGTAGCGTTCGCGGTCGTTATTGAAGAGAGCGGAGAGCTTGTCCGCAACCTTTTTTGTGATGTGTGCGGCTACTTTGGAAACGTAGCTGTTGTTCTGCAGGTAGCTGCGAGAAACGTTCAGCGGCAGCTCGGGGCAGTCGAGGGCGCCACGGAGCATGAGCAGATATTCGGGGATAACTTCCTTGATGTTGTCCGCAACGAAGACCTGATTGTAATAAAGCTTGACCTTTCCTTCAAGGCTTTCGTATTCGTTCGTGATACGCGGGAAGTAAAGGATGCCCTTGAAGTTTAGCGGATAATCGGCGGAAATATGGATATGGAACAAGGGTTCGCGGTAGTCGGAGAACACCTTGTGATAAAATTCCTTGTAATCTTCGTCAGTACATTCGGAGGGATTCTTCTGCCAAAGCGGAGTTACGTCATTGACGGGCGCTTTACACTTGCATTCGTGCTCGCCCTCACATTCGTGATCGTGATGCTCGTGACCGCACTCGCATTCGTGCTCCTCGCCGTCGTCAAAATAGATCGGCACGGGCAAAAACGAGCAGTATTTATCGAGTATCTCACGAACTTTTCCTGCGGCGAGAAATTCCTTTTCGGCGTCGCTTATGTGCATGACGACGGAGGTGCCGCGCTCGGTTTCTTCGCCCGTGGGCATTACCTCATATTCGCCGGCGTCAGTGCAGACCCACTTGACTGCGGGGGCGTCCGTGTACGATTTTGTTATGACGTCAACGGTGTCGCTGACCATGAAGGCACTGTAAAAGCCGAGACCGAAGTGACCGATGATGCCGTCGCCGCCGCCCTCGCCCTCATATTTTTCGATGAATTCGAGTGCGCCGGAAAGCGCGATCTTACAGATGTATCGGTCGAGCTCGTCCTCTGTCATGCCGATTCCGTTGTCACGAACGGTGAGCGTTCCTGCATCGCGGTCGAGTGTGACGTCGATGCGGAAAGCGTCCTCGTCAATGCCCGATACCTCGCCAAGCGAGGAAAGACGGCGCAGCTTCGTTACGGCATCGCAGGCGTTTGAAACGATCTCACGCAAGAAGATCTCTTTTTCGGAATAAAGCCATCTTTTAATGATGGGGAATATATGCTCTGTTTCGACGGAGATACCGCCGTGTTTTTTGTTTTCTGACATTTGTGTGTACCTCTTTGCTGTAAAGGAACGGGACGTTTGCCCTAACATTCTATTATGATTATATAACCGTTTTTTGCCATTGTCAAGGACGACGGACAAGGATACATACGATCTTGACTGCCGAACGAAAACAAATCTTGCAAAAATTGAGTCGGTGTGGTATACTATCTCGACGGATTATTGTTTGCCTCGGAGTCGGTATTATATTCACCCCTACTTTACGGCGGCACACCGCGTTCGCAAAAAAAGCAAAATCAAATATCACAGCCTGCCCCCATAGTTAAATGGATATAACAAACCCCTCCTAAGGTCTTGCTCTATCCGCGTGATACTCGCAGGAAAGCGAGAAAACGCGAGAAACACGCCGATTTCGCGACCTTGTATCAAGGCCTCCGGTGATTTGGCACCCTGTTTGGTACCCTTTGGTGCCTTTTCAGGAAAATGTAAGGGATATGTCTTCAAAGCCTAATTTACCTAAATTTCATAATATGCGCCCGTAGCTCAGCAGGATAGAGCGTTCGCCTCCTAAGCGAAAGGCCGCGCGTTCGAATCGCGCCGGGCGTGCCAAATGACAACCCTTTATCGAATTTCTGTTTTGATAAAGGGTTGCTTTTCAAATTGCTGCCGTTCGTATTAAACAAAGGAGTACAATTTCTATGATAAAACAAATACAAATATCGGGATTTCGTGGATTTGGGATTCCTCAAATAGTTCCTTTTGCTGTCCCTTCTGCTCAGAAATTTGGAAGCGGGCTTACTATTATAACTGGAGGAAACAATTCAGGAAAAACTACAATTATTGAATCAATTCGTGCATTCAACGGAAATGAAAGCCCTTCTTTCTCTGAAGGGCGCCGGAACGCTAATACGGATAGTGTTATTGAATTAATCATGGAATCCACGTCGGGGAATGTATCAACCATTAAGTCAGTTCCTGGAAATGGAAGTTCAACAGAAAAAATAGACACAATCAAACCCAAAACTTATATTCTCCAATCAAGGCGAGCCGTACCATTTGAATTTGGAAAAACCGCGTGGGACCGCGAGGCATACATTACTTATTCGCAAAACCTCGATGGCCAAAGGACTGCATCGTTAGATCATTTCGATGCCAGAATATTTCAAATCGAAAAAAGAAAATCGGAATTTGATCTTGTTTTGCAAAAAGTATTTGGCGAAGACTTTCGCTGGACCGTCGAGCAGCGCGACACTGGAAAGTATTATATTAAATACATTAAGGGTGGTATTGCGCACAGCAGTGAAGGCGTCGGGGATGGAATATGGAGTATTTTTACTATTTGCGCTGCGCTTTTTGATGCGCCTGAGGAAAGCATGGTTGTAATAGATGAACCTGAGTTATCTATTCACCCTGCAATGCAAAAAAGACTAATGAAACTTCTTGGAGAGTATGCTCAAACACGCCAAATTGTGATCAGCACACACTCTCCATATTTCGTCGATTGGAATGCTATTATTAACGGCGCAATGTTAATACGGACGGTTAAGGAAGGCGTTAACACCAAGTGCTATCATTTGTCTAATGATTGTCGCACCTTATTTAAGGGCATACTTAAGGACCTGAATAATCCCCACACACTGGGTCTTGTGGCCAATGAAGTTTTCTTTTTAAACGACAAGGTTATTCTCGTCGAGGGACAAGAAGATGTTGTGATTTTTAATAAGATTGCAACCGACCTCGGACGCTCCATTGATGGTGACTTCTTTGGTTGGGGTGTTGGTGGAGCAACAAAAATGAGAGCCTTCTTAAAACTGTTTAATGATTTGGGTTACAAGAAGGTTATTGCTATCCTTGATGGCGATAAAAAAGATACTGCAGAGGAATTGGAAAAAGAGTTTTCTTCTTGTGGATATAGATTTTTTGTGTTGCCTACCGATGATATCAGGGATAAAGAAGGACGAGAACTTGCTCCCAAAATCGGAATTGCCACTGATAAGGGGCGGTTCAAAGATGAACACAAAGCGTATCTAATCAATCTTTTTGATGAGATTTCTGCTGCATTTTGCAAATAATCACTTGCAAAATTTAGGGCGATGGCCGTTATGGTCATCGCCCTTTGCGTTGTTGGTTTATTCGAATAGCTGCTCCAGCTTTTCTGCGGCTGTTTTATCAGAGCTCTTTAGGAAGTGGCTGTAGATGTCCGTCGTAGTGCTCGTTCGTGCATGGCCTGCTCTGCCGGCCACTGTGACCAGCGGTACGCCCGCTGCGATTTGCATGGTGATGTTGGTATGGCGCAGCGAATGCACCGTCCTGTGTGGCAGTCCTGCCGCGTCACACACCTTATGCACCCATGTGTACACGGTGCCGGGGTAGATCTGTGCGCCGCACTCCGCGATGAACAGCCGGTCTGTTTCTTTCCATTGATCGCCCATGTCGTGGCGGTACTGATCGTACCATGCCTTGTATTCCGTCAGCACCGACAGCAGCTTATCCGATATGGCAATCACACGCTTGCTGCTCTCGGTTTTGGGCTCCTTATCTACGATGCCGATGCCTGCTACCGTTGTGACTGATCGCTCAATGGTGATGGTAGCATCTTCGAAGTCGATATTCGACCACTCCAGTCCGCAGAGCTCACCGCGCCGCATGCCTGTCAGCAGCAGGATCATTGCTGCTGTTTTGTACCGTATGTCCGGATAGGTATCTGCTGCCGCATAGAATTTCTTGGCGTCTTCATCGTTCATATAGTCGATCTCCTTTGATGGCCGCTTCGGGAAGTCTATGTAATCTGCGCTGGCATAGTTATCGTTGATGAGGCGCTGCTTCTTCGCATGGGATAATACGGCGCGCAGTGTTCGTTTAATTTTGTGCATTGTTTCGTAGGCATATAGCTCTTTTCTCTTTGTAACATTGAATAGTGATGTAGTGCTGCGTCCGAGGCAGGCTGCCAACCGCTCCGCGTATTCCAGACTAATGGTCTTTCCCGCCAGTGCTGCTGTCAGCGTGCAGCAGTTGAAGTCCATTTCAAATCGCAGTTTTCGGAAGCCCATCTTCGCTTCCTGCATTGCCTCCCGCAGTTCTGGTTTGGCGGTCACCGTTGTGACCGTCTTTTCTTTTTTGTCAAGCTGATCATAGAAGCGTTGTATGATTGTGGGATTAATTTCGCGCAGTTTGTACCCGCCGATGCTGGCGGCGATATCCTTGATGGCGTTCTGGCAGTTTACATAGTAGCTGGCCGACAGTTCATCCTTTCGCCGCTCCAACCACCAGTTTGCGTATTCGCCCAAGGTGATATCGGGCGAGATTCCCTCCGCGCCAGGCGCGGTGAGGGACATCTTCAGCTCGGATTCGTATTTGTCTGCGTATATGACGACTTCCCGTTCCATCTGCTTTTGCGTCAGTCCTGCTGGTGGCCGCCACGTGGTGGAGTAGACATTCAGCTTGCCGCTGCCCTTGTCTTTCATCTTCACCTGTATTCGGTAGCTGGGACCGGATTTCGTCATTCGTTTTGTAATTGTTGCCATATCGGTTCCTCCGTTATTTTGTTATTGCAAGCCCTTGGCAACAACAAAGGAAGCCAGAGAATTGCTGCAAAGTCAAGCAATATTTTCACTTTCGCCTGAGAAATATTTGATAAGATCATCGAGGTCCACCAGAATCTTTTTGCCTGTGAACACGCAGTGTACCTTACCATCCTTGCAGAGAGAACGGATGCAATTTGCGGTGATAGCCGAGTCCTGGTCGATTTCCTTGATAATTTCCACCGATTCACCGATGGTACGCATTCTGTGTATAGTCATGAGGTAAACTCCTTTCGATTTTTGAAAAGTTGATTTATGGGGCAATACCCCTTCTTGATTTCCCGATTTTTCGCGCGTGACCCCACGCCCGTCTCGGAAGTGATTGCTTCTAGAGATTAGGACCGGCCCTCCCGCCTGTCCGACAATGTTGCTAATGTAGCAGGCTTTATCGGTCAACCATATTTTTAACTCTAATAAGAGGCGACATCATAAACCTGCTACATCTGCAACAGAAAATTACATAGGCTGTGCTACGCCACTCAATTTGTATCCGATCAGCACCGTAGTCAGGTTTCCGCCACCTTTCGGGCGTTTGCGCTCCAGTGTAGCAAAACTGCTGAGAGCCTGATTAAACTTGGCGGAGTTTTCCGGCCTGCAGCCGTTATCCTCACACCACTGAGTGTATGCTTTATACACCGCACTTGTCCGCACTTCGGCTCCGTCAATCTTTTCGAGACATTCTTCAGTGAATCGCGCCACCTTATCGCTTTCCTTGCGATATTCCTCGATGGCTTCCTTAACGGAGTCCGGTATCATCAATCCTTCGGACTGAATCAGCCTGTAACCTTCCAGCAGCCAGTTGAGGATTGCCCTCTGGCTGTTTGGTGCAGCAAACAATTCTTTCAAGTTCTTGTCCTGCTCCTTCTCACCGAAGTGCCGATCGAAGGTGACGATGATCACACGGTCGCTGCTGAACAAGGTCAGATCGCTGATCGCCGGACGGTAGTTGGTATTGATATACAGCTTGAACTGCGGTTTGAAGTCAAAGCTGTTTTCGTTCAGGAAGCGGGCGTTCATCGTGTCGTTACCAGTCATGGTTTTCACCAATGCCGCATCCAATCTAAGGCTACGGTCCGGCTCTGAGATGTTTACAAAGCGCACTCCTGCCAGCCGCGCCACATCTTCGCTAGGCGCTCTACTGCTCTTATTCACCTTGATTCCTATGGTCTCTGCTTGGGATGTGCAACCGTAATGTCCGATCACTTTCAGCACGCTTTCACACAGCGCACCTTTACCGTTGCGGGTGGTTGCTCCGTAGAAGATAAACATACACTCGAAGCGGGTATCGCCGCTGAGACCGTAACCCAGCACCTTCTGCAGGAACTTCGCTTTCTCCTGATCGCCGTTGGTAATCTCCACCATGAAGCGTTCAAACCGTTCACAGCGTGCATCGGGATTGTATTCCACATTGCTGTGCTTGGTCAGCTTGTCCTCTGGCCGATGGGGAGTAAATTCCTTCGTTTTCAGGTGGAGTGTGCCGTTTTTGCAGTTAAAGATGTAGGGATCCGTATCAAATTCTTCCATACTAATGGTATGTACGCTCATTGCGTCAGAGATCACCGTTTCGCGCATTTTACGCGTCTGCCAACGGTAGCAGAACTTAGCATATTCCTCGCGGCGCTTGTCATCTTCGATGGATAAACAGTAAATGCAGAGGTGTCTTGCAAGCTGTTTACAGAGCTCCCTAGTCTTGGTATTCCCGATATCCTGCTCCCACACAATGCCGTTGTAATGGAACCAGCTCTTGCGCTCCGGCACATAGCGAAGCACATCCTTATAGAAGTCTGCAAAGAGTTGGCCGCCACCGAGCTCCGTCCACGGATACGCTTTGTTATCCTCAGGTTTGATCTTTTTCAGATATTCCTGCGGTGCGCCGAACTGCTCCGGTGGAATATAGTCTTCTGCACTGCTCATCTCACGACCGTATTTTTGGGCGCTGCTCCAGATGGCGTCCAGCTCCTGCTGCTCCAGCGGTGGTACACACTTGGCTGCTTCTGCATCGAAGTGCGCCTTTGCTTCTGCTTCACCGTAGCGTTTGATAAGCTGGCATGCCTTTTTATGCAGGGTTCCATTGCGTCCGCCAGCCAGAATGAACAACTTGTCCACGGTCTTTTTTCCCTTAAAGTACATGACCTGCGGGTTTTCCACTCCGAACAGGAATCTGCCTGCGTCCAACGCGTTTGCGTCAAATTCAAGGAACTTCTTCTGAATCTGCTTTTTCAGCGCTGCATACTGCTCGACATTGCTGACTCTTCCGATCGGAAAGTAACAGTGGAACTTGGGGCGCGCTGCTTTGCCGTCTTTTTCTTTCATGTGGTTACGGCTGAAGCACACCGCGAAAGCCACATCAGGAAACGTCTTTTGCACATCCTCCGGTTTTTTCCAATCGTCGGGATTGTCGCTATGATTGTTGTCACAGTCCATGGGGATGCAGTCGGCATACTGGAAGTTTGCGATGCCTCTTTCGTTTCCTTTGTACTTCGCGCATACGTGATCGCGGCGCATTGCTTGCTCCAGCGTAGTCAGATTGTCCACCGGCACCTCGTTGGGGTATACCTTATTCTGCTTCGCACCGGTTGTGTTTGCTGTGTAGATTGTAAATGGTGTCATAACTTACCTCCAACCTACCAGCATCAGTGTCCGTGTCCGATGGGATAGCTGATTTCATGGATCGCACGCATTACCTTTTCCTTCTGCTGAGGATTCAATTCCTCACGGAGAAGTCTTGAGAAGGTTTCCGGTCTGATTCCAAGCCACTTGGCAATCTCCCAGTAGTGCACTCCCATCTCGCAGGCTTTTATTCTGATATCTTGATTCGCTTTCATATGTTTTCCTTTCCGGCCTTGGGGCCTATCGAATTTTTATGGCCGGTGCTCTGGATAACAAAAAGAGCACCGATACGTTGCTCTTTGTAGCGTCGTAACTGTGCTCTTTGAATCTTTGATTATTGAATTTTGAAGCGTTGTTTCTTTGTAATCTTGTTCTTTGTATCTTTGTGACGTCTAGCGCCTTAAATGTCTTTCGACATCATGATGATAACATATTCGAACGTTTGTGTCAATAGTAAATCACAATATTTTGTGTTAATATTTTATTACTGAGGCATACTGGCACAATATATAGTAATCTATTAGAATTTCGTTTTCCATAGACTTTTCAGAAATTGCTTCAGTAAGCCTCAGTAATACAAAAACACCACCGCTTACCATGAAAAGCCGGAATTGAGTACCATCGTTCGTATAGCGCTCATCGCTCGTTTCGGGCTGCTGTAGTCGCGTACGAATTTCGGATCCGCTTTTCCATCGCGTTTCACAGAAACCAGTGTGTATGTGCCGCTAAACATAATTCGTACTTCGAGTGTAGCATCATCTTCTTTCCATATTTTATGATAGATGATTTTGTTTGTATCTCTTGTGTATCCCGCTTCTGTGAAGCCATTCCTCATAATCACCTGATTGAAGTCTCTTTGTGCTTTTTCGATCGTCATATTGTTTTCCTCCTGCCGTTTTGGTAGGACAATTAAGCCAGAAAGAAGATGAAAAGTCCAGCTAAAAACGCAAGAATTAGCAATTATAACACAAAAAGGCACCGCAACATTTCTGCTGCGATGCCTCGTGCTATTATGTCATTTTGGGGTCTGTGATGTCATCCAAGCTGATCATGGCCTCCACTGCCAACCGCATACCCAGCTTGAAGCCGAGCACGAATGACATCATTTCGTTTTTGTCACCCAGCTCCGACGCGCAGTCCTTGAACTTCTCGAACGTTTCCTGCTGCGCCTGTGTCAGCGTCTGCACCAGTTCATCCTCGTTCCGAGTCACAAGGTTCAGTATGTGCGAGTACGTACCGCCTCTGATGATATCCCGTTCCGACGGGCTGATGTTGCCGTAATACAGTTCCTCTATGATACTTCGCATGTCGCCACCTCCTTTGGCAGGGACACACAATACCAGAATTCAACGGGAATATCCAGATGAAAATCGGTTTGTTAGCAGTTAAGTAGCAAAAGCAGCAGCGTAACATATTGCTACGCCGCTGCCTCCGGATGGTCAATAAAACATATCCAAAATGGTAGTATGAATATCTACACGATTGGGATCTTGGTCGATTTGTTCACACTCCAAATAGTTCCGTGTAACGTTAACAATATTGGAGCCGATAGGTTCACATTTTTGATAATTAAACACCACTATGTTGTATCTATCCAAATTCGTGTGCTCGTGTATATCCTGATCTTCTAATTCTGGCGTCAACGAACTTCTAAACGCAATTCCGTCATATCCCAGACGTTTCGCGTATTCAGCTACAAATTGTGTCGGAATGTAGTCAAGAATATCGTCGTCAGAAGCTACAGGTTTAGAATACAGCATGGATAAATCTGCAAACAAATTTAATTTGGCATCGGTCATTCTTTTCGGAATATCCTTCAGTGTAAAATCCAACAACGTTAGCTCCGCTTTGGTTGCTATCGTCGCTACGCTGACGTTTGCTCCCAATCGAGGGCGCACCTCAACTAGCGCTGTATACGGATGATTTGCACAGTACAAATAGGGTATGTAGCGATAATTGGCCCTCAAATCACGTGTTACACTTGCCGGTGGCACAAAACTATCACTTTTACCGTAACCGAAGAAACCATGTTCCTTGCCTGCTTTGGATATATCCTGTATGATTCTGCACCTAAACAAACGTGTCCCGACAGGTATCCTACGCTCGGGGTTTGTAGAAAGATCCTTCAATAAATCAAGCACCTTGATGTCTTGAGGATTCCTGTTCCGATATTGAATCTCATCAATAAACTCTTTTAAATACTTTGAACGAATATTCCCGACTTTACCAAATATCCGATCTCCGCTACGGATGTATGCAACGTTGTTAACATAGAAATCTGTCTTTGCTTTTTCTACATCCAAGACAGCAATCAATTTATCGCCATCTTGGATAGTGTATACCGCGCAAAGATGCTTGTATTGTGAATCCGCACATAACAACCTTAATTTTTCAACTTGCGATGCGTCAACACCGACAAGGCGTTTTTTCTGCTCGTCATACCCAAATATGATAGAGCCACCTTTAGTGTTTGCGAATGCAGAAATAATTCGCCCTATGACATCTAATCTCTGCGGAATGGTTCGTTTGAATTCGATGGTTTCACTTTCGCCATTCAATAGGCATGCGGAAAGATTATCTATAGTAATTCGTGGCATCTCTTCAATCCTCTAATTCTATGTTTTGGCTATCAGTTTCCTAGAGTTACTTATAATTCTTCAATTCCTATTTCCTTCAAATACCCATAAATTCCGTCGTACCAGTCGCGTTTCCGGGTTTGATCGTCGTCGCTGCCTGCCGGCACGAAGATGGCCATGCCCTGACTGCGCGGGTAAGCAGTACACGGTAAGCGTTCTTTAAATAAAGGCGACGTTCCTCAGAACTGACATTGTTCCAACGGTTGCCGACGAAATTGTTATAGGTCCATTCGCCATCGACATAGCGGTAGTCAGCGTCCCATGCGACAACGGAATAGTCAAGCTCTAGTCCTTGAATATCGAACTCCGTCACCACATCCTCCAGCATATAGCTGGAACGCACATCGTCCTTACCGTTCAGGAACCAGTTGGCTACCGAAATCTCATTCTTTACGAAGATACCCTCTGGCTTTAAACGCAACGCACCGCTGCTGGCAAGCAAGCCATAACGAGTGGTACCCTGGCAGTGATCGCGCACCCACTCTTTCGCTCTGTTCAAATCTCGGGTGATCACGATCGGATATTTATCTTTGATGCGCTGGTAAAGCACTTTCGCTTCATCAGTATCTGCATCCAGGACCGCCTTTACAAACGCTGCCAAATCCGGTGTTCTGAAAGAACGCACCGACGTAGCCAGATGAAGCTCGTCCCTCTCAAAAGTATGGAGGCTGTCCAGCATACTGCTCCAGCTTCTGCCGCGGCGGTATTCATCATCATCGAGCTGTGGTGTGATATATACATCCCAATCGGGGAACGCACGACGCAAAGAATCAAACCATTCAGGCAGGCCAGCTTCGCCGGTGTTGATTTCCTGTCCGCCACCAACCAGACAAATGACAACCGCCCAGTCCTGATGGCGATCCATGGTGCTGATCAAAAACTCCGGCTCACTATACGGGAAGGGTGAAACGCCTTTCTTGGTAGCCATGAACTTTTCGATCATATCCTGCGTCCATGCACGCTGCGCCTCATCGAAGATGGCAACGCGCTCCGGCGGGATATTATTGTTGCCAATGAAAGAATCGCGGTACTTGTGAATGATTTGGATAAACGCAGATGTGCTGCGCAGTGCATCTGTTTTCGAAACACGGTTGCCGCGCTGCTTTTCCTGCTCCACCTTATCACGGGCGAGAGCTTCCTGCAGTACCGTCACCAACGGGAAATTACCGGACAGGAACACTGCGTGCTCGCCCTGCTGTGCATCGGAACGCTGAATGGCAATATTCAATCCAACCAGCGTTTTGCCAGCGCCGGGCACACCCGTTACAAAGCAAATGGACTTTCGCCCGTTTGCTTTGCTGTGTTCGATGATACGGTTAATCTCATCCGTGGTAACCGTCAGGTTTTCTGCTCCAGCATCACTGCGGGTAATGTCATGAACATTGTGTCCGCGATACAATGCCTGCGCCGCTTCTACGATCGTAGGTGTAGGTAGATACTCAGAATTCTCCCATGCTACGTAATCAAAAGCGGATTCATTGTAGCGCGCTGCAATCATGTTGATCACATCAGCAATGTTGCCAGCATTGCAACGAAGCGGCTCAATTACGCGATCGCGCTCGCGGATTACATTTGTGATTGTTGCCGCTCTGGTGGATACCATAATCGGTACCAGCAGTTTGTTGTGACTTTCCTTCTGGAAGTTACGCAGGTCCAGAGCGTAGTCATATACCTGATCGTATGTAGACTGACGATATTCCGTATCGCCGCACTTGAACTCCAAGAGGAACACGATATTCTTGTAAAGTACCACCGCGTCTACACGCTTACCCATTCTGGGGATGGTGTATTCGAAAACAATCCTACCATCCGAAAAAGAGCACAGCTGATCTTTGAGAATCTGCACCTCAGACTCCCAAGTGTTACTCTGCTGGATCGTCGTCTCCGCCGAAATATCGTTGGAGTGGATGATACCAATTATTTCGCTGCTTGACTGCCGTAAAAACTCCGCAATCGAAGCAGAATAGTAGGATCTCAAATTACGCATAGTGGGTACCTCGTATTAATCTTCTTCATCGTGTGCCTTAGCAAAGTATGCTCCTACTTTTTCAATAAGGCTACAGACCTCTGTCTGTGAAAATACGTTTGATTTTTGTGCAAAAAACATGTTTTTATCGGTGCTTTTTTTCATAAGCCGATGCAACAAGGCCAGGTTTCTTTTTTGCTGCTCACTGAGAGTTCCTATCAGCGGAACAAAATCCTCCACTGTAACGCGATTGGCAAACGTGAAGAGCGATGCCATGATACCAGCCACAATATCACACAGTTGCAGCCATTTTGAATCGTGTGATTTTTCGAAGCGGAACGTTGCCCGATTAAACAAAAATTCGCCATCTATAGGTGTACTCTCCAGCACTTCTTGCACTTCGGATATCTCATCAAAAATGTGTGTACTGCCCTGGAAGATTCCCATTCTCGACATGTAATCAGCGGCAAAACCATCGATTAGCACATGATCTTCATTATCAACAAGAAACGGCACGTCTCCCTTTTTGCCAGATGCTTTAAGCTCCTGGCGCAGGAATTCCAACAAAAATTCATCTTCAACATCATCCGGAACGATGTTTTCAATCCAGTCGACCATTGCAAAACAATAATCTTTGATTTTACTGGGGTCGATGTTGGGATACTTGTATTGAGCCAAAAGCGGAAGAATGTATTCTTCATCACGTTTAGCGAATTTAAAAAGCACATTTTTGATTTCGTTGTGATAAACCGGAACCGACAAAACAGAATCCACAATATCCACCAGCGAATAGTAAAGCAGGTTAATTGCGCTCCAGTGAATGTATAGATTGTCTACCGACAGTATATCTGTTAGTACCGATTCAACTTTTGCTGAATCTAATGCATGCAGAAATTTATGTGCTCCTTCAGGGACTTTTCCGATCAGATGTTTTAGTTTTACATCGGTAACAGATTTCTGTAAGTGCAGCTTTGAAAAAACAGCATCAATATCCATAGGTGATTCTGTTCCTTCGAAGGCGACTCCTGCCAGAACGTAATCTTCGGTATAATCTACATTCAAATCGCCGTCCGCATCTTTGAATTTGAACTTTAGACAGTTGTTGCTTTCATCATAGTACATTGTGTAATGATTGAAAACACCATCCAAAAGGCACAAGATGTTTTTGTCATCAACACCCGAAAAATCACGAATAAACCAGTACACTACACGGTAGGATACGGAATTATCCAACGCCCACTGAATAAACTCTGTGCCTATGATTCCTTTATTGGCATTGTTGTAGCGAGCCACCAGCGTTAACTCACGCTGGATGCCTTCGTTTCCGTATGCAAACGCAGGAATTTCAGCTGTTGTCAACGGACGATTGGCAATATTAAGCATGTACACCCCTCCCTGAAAAAAATTACATTTTGGGAATACCGCCGCTCCTGTCTTCATATAATTATAGATGGAGGTGAGCAGATGAAATTATACACCGTAACAATTCGTGGATTTAAATACTATTTTTCAGGCGATCTCACACCTGAAGCCATCAATGCTATTGAGAGCTTTTGTCTCAGATTGGAGATGGACGGCAAATCGGCCAATGCGGCCACACTTTTTGAGCGTTTAAGAAACTATATCACCTCAGAGCAGGGGCTGCCTGTAACACCAGTTAAAATTGAGCATGTTTTTCGCGTGAATTATTGATCTCATGCTATATGCTCTCTATGATGCTGTCATCGATCTTAAACGCTTCTTGCAAGATGCGCGTTGAGAATTTTCTGTATTGACTGGATGTGTAGGGGAATCTTTCTTTAGAGAAATCAAAATTCCAACCATTAAAAACACCGTCGTAGAAATCAAAATCCTGCACGCCATTGATGCTCAGCTGTCTGGTTAGTGCAATGATAAAGCCATTGATTGCAATAACAGACAACAATTTGGAGGATTCGTCATCCCACTGAGCCCGAAGGTTCTTCTTTATTGCACCAAAATAGTTGCGCAGAGTAGCATCGCAATATTTCACATACTCTTCGATTGCATCGTTTTTCATCGCAAGAAGCGCGTCCTTATCGCCGTCCCAGTACGTAAACAGGCTCTGTCGTCCTTCGGTTGGATTCACCGTAACCAAATACCTCAACGCAAAACGAACAATTGATGCGGTTTTTATCTTGCCGCCATCCAGAGTAGATATCTGCAACAGATTCTGGAATGCCCCTTGTTTATTAAGTTTTTCAATCACAAATTGCGCAATACTCTCGTCAGCAATGGGATTCTGGATGCGTTTTATTTGCAACAGAACGTTCTGCGGGACAAGTTTAGCGTTAGAGTTAATATCTACAAAAATCTCACTCTGAATGCGTGCACGTTCCTCTGCGCTCATTTCTGCCGGAAATACCAGCCCTGTCACAAGGAGATGAAGCTGTTTTCTCAGTTCAGCAATCGTACGTTCCTGCTTGGAATCAGCTCCACTTTCGTAATGTGCAAAAATTCGGTGCTGTCCGTCAATTACACATATGCTGTTCATCTCTTTTGGGAACGTCAAAGTGCAGTTGCCTTCCAAATCTCCTATTTCATCGATTGTTTTATAATTGCCTTCTTCATCACAAAAGCGAACGCGATCAGGAAGGCCAACGATAATATTATTATAGAATGCCTCTCCTTTTGTCTCTAAAAATGCTCGAATTCCTTTGATCTTACTCTTTTCAATCAACCTTTGATATAGCCATATTGAGTCTGACCAATTATCTTTTCGTAAAACATAGCACGTGTTCAATAAATCCTCTGCCGACATCATGAAGGATACAATTCTCACGTTGTTTTTCAATCCCGTAAAGGATTTTGGGTAAATGATTGGCGCCGTTATTTCTGCGCTCTCTCTGGAGCTGGACACCGGCCCAATATCTGCGTTTCGGATGCCAAGAAAACGGAAAACTTCGTTGCGTGCAGAACGTTTGATACATTGCGCAATCCACTGAAAGTAGTTCAATGTTTTCGGCTGAACAAAAGTGAGCTCCGAGAAAAGCTTATAATCATCGTCCGACAAAACAACTTCTTCTTTAGAAATATAAAGCGCAAAGGGTTTTATACGTCTACTGTCATACTGACGAAGCATTTCCTCCTTGTCGGGAAACATCTTAACTAGTTCATCTACAAAAAGATTCAAATTGCCTTTTATTTGGCCGAACGCCTCATTCTTTGTTCTGATATGATCACGGATATTTGTTGTTTTAACCGTGTCTTCACAAATTAGCCAGATGTTTTCGTAAATGAACAAAGCATCAACCTCAACTTTGCGAAAGCCGATGTACATCTCCTGATCATTTGTTGGAATATACTGAAAGCCCGCGTCGGTGAAGGTTTTCACAATTTTATTCTTAAAAGCTCGTTTAGCACGTTTTTCCAGCTGTTCTGCCGTCGGGACTCGCTTTTTCGTCGTTTTGGCAGCTTTCTTTCCTTTTTTAAGTTTCCTCATTGTGGGCCTCCCTTGCAACACGGAATTCTTCCGGTAATTTGGCAACGGCTGCATTTTGATTTGGCTCTATTACAGGCTTGTCTTCACGCACTTTTGCCTTGCCCTCAGAAGCATCTTTTAATCGTTCAGTTGAAATATCGTAATATGATTTCACGAGTTCTGCTCCAGCAAAACGCCTGCCTTCAATAAGCGCAGCAACGCCCGTCGTTCCGGAACCCATAAACGGATCTAATATTAGCGCTCCCGGTTCTGTAAGAGCCTTTATCAATCTCTGCGGGATTGCCACAGGAAATTGGCACGGGTGTTCTGTCTTTTCGATATGAAGGGCTTTTACATTCGGAATATCCCAAACATCCGACGGGTTTTTCCCGAGAGGGTTTCCGCTGAGTTTTCCTTTATTTGGACCTTTGTAAGACCTCTTACCCGGGTATTTCTGGGGAACACGAACATCATCAAGGTTGAACATTGTCTGTTCGCCTTTGGTGAACCACATTATTGTTTCATGTCTACCGCTAAATCTTTTTGTGCTGTTCAGCCCATGTCCAAACGTCCAAATAATACGATTTCTAAGAATAAAAGGATATTCACGATTCTCGCTAAGCGATGTAAAGATATCGTATACAATGCAATCCAAGGGGATTACACATTTATCAGAAATATGGTAGCCCACCTGCCAACATACGCTTCCTCCAGGCTTTACTACCCGGTACAGTTCGTCGAATATATTGGTGTGCTGTGTTCTGAATGTTTTTATATCGTTGTGTGGATCCTCATAGGCCTTGCCAATACAGTACGGTGGTGAAGTTATTACCAAATCCACCGATTCATCCGGCAACCTTCTGAGAAGATCAATGCAATCACCGTTATGCAATGTAACTTGATTGCTTTCTTTGTAATTTTTGTATATGCGCATTTTTCAATGCACCTCCTATCACGCTTCGGTTATATCCCTAAGCGGTGGCGGATGGTGTTGAGCCATTCGCCTTTGTATTTGAAATACTTGGGGCCTGCGATGGCACTTTTTACACCGGTCAGGTGCTTTGCCAGTGCTGTGAGCGGCCATGTTTCTCCATTATAGCTGACGTGTTTATCGTCGACCACTTCGCACAGCTCTCCGGTGTGATCGTTGCCGTTACAGAAGAATTCGATCTGTTCACCGATCGCGATACCACAGGCAGAGAAAGTAAACGGTGCCATGCGTTCCTGATGCTGCTCGTTGATCTCCTGCGCCAGCGCTTCCTCGCGCTGCTCGGTGGCGGTAGCCTTCCACTTTTTCAGCCTGTGGCGGTAATCGTTAATTTCCGCGATGGCTTCCAGAATGGAATACGCATCTTCCGGCGTCACAGCATAAAATTCACGGATACGTCGCTTGCCGTCCACTTCCTCCGTGGAACGCAGTTCCGGATTCAGTTTGTCCAAGATGGAATGGAGCTTCTTGTCCGAAAGTGCAGAGTCCACTTCGTATGTAGCATACACGCGGAAAGCGAACGGCACAGCAGTGCTACGGTTCAGCTCATCCAGCCGCTGCTTCACATCTGTTGCATAGCCGATTTTCACATACTGCGGAAATGACGGATTTGTAAGTATATAAATGAAACCTGTTTTACTCATAGCGTTTTCTCCAAAATAATTTATCTTTCAATCTAGCGAATCCGCAAAGCGCTGTCCCGCCACTTTCCATCTAAACCACACCCGCACAACAAATGCTTTGCCAGTATTTTTTCTGATTCAGTCATGCGTGGTCCAAAAACAATCTCCATCTGCGAGATCGCTTCTTCACTTAAATCGACAAAAAAACGCTCATATGGTGGCGATGACTCTGGATTTTCAAGACGTCTTATAAAATCCAGATGTACGCTCGGAGTCGCACCTTCCGCTTCCTTTAGACCCCATGGCGACATAGAAATCCAATATCGCCATTCTTTTTGAAATCTCCAGACTTCATTTTTGAATTTCCCTAAATTGCTTAGATCGTATCGGACATTTCGGCTCTGATTCCCAGGAGCTTTATGAGTCACGATACCAGTACAATCAGCTATGGAATCACCAAACCTTGTTTTTGGCCGTAATAGACTTTCATCTGTTGTATAGGTAACAGGAATCAGCTTTGGCAACTCCGCAACAATAGAAGCTTTGTTTTCGTCGTACAGCTTTTTGAGATCGATATATGATGTTGTATCCGCGGAAAAATGCAATTCACCAGCTTTGTAATGATGCTTTTTGAAAGGGAATGCCGGCAACTGTATTCTAACGCCATGCATATTTGGGGTGTACATCTGCCACATAGCTATAGATTCAGCCGCTTCGTCTGTCCAACAACTGACATACACATATTTTCCGAACAAACCTAAATCTGAAGTTTCCGCTTCTTCCACGTCATCTACATTCAAAAGAGTATTAAAGCAAATGCTCTTGTTGGTAAGTATCAACGCAAGGGTGTCGAGACTTGTATAGTGGTACAAATGTTGTGGATGCTCATTCATATGAAATTTCACCTCATTTCAGCTGTTTACACAACGGCAGGATTTCTTCCAGTTTGGCGACGATGCGCTTCTGTTCTTCATAAGGCGGCAACGGCAGTAAAAAATGTTTCAGTTTATCCGCCTTTATTCCTTTTGCCGTTGTTCCTGTACAGTTATCCAATAACTGCTGCTGGAATTGTGGCGACAGAATAAAATACATAAACAAGGCAGGCAATGCCGTTTCTTTCGTGTACTCTTTGAAGGTAATAATACGTTGTCCGCAAGAGCATTCATCCAAATCACATAATGCAGCATTTCCCATTGGTGCCTCTGTAGTAAAGAGCAAATCGCCTTTCTGAGTGATTCCTCGGCTCTGTCTTCCTTCATATTCCTCACGAGAAATGTATTCCTTACGAGTATAATCCATATATGCACGTCTGATGTTGGATGCCGTAATCAGGAAAACACCTTCTGATATCTTAGTTGGTGTTTTTCCGCGATAGTCCACAAAATCAAACAACTGATTTAGTTCAACCATCGTCCAGCTTTCAGGAATGTCAAAATCCATTGACGAGAAATCAAGCTCATCCTTGCAAAGTTTCAGACCCTTGTGATACGGCTTCAACCGTTGGAATACATCTTCGCCGGTGCCTTCTTCGGGGAGTTGGGGAACGAGTCTGCCCTGAATGGCTGCATGGAGAATCGATTTCTGCATATCCACGGGAAAACGTTTGTTGAATTCCTCTAGCTTACTCCACGCCTGCTCGTAACGGTAAATCAGAGGCAGCAATTCCTCAATCTTTGCCACAATACGCTTCTGCTCAGCAAGCGGTGGGAGTGGGATCAAGCAGGTTGCCAAATAATCCTTGTGAATACGTTGTTGTCCAGCGGTACCGGTAAAGGACTTTACGCCGTTTGTGATAAAATATTCTGTTTTAAAGAACCACAACAAGTACTCCCTAAGAACGGTATCGTTGATAGTTCTGACGATGGATAATTCAGTGGTGCCTGCTCCGTAGCCGTTGGTCAAGTTTTGAAAGACTACGGATTTTCTGTTTTGGAAACACGGTGTAATTTTTGCTACCCCGATATCCCCTTCAGCGAAATGGGTAAAGCCTTTTTGATTTCCTTCCATTTCTTGATTTCAAAGGTATGCTGATTTCTGAAACCATCCATTATACACGGCATGGGTATAAATGCAGTTTCCGTGTTATCGTCAAGATCATTTTTGGGATTGAGTGCAACTATTTGTGCAATGCGCACCCACATCCAGTTTTCTGGAATATCAAACGGGATTTCATCCTCTACAATTTCAGGCAGAGACTTTTCTTTTTTGATGGTGCCGGATTTGATGAGACGCTGTTTTTCTGCTTGAATCTGCTGATACAATTCTTCGCCAGTGCCTTCTTCAGGAAGTTGTGGAACCAGGTTGCCCTGAATGGCTCTTTGCAAAATACTTGCTTTCAACTCCTGCGGTGTCATTCCTGACCACCTCCAAGAATGGCGGTGATGTCAGCCAGTACACGGTCGATCTCTGCGTTCAGAGATGCCCGTTCCTCCTGATATCGCTGAATTAAGTGCATGGGGTCAAGTATTTCTTCCTCGATGTGGGGATAGCTGCACTGATCGAGGTTGTAGCCCAGTTCTTCGGTAAGCTGTTGGGCGGCGAAACACTTTGCCTTATCAAAGCCATCTACCGTGATTTCCTGACGGTTGTTCCACCATTCCACCACGGGGGCAAAATGCTCCAGTTTCATGGGCTTAGTCTTGGAGAAGTGCTTATACCCCTCCGGCATATCCAGACGATAGAACCAAGTTTCTTCTGTGGGTTTGGTACGATCAAAGAACAGAATGTTGGTAGTTATCGATGTGTAGGGCGCAAAAACACTACCCGGCATACGGATGATGGTATGCAGGTTAAATTCGGACAGCAGTTTCTTCTTGATATTCACCTTGGCGTTGTCGGTGCCGAACAGGAAACCATCAGGCAGAATCACCGCCACACGGCCGTTCTGCTTTAGGCGGTACATAATCACCGACATAAAGAGGTCAGCCGTCTCGGAGCTGGCGAGGTCGGCAGGAAAATGGTTCTTCACATCCGCCTTCTCGCTACCGCCATAGGGAGGGTTCATGAGAATGACGTCGAACTGGTCGTCCACGGTATAGTCCAGCACATCCTTGAGCAGGGAGTTGTCGTGAAACACCTGGGGAATGTCCAAGCCGTGCAACAATAGGTTGGTGATGCACAGCATATAGGGGAACTGCTTTTTCTCGATGCCGTAAATGGAGTTGCTGTACTTCTTTTCATCAGCTGTGCTTCGCACCTGCTTTTGCAGTTCTTTCAGCCAACTCACAATAAAGCCACCGGTGCCGCAGGCAAAGTCGGCCATCCGCTCGCCAATCTTGGGCTGAACCATCTGCGCCATAAAATCGGTGACAGCACGAGGGGTGTAGAACTCACCGGCAGAACCGGCGCTCTGCAGTTCTTTCAGGATAGACTCATAGATATCGCCGAAGGCATGGCTCTCCTCATAGTCGGAGAGGTCCAGCTCATCAATGACATTGATAATTTGACGGAGCAAAACGCCGTCTTTCATATAGTTATTGGCATCGGCAAAGGTGGTCTGCACGATGGCCTTTTTGATGGGCGTGGAGGCATCCACGGGCAACTTCTTCAGCGTGGGGAACAAGGTGT
>JAZNDW010000016.1:0-4867 GCA_045588245.1 Eubacteriales bacterium
CCGTCACTGCGGTGACACCTTCTCCGCTGGAGAAGGCAAAGGTTGGAAGTGTAGCAATCAAACAGACGCCCCCATAAATCCAAATTTGTTACGTATATCCCATCATAAAGTATATGCTGCTGCCATGGGATGTATTGGTGATGTAATGAACGCGGCAGATTTGGAGTTATATGACTGGTGACAGGTAAAGCAATGTGAGGTATTCGGTAGGGGAGCACTGAGTTCTCCCGACAAGAAGTTTCGGCAAAATCATATTTGATTATCTCTGCCGACGATTTGGATTAGAAAATTCGGCAAATCTCAATGTATCGACGGGGCTGTCGCATTTACGTTGAAAAATGTAATTTGCGACACGCCCTTTTAGCTATTACAAGAATATTGTCCTTCTTTTTCTCCTTTAGCGAGGAGAAAAAGAAGCAAAAAGGGTGCTGTTGACAAAGTAAAGAAACATTCATAACAAGAACACAAAGATATGGTAAAATAGAAGAAAACATACCGAGGTGCTTGATATGATGGATCGAGAAAAAGGAGCACAGCAGAAACTCCTTTGTGTAACAATGGAATCGTTAATGCCGGAAAGGCATTTTCTACGGGATTTGGATCGGCTGGTGGATTTCAGCTTTGTGTACGACAAGGTGGAATCACTGTACTCGCACACTGGACGCCGATCCGTTGATCCTGTCGTGATTGTAAAAATGATGCTGCTCGGCTATCTGTACGGAATAGATTCCGAACGTCGTCTTGAACAGGAAGTACAGGTCAATATTGCTTTCCGCTGGTTTCTGCGTATTGATCTTGATGAACCTGTACCGGATCACTCAACATTTTCTCAGCTGCGCCGCCGGAAATTCAATGAAACAACCCTGTTTGAGGACATCTTCACAGAAGTGGTACGTCTTTGCATCAACCATGGATTGATCACCGGAAAGCTTCTGCTTACAGATTCCACCCATGTTCGTGCCAACGCCCGAAACGATCTTTATGAAACTGTGACTGTAACAGAAGAACCGACTGACTATATCAAGCGTCTGAATGAGAAAGCGGTACAGGACGGTTTGCTCAGCGAAGATTATGCAGAGCGAATGACACCCGAAACCAGAGAAATCAAAAGAAGCACGACAGACCCGGAAAGCGGCTGCATGAACCGTCCCGGCAAACCAACCGGCTTTCATTATCTGGATCACCAGACCTGTGACAGTGAGCACGGACTCATCACGGATGTTTTTGTGACGCCCGGAAATGCCAGCGACTGTTCTGTGCATTCCGAGAGAATACAGCACCAGATCGATAAATTCCAATTTGAAACAGAAGCAGTCAGTGCAGATCGCGGCTATGACTGTGCAGAAATCCACGCAGATATGCTGGCAAGAGGGATAAAGACCTATATTGCGAAGAGAAAGTCAAACAGTGGGAAAAACGGATTGTTTTCCGTTGATGATTTTTCATACAATGAAGAGAGCGATACCGTGATATGTCCGCAGGGAGAACACCTGCATTTCAGTTACTACTCTCCCAAAGACGGAGTGAGACACTACCGAGGCAAAACGGAGATTTGTCAGAACTGTCCCTTAAAGAAGAACTGCATAAGTAACAAGAGCAAGCATCGGATGGTGCATCTTCCATCGCTGAGAGAGGCATCTGAAAAACAGCACGAAAGCGACGGAACAGAGGCATACAAAGAAGCTTTACGGCTGCGGCAGATCTGGTGCGAGGGGAATTTCTCACATCAGAAAGCCAATCACAATCTGAAGCGGATACGCATGAGAGGTTTAGGTAAAGCAACGGTGCATTGCCTTCTTTCGGCGACCGCATTTAACCTGAAACGGATGGTAAGGCTGCTGATACAGCCGCTGCTGTT
The DNA here is from genome assembly GCA_045588245.1 of Eubacteriales bacterium. Taxonomy (GTDB): domain Bacteria; phylum Bacillota; class Clostridia; order Oscillospirales; family CAG-272; genus DTU064. The sequence continues at coordinate 1,859 of JAZNDW010000016.1, forward strand.
TCTTGCATATCTGCCTTATTCGCTTGTGGATATGCTTTGTCGGTGTCTGTGTTGGCAGTTTGTCAACAGCACCAAAAGAGGAACTTTTTCGGCTGTCCTGGGTGTTTCGAGCTCTGCGGAGCTCGAAGAGGGACTCTGTCCCTTCGGACCCTGCCCACATTTGAAAAAGTTGGATCAAAACTTTTGGACTTGCAACAGCCCGCTGCAGATGTAAACAAATTTGCCGTTTTCCCCGCTGACAAATGACAAAAACTGATATCAATGGAAGTGCCAAAAGAAAACAGCTGAGATGAAATATTTCCGGATATATGCTAAAATTAAAATGTAAACCAAATCATAATAAGTCTGGAGGTAATATCATGAAAAGAAAAACAGCTCTGCTGCTTGCTCTGCTGATGCTTGCGGGAAACGCATTGTATTCCTGCGGTGACGGTACGGACAAGCCGGAAAGCACGGATGCACCTGCCGGGAACATTCAGGCTGAGACGGAACCTGAAGCACAGCCGGATGCCGAAGAAGAAACCGAAGCCCAAACCGAAGCGGAGACCGAGCCCGATCTCTACGCCGATCTCAAAAAGCGTGACTACGAAGGCTACAATTTCCGCGCAATGACGGCCTACAGCAACTTCGGCTTCACACTGATGGACGCCCCGGAGATCACCGGCGAAATCATCAACGACACGATTTACGAGAGAAACCGCGCGGTTGAAAAGGAACTGAACATCGTGATCACCGACGAACAGCTTCCCGATCCCTACGATCCCCAGAAGCGTCTGAGACAGATGACCGCCAGCGGTGACGACCAGGCTGACGCGGTATTCTCCGAGCTGAGCCTTGTTTCCAATCTCGTGACAAATAATTATTTCCACGACCTCTACAGCATCGCGGACATCGACTGGGAAAAGCCCTGGTGGGAAAAGAAGGTACAGGATCAGCTCAAGCTCTACGGCAAGCTGTACTATATCTACACGCCCATGCACCTGCACTACTACGAATCCCTTCTGCCCCTTGTTTTCAATAAGGCATTCGCGGAACAGTACCAGCTTGAAAATCTCTATGACACCGTCCGCGGCGGCAAGTGGACTCTCGACAAGATGAACGAAATCATGGCGAGCGTAACCCACGATGTCAGCGGTGACGGCGTGATGAATGCAAAGGACGACCACTTCGGCATCGCGGCTTCCATCAACCTTGTCAGCTACTATGCGGTATCCGCAGGCAATCATTTCATTGAAGTGGACGGCGACGAAATCAGCTACTCCGTTCTCGACGAGCGCATGATCAACACCGCAGAAAAGCTGTCCGCCATTTATCCCGACGGAACAAAGTGCATCGGAGTCAATACTCCCGGACTTCTCGACCACTACGGCTTCAACATGACACAGCCGTGGATCGAAGGTCATGCTCTGTTCTATCTCGACACCCTCGGCAGAGTCAAGGATTTCCGCGAGCTTGAGCAGGACTTCGGTGTGCTTCCCATGCCCAAGTACGATGAAGCACAGGAAAGCTACATCGCAACCACCTTCAACGGCGCGTCCACTCTCATCGTGCCCACTACCGCCAAGGAAGCGGCGAACATCGGCACCATTCTCGAATACCTCGGCGCATACTCCTACCGCGATCTGAGACCCGCTTACTACGAATACAACGTGGAAGGCAAGCAGTTCAGAGATCAGGATTCCGTTGATATGCTCGAGATCATGCTGGACAATATTACCGTTGACCTCGGATTCATTTACAACTGGGGCATCGGCGACGCATTCAACAAGGTCGTCCTCGAAGGCGAAGGCATCGTGTCCACATTCGAAGCCAGAGAAAGCGCAATTCTGAAGTCGATGAACAAATTGCTTGATGCTATGAAAAATAAGTGAAGATAAAAAATCGGCGTGCCGCATTACCATTGAAAAAATGCGGTACGCCGTTATTTTTTTATTCACCCGATCGATCCTGCCGGAGACTGTGGCCGGTGATGCGCTTGTAGGTTCTGCCGAGGTTATTGGGATGACTGAAGCCGAGGATGTAGGCGATCTCCGTGATGGAATGGTTTCCCGTTTTCATCAGACGTTCGGCTTCGCTGATTTTCAGCTTGTCCGTGTATTCCTTCACCGTGCATCCCATGATCTTCGTGAACAGCCGGAAAAAGTGGGATGTGGAGTAATTCGCAATCTGTGCCAGCTTCTCTACGGAAATGTTTTCGCCGAGATGCTCCTCGATGTAGGTGCAGGCGGTTTTGATTCGGATATGCTGTTCGCAGTCGCCGGCGCTCTTGATCTCGGAATCCAGAGGCTTGCCGAACTTCTCGAAAGACGCAAGAATGAATCGGTAGTACGCCAGAAACATCACATCGTTTTCGTGGTTCGCATCTGTGGGGCTGAACCTGCTGACAACGCTGTCCAGACCATGCAGCGTGTTTTTCAGTTCTTCGTCGGCTCTGACGATGCAGCCGCAGATATAGTCTGATTTTTCATCGGAAAGTATGGAGTAGCGGTCTCCGAGCTTTTCGAGAAACGAACCGCTGAACAAAAACAGCGTAATTTTGTTTCTGACATTGTCGATGTACCACGGACAGTGAAGGATAAAGGGACGGATCAGAAGCATATCGCCCGCTGTGAGATGAACCGGCGACTGGATCCCTTCGATGAGGAACTCAAGCTCGCCTTCTTTGATGATGACAGCCTCATAGAGACTGTGCCAGTGGTTTTCACGGGTCGATACCTCAAGTGTGCCGATCCCCGCGTTCATGTTCCAGAAAATCTCCGCATGTGTAATCATATCAGCCTCGTTAAATGTGATTGACTGCTTCCATTATATCGGATTTTCTGAAAATATCAATATGCGATATACCGGGATGAGAACAACTGATTGAAACGCAGAGCAGGATGATATCCCGGGAGGCACTTTTTCGGCTTTTTGTATCAGCTATTGCTTTTTCTGCCGGAATCAGCCTTCCGTGAACTTTTCAATGATCCTGCTGTAATACTTTGCGTAGACCTTCTGACCTGACTTGAA
>JAZNDW010000017.1:0-48659 GCA_045588245.1 Eubacteriales bacterium
CCTTTCGTTTTTGGGAATGGGACGGGGCGCCCTTGACGTCGCCTCTACTATATATGTCGCTTTTTTTGTCAAAATCTTTCACTGTATTTGAAAATTTTTCAAAAATATTTCTTCCACCTATATTTTACCATACGGCAGGGAAGCAAGTAAATTATCGGATATTACAAATCTCACGCGCCGTTTTTGTGCAACAACACCGACGGAAATAAAAAACGCGCAGGGGCTTTGCCCTTGCGCGTTTTTATCAGATTAAAGTCCCTTTTCGCAAGCCGCGAGCTTAACGGAAACGCAAAGGATCTCCATTGCGAGACTAAGCTCGTCGTCATCGGGGAAAGAGGGTGCAATACGAAGATTCGTATCGAGCGGATCGCGTCCGTACGGGAACGTAGCTCCCGCTTCGGTCAGCTTAACACCTGCTTCAAGGCAAAGCTGATATACGCGGCGAGCGCATCCCGGTGCCACGTTCAGGCTCATAAAGTAGCCGCCGCGGGGGCGCTTCCATTCCGCAATGCCAAGCCCGCCGAGCTCACGTTCAAGCGATTCGCAAACGATATCAAACTTGGGACGCAGGATAGCGGCGTGGTGATGCATATGATCAAGCACAGCCTCGGCTGAGCCGAAATATTTTACGTGACGCATCTGGTTGATCTTGTCGTATCCGATCGTCTGATACGACATGAGGGCTTTGATCTGCTGCAGGTTAGACTTGCTTGCCGCCATGATCGCAACTCCCGAACCGGGGAACGTGATCTTGGACGTTGACGCGAAGTACATTATCATGTTTTCGCTTGCGGGACCGAGCTTTTTCGCCTCGGTGAAAATGTTGAGCAGATCATCCTTGTCGTCGGGATAAAGATCGTGAACGGAATATGCGTTATCCCAGAAGATGCGGAAGTCGGGCGCCTTCGGCTTCAGCGCCGCCATGCGTCTTACGACTTCGTCGCTGTACGTTACACCCGTGGGATTAGAGTACTTCGGAACGCACCAGATACCCTTGATCGAGGCGTCATTTTCAACAAGACCTTCGACCGTGTCCATGTCTGGACCGTCATCGTTGATCTTTATCGTTATCATTTCGATACCTAAAGACTCACAAACAGCAAAATGGCGGTCATATCCGGGCGCGGGGCAAAGGAATTTCACCTTCGTTTCGCGTCCCCAGGGACGGGGAGAACCGTAAACGCCAAAGTGCATCGCACGAATGATAGTGTCATACATGAGGTTGAGGCTGGAATTACCCGCAACGAGTATGTTTTCCGCAGGAATATCAAGAAGCTCTGAGAAAAGGCGCTTCGTTTCCGGAAGTCCGTCTAAAACACCGTAATTACGGCAGTCAAGTCCGCCCTCGGAGCGGCAGTCGTCGCTGTTCGTAATAACGCCCAGCATTCCCATCGATAAGTCAAGCTGCTTTTTGCCGGGCTTACCTCTTGTCAGGTCGAGCGAATATCCTTTGCTTCTGAGTTCATCGTAACGGCGTCTTATAGCCGCAGCTTCGTCTAATGATATCAAAACGGTATACCTTGTCTTTCTTTAGGATTATAAGCGGCAGGGTGCCGCCAGCGGAATCAAAATTCCGCGTTGCCCGCTGTACGCGGGAAGGGCTGTACATCACGGATGTTGGACATTCCCGTGATATACATAAGAAGTCTGTCAAAGCCGAGACCGTAACCGGCGTGCTTCGTTCCGCCGAAGCGGCGAAGCTCCATATACCACCAGTAGTCCTCTTCCTTGAGTCCGCAACGTTCGATAGCGGCGCGGAGGTAATCCTCACGTTCCTCACGCTGAGATCCGCCAATCATCTCGCCGACACCGGGAACGAGCATATCGCAAGCCGCAACCGTCTTGCCGTCGTCGTTCAGGCGCATATAGAATGCCTTGATCTCCTTCGGATAGTCGGTGACGAATACGGGACGCTCAAAGATCTTTTCAGTGAGGTAACGCTCGTGCTCGGTCTGCATATCCATGCCCCAGTAAACGGGGTATTTGAAGTCAGCGCCGGATTTTGCCAAAAGCTCGACAGCTTCCGTGTAGGTAACTCTGCCGAATTCGCTGTCAACGAGCTTGTGCAGACGTTCAAGCAGCGTCTTGTCGATGAATTTGTTGAAAAACTCCATTTCTGCAGAGCAGTTTTCAAGCACGTAACGGATGATGTATTTGATCATATCCTCAGCAAGCTCCATGTCGTCCTCAAGATCGGCAAATGCGATCTCCGGCTCGATCATCCAGAACTCTGCGGCATGGCGCGTTGTGTTCGATTTTTCCGCGCGGAATGTGGGACCGAAGGTGTATACGTTTGAAAACGCCATAGCGAACGTTTCAACGTTTAGCTGACCTGATACGGTGAGGTTAGCTTCCTTGCCGAAGAAATCCTCACGATAGTCAATGTTTCCGTCATCGTCTCTCGGAGGGTTGCCGATATCAAGCGTTGTGAGATGGAACATCTCGCCTGCGCCCTCGCAGTCCGAGCAGGTAACGATCGGGGTGTGAACGTAAACGAATCCGCGGTCCTGGAAGAAACGGTGGATAGCCATAGCAGCTACGCTGCGTACACGGAAGACGGCAGAGTACGTTGCCGTACGCGGACGCAGATGCGCGATAGTACGCAGATATTCCATTGTATGCCGCTTATTCTGAAGCGGATATTCGGGCACGGATGTACCCTCAACAATGATAGATTCGGCGTGGATTTCAAACGGCTGCTTTGCATCGGGTGTAAGAACGAGCTTGCCGACGATGTGAAGTGAACAACCTATATTCTGATGTGCTATCTCGTCATAATTGTCAAGCTTTTCCGCTTCGAACACTACCTGCAGATTTGTGAAGTAGCTGCCGTCGTTCAGCTCGATAAAGCCGAATGCGTTCGATGCGCGCATTTTTCTTGCCCAGCCGACAACGTGTATCGTTTTGTCGGCGTATGCTTCGGGGGAAGCAAAAATCGATTTGATAGAGGTTACATCTTTTCTTTCCATGGTAATTCCTTTCCATAAGCCGCATTTGCAAGTCGTAAACCTTAAAATTTTCATATTTCGCGAACACAGCTCTTATATTATAGTATGTGATGTTTATTTTTGCAAGATGAATTTAGAAAATATTTATTTTTATTCCGACCAAAAATCCGACAACACGCTCGCAAGCGAGCGGTTGTCACCTATATAGCGCATCGTTTTCCAATGATCGGGGAAAAGCGATCTATAATCTTTCGTTCCGAATCTGTCGTCGATCAAAAGCACAACGCCTCTGTCATTCTCTCCGCGAATGACCCGTCCTGATGCCTGAAGCACCTTATTCATGCCCGGGAAGATGTACGCAAACTCCTGTCCGCGTTCGCATATACGGTCAAAATGCTCGCTTTTTAGATTAAGCTCGGAGGATATCTGAGGAAGTCCGACGCCGACGACGATAGCTCCCGAAAGTCTGTCACCCGGCAAATCAACGCCCTCGGAAAAAAGTCCGCCGAGAACGCAGAAGCCGATCCTCGACCGTTTGGGATTCGGCGTGAAACGCTGAAGGAACCGCTCCCGTTCGCGCTCCGTCACGCTTTTTGATTGATCTATGATCTCAACGCCATCCCCGCCGTACATCGCCGAAAACGCGTCGCTGATAAGCCTTAAATACTTATACGACGGCAAATAGCATATATAATTTCCCGTCTTTGCCGTAATGACGGTATGCACCATCGACGCGATCTCGGGCGCGGAAGCCTCCCGATCGGACAGACGCGTGCTGATCCTGTCGGCGGCAAGCACACAAAGATTCCTTTCGTCATAAGGCGACGGCAGTTCGAGCGTGTCGCAATTCTGTTCTATGCCGAGCACACGTCGGAAATAATCGTGCGGCTGAAGCGTTGCCGAAAAGAACACCGCCGACTTCGCCCTTACAAGACACCGTCCGATATGCGCCGACGCATCAAGACACAAGTGACTGCACTTGATGTCCCCACCCGCAATCTCCGCGAAAGCGACGTGCCGCTTGTCAAAATACTCCGCCGAGTCGGCAAAATCCGAAAGCTCCGTATATCCGTCGGCAAGCACGTTGAGATTTCTCCTCGCATCGTCGGTATCGGCGCCGTCGCGCCTTGCCGCACGCAAAAGCTTACCGCAAAGCTCCGCCGAATCCTTCACCGCACGGCAGAGCGATGAGAAAGGTGCGCTTTCTATGACGTAGCCGCTTGCGTTGCCGTTTGCATCTTCTGTCAGCGTTTCGGCGGCAAGCGTCTTCATTTTCAGTATTTCATCGCGGACGGCGGCAAGCGTATCCGTGATCTCGACGTCAACACCGTCAAAAAGCGTCATCAAACGGCTGACTGTGGAGAGTTTGACCGACGACGAATACATTCCGCACGCTCTGTCTACAAGGTTATGTGCCTCGTCGCAAAGGTAAAGATACTTTTCCGATTTGTGTTCATTTTCGTCGTCCGTGTCAAAGAAACGTCGGAAATACACCTTCGGATCGAAAACGTAGTTGCAGTCACAAACGATGATCTCGCACATTTCTGCGGCATCAAGCGACAGCTCGTACGGGCAAACGTTATATTTTTCGGCAACAGCCGCAACGTCAGTCGACGTGATGTGATGTCCGCGTCCTACATTGAAGATCAGCTCACCCAGAGCGTCGATGACTCTGTCGTAGTGTCCTGCGGCACGCGGACAAAGCTCGGGCGAGCAAGAGCCGCCCGGATAAATGCTGCCACCGCGAGGACATATTCTGTCGCGTGCCAGAATCGATATGCTTCGCAGCGACAAAAGCGACTTATTCAGTATCAGGATCGCCGACTCAGCCGATTCGGCGGTCGAGGATTTTTGCGTCAGATAAAAAATCCTGTCAACATAGCCTGCGCCAAGACTTTTTATGCCGGGATAAAGCGACGCCATTGTTTTTCCGATCCCCGTCGGTGCTTCGATAAGGGCGCGTCTGCCAAGCCGCGCCGCACGGACGACAGCAGCCATGAAATCGCGCTGTCCTTCACGGACGTCGGCATACGGGAATCGAAGCGCACCGATCTCGGCGGAACGGTTTTTCTCTCGTTCGATGTGCAGTTCCGCCCAACGTGCGTATCGGTGCAAAAGCTCCTCTGCCTGCACCTTCAATTCCGCAAACGTAAACGGGCATTCAAAGCTTCTTTCCCTGCCCTCTCCCTTCGGTGCGTACGTGATACGCACCGTCGCACGGTCGCACCGTTCGCGGTGACACCACATAAACGCATAGAGCACTCCCTGCGCAATGTGTGCGGCGGGGATCCTGTCCGCACCTCCGTAAAAAGCGGTCGGCACGGTTTTAACCTCTTCGATCATATCGGCGGTGACGCCGTCACCGCGGCAGATGCCGTCGGCACGGCCCGACAGCCTGTATTTGATCCCGTTATATGCGTATTCGTATTCAAGAGGCACCTCAATCATAACGTCATCGCCGCTCTCATCGGCGACTCTCTTGTGCGTCAGCTTGCCGTCAGCAGCAGAGACTCCTCTGCCGCCTCCGATGTCGCCGCCTCTGCAGAGAAAATCGGTAAGAGAGCGCACCGTCAGAGATACCGTATTCAAATTTCCATCATATCTGACCGTCATCGCTCTCACCTTTCGTGATAATATTATATAACTCCATTATAATTATATATCAAAAACACCGCATAATCAAGCGAACGGTGTGATATTTTATCTCCGAACGCACCAAAATGCGATGTTTTTATGATATACTGATATGAAAGGTTCGGATAGGCTAAAGCTCATACTCCTTCAGCTTTGCGTTATCCTCAAGATAATTGAAATATTCTTCGTTCGTCATGTCGTAAAAATACGTGTTTATAACGCGGCAAACGCCGCCGTGACAAACGAAGAGCACGTTTTTGCCCGCGTATTTTTCCTTCACCTCATCAATGAGCCCGTAAACGCGGTGCGCTACTTGCATCATGGATTCGCCGTTCGGGTACTTATACGCGAAGTGACGTTTATTCGCAAGAAACTCAGGGTCATACCCCGACACGCCTTCGAAAATGCCGTAATCCTGCTCGATGAGCCTACCATCAACGGTGACAGGCACACCGCACTCCAAAGAAACGATCCTTGCCGTCTCTTTTGCACGCAAAAGCGGCGAGGATATGATAACGTCAAGCCCCACCTCCGATGCAGCCTTTGCAAGTGCCCTTGCCTGCTCGTAACCCAGCTCCGTCAAGGGAACGTCCGTCCTGCCGCAGACTTTGAATTCATCGTTCCACGGCGTTCTGCCGTGACGCGCAACATAAAGTTTCATTAACTTCACTCTCCGTAAATGATTTACGCATCATTTTACCACATATAGAACCGAAATTCAAACCGAAGGTGCAAAAATGAAAACTGCAGTATCAACAACCGTTATGAAAGAATGTGACCTTGCCACTGCCGCTCGCACAGATGGCGACACGCGCGAGCTGATGCGCCGCGCAGGCGAAGCTATCGCAAACCACGCTTTGTCGCGCCGTGAAACGTACCGCGTCGGCATCGTTTGCGGTGTCGGCGGAAACGGCGGTGACGGATACGCCGCCGCAACGTATCTGTACGACGCGGGTGTATACTGCAGGCTCTGTTCTGTCATAGACAGATACAGCGCCGACGGCGAGTATTTTTGGCACGAGTGCCAAAAGCGAAACATTCCCTGCGAGCTTGTCACGGAAAGCACGGACTTGTCCGACTGCGACACCGTCATCGACTGCATTTTCGGCGTCGGTTTTCACGGCACACCGAGCGGTGCTGCCGCCGTCGCGATCGAAAAGATAAATTCTTCCGGCGCCTACGTCATCAGCGCCGACATAAATTCGGGGCTCGGCGGCAACTCGGGGCTTGGCTCCGTCGCCGTCCGTTCCGACCTGACCGTCGCCATCGGCTCCTACAAATACGGCCACGTTCTCGGCATGGCGAAGGACTGCATCGGCTCGCTAGTGCTTGAACCGATCGGGATCGGGATAACAGATAATCACACCGTATGGGCGGATGAGGCAGACTTCGCCGACGTTTTCCCCGAGCGCAAGCATTATTCGCATAAAGGCACGTACGGCACCGCCGCCATCCTCGGCGGTTGCCGCGAATATTCGGGTGCCGTGAAGCTCGCAAATATCGCCTCGTCGGCGCTTCGCGCAGGCGCAGGTCTGTCACGGCTCATAGTACCCTCTTCGATTGCCGATGCCGTTATGCCGCATCTGCTTGAATCGACGCTTCTGCCGCTTCCCGACCGCGACGGACACGCACTTTTTCTTCCCGAAGCGATAGATTCATCGCTCCGCGGTGCGTCATCCCTTGCCGTCGGAATGGGATGGGGCAAGTCGGAGGATAATATAAAGATCCTGCGTCACATACTCAAAAATTACTCGCTTCCGCTCGTAATCGACGCCGACGGCATCAATGCCGTCGCGGAACATGGCATAGCAGACGTCATCATGGGCACGGAGTGCCGCGTCATTCTGACGCCGCACCCTGCCGAGTTTTCACGGCTGACAGGGCTCTCCGTCAGCGAGATCCTATCCGATCCCATAGCTCATGCGGAAGCTTTCGCGGCAAAGCACCGCCTTATCGTGCTGTTGAAGGGTACTGCCACCGTCGTTACCGACGGGCATAGAACGATACTCGTTTCACGCGGCTCTCCGGGCATGGCAAAGGGCGGCTCCGGTGACGTTTTATCGGGCGTTCTTTCGGGGATGCTTGCTCACGCTCCCGCTACCGTTGATACCGTTGCCACCGCGGCATTCATTTGCGGCGTTGCAGGCGAGCTCGCTGCCGCGGAAGTCGGTGCCGTTTCCGTGCTCGCGTCGGACACGGTACGTCACATACCGAGCGCCGTCAAAATGATCGTAAGTGCAAAAACGGCTGCTCGTGAATGAATACCGTATTGACACGGTGACTATAAAATGATATAATTTTACGATACAGAACTAATGTTTCTTTTTGGGAAGGAGGGCTTTTATGTCCGATAAAAATCGAACACCCGATGACTTTTGGGATCTGTCCTCCCTTCTGCCGAAAAAGCGTCCGCCCGTTATGCGGCAAAGCAAACCCGACACAGAAGCCGTCAATATGGAGATCGACGCGCCTGCGTCCGAGTCTGAACTCTCTATCGGTTCACTTGCCTCCCGCTTCCGCGAAGTGCCTCGTAAGGAAAACAAACCGAGCCCCGCAGAACGCAGCGTCAACGTGCAGATCAGCATTTCCTCCGACGTGCCCGTTCACAGAGCCGCCATGTCGAAGCCGTCAAATTACACCTCGCGCGAGATCCCGAAGAGGAGCGACGCACAGCCGCGAACACCGCGTCCCACCGCGGAGCCGCTTCTGGAATACGAGCCTTCCGACGGGCTGCTCCGCCGAGTCCGCATTATGCGATGGCCGACTAACTATTCGTTTTACGAGCAGTTTCGCTCCGATGCGCGTCGCTTTCATTCGATCGAAGGCAAGCCTTCACCGCGAGTTGAGTTTTTCTCATACACACCGCAATATAGGCAAATGTCGCAATCTCAGCTTGATTTTTATTTTTATTGGCGTTCGCTCGTCCGCCAAGGGCAGTTTGAGCCCGCCGATTTTTCATATGTTTTGTTATATGTATATGAAATAATAAATCTTCACGATGTGATCGAGCCCGAAACAGGGCTTTCGACGCTATGTGACCTGTGGCTTCACTACCGTGATCCACACAAGGCGCTTGACAAGTATTTGTCCGAGTGGGTGGCGGACTTTTGCCTCATTCATCAGCTTCCGCCGCCAATTGATAGGCTTTCGCCTATAATGCACGTCGTTCTTGAAACGACCTCATTCCGCGAATTTTTCATGTCGGGCGACGCACTCGCTCCCGAAACTCTGATTTCGCTTTCTTCTAACTATATCTGGCAAAAAAGCAAATATACATCCGCCGAAAACAGTGGCAATTTTGCTCTTTATAAAGCCCATATTCCAGCTTCTCTCGGATACGTGATGAGCAAAAGCGGCGACGAACGCTTCTCTGCCTCCGGCATGACATCGTGCCGCGTTTCACGCGACGCATTCTGTGGCTCGCTCTGCGCTCACAACATCAAGCGCCGCATAGATATCGAATATCTTTCGTATTCCCGCTCATACGAGCTGCGGATGCTTGTAACCGACATCGTTAAATATTCTGAAAACAAGCTTCGCTACCATCTCGGGATCAAATCCCGCTTGCGCGTTGACAGTCTCGACGAACGGATCAAAACCGCACTCGACGAATACTACCGCGCCGCGTTCCCGAACGATAAATACCGCACCTCAAAAGCAGAGTCGCTTGCTGCCGAGGAACGCTACTACGACTCAATGTACGGTGCTCTCTCCGTCGGCATCGACGCCGACGAGGCGCGCTCCATTGAAGCGGCTTCGTGGTCCGTCACCGACAGGCTGACTGCCGATATTATGGACGCGGAAGACGATACAGCTTCAGTTGCGCCGACCGTCATCGAAACCGAAAGCGTGCATGATGACGAAACCGAGATCGACACTACTCCCGTCGCTGACACACCGCCGTTGTCGGCGGCAGCAGCGAGCTTCCTTCGTGCCTTGCGCCTCGGTGACAAGCTCACCGCAGAAAAAATAGCTCGCGAAGCGTCGCGCTACCCCGACGAGATTGCCGACGAGATAAACGGCATCGCCGTCGATATCATCGGCGACGTTATCCTTGAAGACGACGGGGACGGCGGATACGCCGTAATCCCCGACTACGAAACAGAAACGGATGAGATTCTTTCATCCTGTCGATCATAAACCGAAAAAAAGATGGCGTGAAAGTTTCGATATCCTATGCTTAACTGCACTGTTTCACGCCAAAAATCCTCGCAAAACGGGACCCGACCCGTTTTGCCGCACAAGTGCGGTCCCGAGGATTTCTGACATTTATTTATGCCGCCACTGGCGGCGGAATGGAGATTGTTATGACAGACCGTACAAAAAATGTCCCGCGTCGAATACTCTCGCGCCTTATGAGCTCGCTTTCCGCAGGCGTCGTTCCGCGCACGGGTGCGCCCTATATTGCGATCGGTCGCGCTGACGAAATATCGTCTCTCCTTTCCGACCTCGACCGCACCGGCGAGGGCGAATCCTCGATGCGTATGCTTATCGGCCGTTACGGTTCGGGTAAGAGCTTTCTGATACAGCTCATGCGCGGCTACGCGCTTGAGCGCGGATTCGTTACCGCAGACTGCGATCTTTCAACGGAACGCAAGCTCTGCGGCACAAACGGTGCAGGACTTGCCACCTACCGCGAGCTGATGCGTAACCTCGCAACGAAAGCCTCCCCCGAGGGCGGTGCGCTTCCGTCGCTTCTTTCACGGTGGATCTCCGATATAAAATCATCCGTTGCCGAATCGGGCATTGAAGTCGGCACGGACATCTTCAACGCCGCTGTACGCAAGCGTATTTTCGCCAACGTACGCGAGCTTGAATCGGGTGTCGGCGGATTTGACTTTTCGCTCGTTTTGTCAACGTATTTTGACGCTTGCGAAGAGGATGACGACGATAAAAAAAGCGCTTGTCTGCGCTATCTGCGCGGCGAATTTGCGAACAAGACCGAAGCAAGACAGCGCATACGCGGCATCGGTTCCGTCATCGGTGACGACAACTGGTACGATTCGATCAAGCTGATCGCACGCCTCGTCACCGCCGTCGGCTATAAGGGGCTCGTTGTTTTCATCGACGAGTGCGTCAACCTTTATAAGATCCCGAACAGGATCAGCCGCGAAAACAATTACGAAAAGCTGCTTTTAATGTTCAACGACACCCTTGAGGGCAGAGCCGAACATCTGATGCTCGTTTTCGGCGGCACGCCGCAGTTTTTGGAGGATCGCCGCCGCGGACTTTACTCCTATGAGGCGCTTCGCTCGCGTCTTTCCGACGGCAAATACGACACAGGCGAATACAAGAACATGATAGGACCCGTCATCCGCTTGCGCCGCCTTTCCGACAACGAGCTGTACGCGCTGATCCTGCGCGTCACGGCACTTCATGCAGAGCATTACGGCTGGAACGTGCGCGTCACAGAGGATGACACGAAAGCCTTCCTCGCCGCCGCAACGAGCGCCGCAGGCGCTGACCTTATGATAACGCCGCGCGAGATAATCCGCGATTATATTTCCGTACTCAACATTCTTTACCAGAATCCCGAAGCAAAATTTTCCGACATCGTTAAAAACGTGAAGATCACCGCCGACACAGACGGTGGTGACGCAAATGGAGGCGGCGGTGGCGGCGCCGCTGGTGGCGCTACCAACGAAACAAACGTTACAGGCACCACCACCGCATTTTCACCCGAAGATATTATTATTTAACGGAGGACATGATGGAATACGGCAGACTCAACAGCGCCGCCGACGTTTTTGAGCTTTTCTCTCCGTTCATCCAGGAATACATTTATTCGCGCGGATGGGACAAGCTGCACGAGGTTCAACTCGCCGCCGCTGACACAATATTTTGCACCGACAACAATCTTCTCATCACCTCGGCTACCGCATCGGGAAAAACGGAGGCGGCATTGTTCCCGATTCTCTCGCAGTTTTACGATGATCCGCCAAGGAGCATCGGCGCGATATATATCGCGCCCTTAAAAAGCCTTATAAACGATCAGTTCTCCCGCATCGACGAGCTTTTATCGATGACAGGGATTCCCGTTTATCATTGGCACGGCGACGTTGCACAGTCACACAAGTCAAAGCTGCTCAAAAAGCCTGAGGGTATCCTGCAGATAACTCCCGAATCGCTTGAATCGATGCTGATGAATCGCTCAAACGACATCCCGCGTCTTTTCGGCGACTTGCGCTACGTTATCATCGACGAGATCCACACGCTGACGTCCTCCGACAGAGGAAATCAGGTCATCTGTCAGATCGAGCGTATCGCGAAAAAGATCGGACGGATGCCGCGCCGTATCGGACTTTCCGCCACCGTCGGCGATGCAAGGCTTGCCGCCGCGTGGCTTTCGGGAACTGACACCCGCGTCTGCGACATTCCGACAGTCACTCCGAAGCCGATCCGCTGGCGGCTCGGACTTGAGCATTTTTATCTTGCCGACGAAAAGACCGTTCACATGGGCACGCACGAGGTGCGCGAGGGTCCCTCTCTCGGCGACCTCACCCCCGAAGCCGATGAGCTTCCGCACACCATTGATCCGGGGTACGAATACGTCTACGACTGCGTCCGCGATTACCGCGCGCTCGTTTTCTCCAACTCGCGTGAGGAGACCGAATACGTCTGCGCGACGCTGCGACAGATCGCAAAAAACCGAGGCGAGGATGATATTTTTCTCATTCATCACGGAAATCTCTCCGCATCCATACGAGAGGAAGCGGAGCTTCTTCTTAAAAGCGAGGAGCACCGCATGGTTGCCTGCGCGACAACGACAATGGAGCTCGGCATCGACATCGGCAGACTCGAACGTATCGTGCAGAACGGCTCGCCGAACTCGGTATCAAGCTTTCTTCAGCGGCTCGGACGCTCGGGCAGACGCGATGCGCCGCCCGAGATGATGATGGTATTCCGCGAGGAAAATCCCTTGCCGAACACGCCGCTGCCCGAGCTTATGCCGTGGGAGCTTTTGCGTGCGATCGCGATCATACAGCTTTACATCGAGGAACGCTTCATTGAGCCGCCAACTATAAAAAAGATGCCGTTTTCGCTGCTTTTCCAGCAGACTTTGTCTATTATGGCGTCGAGTGGCGAGATGACGCCCGCGCGGCTCGCCGACACGGTGCTTTCGCTTCCCGCTTTTGCCTTTGTTGAGCGCGATGACTACCGAACACTGCTCATTTCAATGATCAAGAATGATTTTCTTGAGCTGACCGAGGAGGGCAGCCTTATCGTCGGTATCCGCGGCGAACGGATGACGGCGGGCTTCAAATTTTACGCCGTTTTCAAAGATTCGGAGGACTACACTGTCCGTTCCGAATCCGATGAGATAGGAACGATCACGGAAGCACCTCCCGTTGGTGACAGATTCGCTCTTGCCGGGCGTGTCTGGGAGGTCGAGGAGCTCGACCTGCCGCGAAAGCTCATTTACGTCCGTGCCGTTGGCGGCAAGATGGAAATATCGTGGCCCGGTGAATTCGGTGAGATCCACACCAAGATCCTTGAGCGAATGTACAGAGTCCTGTGTGAAGACACAGCATATCCTTATCTGAAGCCGCACGCTTCGGCGCGTCTTGACGTTGCACGTCACCTTGCTCGCAACACGGGAATGCTTGATTCTCCGATCGTTTCCCTCGGCGGCATGACGTACTGCGTTTTTCCGTGGCTCGGAACGCGCTCGTTCCGAACTCTGCGCCGATATATATCAAAAAACGTGAAGCGTTTCGGCATATCGGGGCTTGAATTTGAGGGTTGCTACTTTATGACCTTCAAAATGGAGCGCGGCAACGTTGATGCGCTTATGTCCGCGATACACTCGGATTTTTCGCGCGGCATCGACACCGATGAGCTCGTCGGCGACAACGAAACGCCCGTTTTCGATAAATACGACGAATACATTCCCTCCGAGCTGTTACGCCGCGCCTATTCGCGTGAACGGCTCCGCACGGACGAGATCGCTCACCGCGCCGACGTCGGCTGGAGGATATGAGCCGTCACTCCCTTGACAAGGGATTGTGCGCGTGTTAAAATAAAGCATCAAAATATTATATTGTGTGCCGTACGGTGTCGGAGCTGTGCTTCGATGTCGAGGGAAGTTCGGTGAAAATCCGTCGCAACTGCCATTACCGTTAAAGTCGGAATACTCCCGTGCGTGCACAAGCTCGTCGGAAGCCTTGCAAAACGCAAGCGCCGACACGTCTTTGGGCAAAGAAGGACGCAGCCGTTTACAGTTTGATTCCGCTTTTTCGGTCGGTCTTTTTTGCGCGCGGAATTTTTTCTGATTAACAGTTGCGGATCCGTTGCCTTTTGGCAATCGG
Source organism: Eubacteriales bacterium (assembly GCA_045588245.1). Taxonomy (GTDB): domain Bacteria; phylum Bacillota; class Clostridia; order Oscillospirales; family CAG-272; genus DTU064. Next base: position 13,892 of record JAZNDW010000017.1, read on the forward strand.
ATCCGCTTTTTTTACTGAGGTAACAATATGGAACGAAAAAAATACACCCGCGATGATGCGATCGCACTTCTTACGAAAAAACACACCGAGCTTCTCATCGCAGGCGATGACCGCTATCCCCGACGCGGTGACTTTTCCGACGATGAAGCGGCGGCGATAAAAGCTCACCTCGGACCGTGGCCACGCGCGCTCGAAGCGGCGGAGCTGAAGCCGCCGCGAGACGGCAACAGACTCGCAAAAAACCGTGAAAAGAGGCGACGCGCCAAGCTTCGCCGCAGTGAAAACGAAAATGACGACAGTCAGTAATACTTTTTTTATATAAACAGAATCAAAGGAGAAAAACCATGCGTAAGCTCTTCACTCTTTTTATCATTCTCGCTCTGATTTTCACTCTCAGCACCACCGCATTTGCGGCAGAGGATACCGCCGCCGTTTACGTCAACGTCGCAAACGGTACACTCACACTCGCTCACGCCGCCGTCACCGTAACGGACGTTGACGGCGACGGCGCACTCACCATAAACGACGCACTCGCTATCGCTCATGACGAATACTTTGACGGCGGTGCTGACGGATACGGCTACGTCAACAGCGACTATGGGATATCAATGACGAAGCTTTGGGGCATCGAAAACGGCGGTGCGTACGGCTATTATCTAAACAGTGCATCTGCGATAAGTCTTGCCGACACTGTGAAGAACGGTGACTGCATCACAGCCTTCGTTTATACAGATCTTTCGTCATGGTCGGACACGTACTCCTATTTTAATAGAGAAGAGGTGACCGCCGCTGTAGGCGACACCGTAACTCTCACGCTCAACGCCATGGGCTACGACGCAAACTGGGCTCCCGTTGAGGCACCCGTCGCCGGCGCCACCATCACCGTTGACGGCACTCCGACAGAATACGTGACAGCTGAGGACGGAACCGTTACCGTCACCGTCACCGAAGGTGAGCACGTTTATAGCGCAAGTGCCGACACCATGACTCTCGTGCCTCCCGTATGCGTTGTCACGGGCGAGGTTGCCGACGCTCCGCAAACGGGCGACGGCGCCTTCGCGCTCTCCATACTTCTCACCGCCGTTTTAACAGCTGCCCTTATCTGCCGACGCGTATATGGTAAATAAGCTTTTGCGCGCAACAGCGTCGCTCATAATTCTTTTAACGTTAATATTCCCTCTCACCGTTATCACATCGGCGAACGATTTCGATGCCGATGCCGATGCCATTATTGAATACGCATATTCGTCGGTCGGATATACTTCCGTTTCGGATTGGCTCGATTCGGGTGAGCTTTCCGAATGGTACGCATTCGCGCTGTTGCGCCACAACGGCGAGCTTGACTTTGACCGATACGCAGACTCTCTTTTGTCGCACCTTGCCACAGAACAGATACACTCCGCCGTTGAGCGTCAGCGCTGTGCGCTCGTGCTTGCATTCGCGGGATATTCGGATGATGATTTCGTCACCGAAACGATCGACGAAACAATCGGTAAAGGCGGTATTATGAGCTACGTTTTCGGGCTTCATCTTCTCTCGTCAGGGGTAAGCTCCGAGTATCACTCGACCGACACCGTTATAGCGGAGATATTATCCCGACGTCTTCCCGACGGCGGATGGGCTGTGTCAGGTTCCGTCCCCGACGTTGACGTAACCGCTATGGTGATTCAGGCGCTCGCGCCGTACGTGTCCGACGCCGACGTAAAATCCGCCGTTGATTCCGCGCTGTCTTTTTTATCCTCCGCACAGCTTGAGAACGGCGGATACAAAAGCTACGGCATAGAGAATCCCGAAAGCTCAGCGCAGGTCATAATCGCGCTGTGCTCGCTCGGGATCGACCCTTGCGACAACGATATTTTATATAGCGGCGACGTTTTCGCCGCCATTGAAAGCTTCCGCACCTCAGGCGGCGGATACTGCCACACATCGGGCGGTGCCGCCAACGCGACCGCCACCGTTCAAGTCTTGCTTGCAAAGATCGCATACAACCGCTTTTACAGCGGCTCATCGCCGCTTTACGTCATGGATGCGGACGAACCCGACGATCCCGTTGACACCGACACCGTCGACGATACCGAAAGCGGTGCTGTCACGTCCGCCGACACGTTTACCGAAACTTTCGGCACGGAAAATAACGTTGATACAGACAGTCACAAAGGCTCATATAAGCCCGCCGCGATCGCTCTCATCATCACGCTCGCAGTCGGTGTCACCGTCGTGCTCGTCGTACTCGGCAAAAAAAGCGGCAAAAACTTCGCCGTCCTCGCCGTCGTCACCGTCGTCGCCGTCGCCGTGATCGTTTTCGTTGATTTTTCACTCCCCGAAGACTACTACGGCACCACTGACGAAAAAACGAACGTCATCGGCACCGTCACCGTTTCCGTGAACGTATCCGCCGTCCTGCCGCTTGACACAGACGGTATTCTCCCTCAAGACGGTATCGTTTTGCCGCCGACGGAGATAAAAATAGAGGCCGGCGACACTGCGTATGACGTCACCGCCGAGGTGTGCCGCCTCGCAGGCCTCCACATAGACATCGCCGCAGGCTCTTCCTACATCCGCGGAATCGCCAATATTTACGAGTTCGATTTCGGTGAGCTGTCGGGCTGGACGTATACCGTGAACGGAGTTTCCTACTCGCTCGGATGCGGCGAGCTTGTCATGAATGACGGTGACGAGCTCGTTTGGCACTACGTCACAGAGCCGATACGCACGGCAAAATAAACAACGAATAATAATTTTTTATGAAATATCTGAACGAATCTTCCCCCATCACGGCAACGGTCTATTTTATCGCCGTGCTGCTGCCTCTGATGGCGGTACGCAATCCGATTTTTGCCATAACGGCAATCCTCGGTGCCGTCATCTCTTCATTCAATCCCATCGTTAACCTGCGTCGGCGCGGATTTTATGTTCTCTTATTTATAATAATGGCGGTCGCGAATCCCATCTTTTCGCACAACGGCGCCACCGTCCTTTTCCTGATAAACGACACTCCGATCACGCTTGAATCGGCGCTTTACGGCATTTACTCCGCCACCGCCGTCACAGCGGTGCTTTTATGGTTTGCGTCCGTGTCGGCAGTATTTACCTCCGATAAGCTACTATACCTTTTCGGGCTGTTTTCGCCGAAGCTTTCATTAGTGCTCAGTTCCGCTATGCGTTACGTGCCTCTTTTCAGCCGCAGGCTCCATGAGATCGAGTACGCCGCCCGCGGACTCGGGCTTTACTCCGACGACAACGTCGTCGATACAGTTCGCGGCAAGCTCCGCGTCTATTCTGTCATGACGACGTGGGCACTTGAGGACGGTATCCACACCGCCGACTCAATGGCGGCACGCGGTTACGGCGTCTGCCGCAGGACACAGTATCGGCGCTTCCGTTTCCGTATTGATGACGCGGTGTTTTGCGCCGCAACGGTGATCTTTGCGATTCCAACCGTCATAGCCGACGTCACAGGCGCACTTGACACCGTTTTCTTCCCTGTCATATCGCTCCCGTCACCGTCAGCACTCAACTATCTTTCGTATATCTCTTACACGGCAACAGCTCTTATACCAACCGTCGCCGACATTATCGGAGAACTCAAATGGAAATACTTAACGTCAAAGATCTGACATTTGCATATAACAGCTATGACGCGCGCCCTGCAGCGAACGTCATCGACGGCGTCAGCTTCTCACTCGAGCGAGGCGATTTTCTGCTCGTCGCAGGCGCTACGGGCAGCGGCAAATCGACGCTTCTGCGCCTTATCAAGCGCGAGCTCTCCCCTGAGGGCACGCGCACGGGAACGGTTTCGTATCTCGGCACACCGACGGAGGAGCTTTCCGATTATGACGCCGCGGTGAAGATCGGGTTCGTTTCGCAGTATCCCGAAGAAGCCATCGTCACCGACAAGGTCTGGCACGAGCTTGCGTTCGGACTTGAAAACATCGGCGCCGCAAGCGACGTGATCCGCCGCAGGACGGCGGAAATGGCGGCGTATTTCGGCATCGAAGACATTTTCGATGCCGACACCGACACGCTTTCGGGCGGTCAGAAACAGCTCATTTCTCTCGCGTCCGTCATGGCCATGGACCCTGACATTCTCATACTTGACGAGCCGACGTCCCGTCTGGACCCGATAGCCGCCGCAGATTTTATCGGAACGCTTCACCGCCTCAACAGCGAGCTGTCGCTCACCGTCATCATCGTTGAGCATCGCCTTTGCGAGCTCTTGCCGATCTGCAACAAGGTGCTCGCTCTCCATTCGGGCAAGAGTCTCATCTTCGCGCCCACGCGCGATGCTCTGTCGACGCTCGCGGCGGATGAAACGCTCCGTGATGCCCTTCCTGCCGCGCTCCGCATATACGGCTCACTTGACGGCGGCAGGTTTCCGCCGCTCACCGTTGCCGAAGGACGTGCCTATATCGAAAACAATTACAGCGGCAGCGTCACGTCACTTGACGATGAGCCGTCAGCAGCGACTCAAAACGAGGCGATCCGTCTGCGCGGTGTCCGCTTCCGCTATCGCCGTGACGGCGTTGACGTCATACGGGATACGGACGTCACCGTATACGAAGGTGAGGTCGTCACTCTGCTCGGCGGTAACGGCTCGGGCAAATCAACGCTGCTCAAAATCATGGCAGGGCTTTTGAAGCCGTACTCGGGCTCAACGAAGCTTTTCGGCAAAAAGCTTCGTGATTACGGCTCATCTCTTTATTCGGGATGCCTATCCATGCTTCCGCAGGATGTGAAAACGTGCTTTTTGTACGAAACGGTCAAAGCAGAGCTCGATTCGGTCGGCTTTGACGAGTCCTTGCTACCTTACGATCTGACACATTTGTACGGAATGCATCCGTATGACATATCGGGCGGCGAAATGCAGCTCACCGCACTTGCAAAAGCACTCTCAACACGTCCGCGCATTTTGCTTCTGGATGAGCCAACGAAGGGGCTTGACGCGCAGATGAAGGGGATATTTATTAATATAATAAGACATCTTAAAGAAATCGGCGTCACCGTAGTTGCCGTTACGCATGACACCGAACTTGCCGCGGAGATATCGGACAGAGTTATGATGCTCTTCCGCGGAGAGATCACGTCCGTCGATACACCGCGCCGTTTTTTCTCCGAAAACAGCTTTTTTACAACATCCGTCAGCCGTATGACGCGAGGATGCTTCAGTAACGCCGTCACCGTCGCTGACGCTGTGGCATTGTGCCGCGCAAACGGGAGGCGGACATGACAGAACCTATCATTCTGCGTAAAACCCTACGGCACATTTTACTGCCCGTGATCTTCGCCGTCACCGTCAGCTCTCTTTTTTGGAGCGACAACTATATGATGATCTCGCTTCTGACAGCTATCTTGTCACTATTCTACTTTTTTTCGGGTATCGAAAAAAAGAAGTTCACGACCCGCAGACTCGTCATCACAGCCGTGATAACGGCGCTGTCTGCGGCAGGACGCTTCATACCGATATTCAAGCCCGTCACCGCTTTTGCAATAATTGCCGGCGCCGCCCTCGGCGGTGAGGTCGGCTTCACCGTCGGCGCGCTGTCCGCACTGATTTCAAATATATGGTTTGGTCAAGGCCCGTGGACACCCTTTCAAATGCTTGCGTGGGGGCTCATCGGTTACGTTGCCGCCCTGTTGTCCCGATCGCTTTTTCGTCACCGCGCGTGGCTCTACGCATACGGCGCTGTCGCAGGTGTCGTCTTTTCAATGATAATGGACGTGTGGAGCACGCTTTGGTACAGTGGGGGCTTCAATTTGTCGCTGTATCTTGCCTCTGTTGTGACGTCGCTGCCGCATATGACCCTTTACGCCGTATCAAACGTCGTATTCCTCGGTGTGATGTTTCAGCCGTTTTGCCAAAAGCTTGACAGAATAAAAATCAAATACGGAATATGACAAAAACCGCAGAGAAAAAAGCGTGATGATCTTATCGGAGAAATTACAAATAGATTTACTCATGTGGTGCAGATTTGCTCTGCAGTAAACAAAGAATTAACGCCGACAGATTTTCAATTTCTGTCGGCGTTTGCTGTTCTGTAAATCGGAAGTTGTCAAAGCGATATTATCAGCATAACAGCGGTGGCAATAATCACAACTGCCTCCATAATGCTGACCAAGGTCAATGCTTTCTTTGAAAACTTGTTCTGCTTATACTCCCCGTAGGTAAAATAGAGAGTGAGAGCAGAGAATATCAAAACAATTAAATATAACCAAGTCATACAATTACACTCTATTGTCAAGTTGGAACAGGTCACTTCTTTTTATCAGGCAGAAATGTCATTACTACTCCTACAATAGCAATAATTTTGAAAATCATAGACCAGCCAAAATCCAGATCAAAAAATGCTTTATCGCCATATCCAATCATCATCAAAATCGCGAACAAAATCAACGCTATTCCTTGTAATTGCTTTCTCATGATATTATTCTCCTTTGTCAAATTCTTATTTATCGTTCTGCTTTATCGCCTATTTCGTCTTTGCATCAGGGCTAAGCCCATACCCATACTCTTCTGCGTATAATTCGTCGTAGTACCATCGCATAGGGTTTTCGTATATATACCGTAAATGCTCCTCATAATCCTGACGGTTGCGAATGATATGATCGTGAAAGGATTTTTGCCAAATACTTATTCCCGCTTGCTTGGAAACAATCCCTTTCATTTGTTTTATAACCCGTGACATTGTAGGGGCGACCAGTGGTCGCCCGAATTCGTCAGCACAAACTCTTAATAAAAGGTGAATATGATTCGGCATAATCACATAGCTTTCAAGTGACAATGCGGGATAGGCAGAAGATATATTTTGTATTGCATTATCGACCATTTTTCCGTATAGCGATAATTCAACATTTTGCGGGCGATCAATGATCGCCCCTACGTTTTCCCAAAAATAATTTCTTCTCTCCAACGTACATACGGTAATAAAATATGCACCGCAGGAGCTGTAATCATAATTTTCCAAACGGTTCTTTTTTCGTTGCGGGCGATCAATCGCCCCTACGTTATCTTTGCCCATCTTCATCACCCATCCCATTATAACACAAATCGGCAGAGGGAACAATCCTCTGCCGATGTTTTTGTGCTTACAAATTCTCCGTTAGGATAACAGAGAAAAAATTCTCCGCGGTTTTTTGCTTATTGTTTATAGCGCGATATTACTTTACCGACCCGGGCGTCCTCCGCCGCCGGGTCTGCCGCCACCGCCGCCCATGCCGCCCATACCGCCGCCACCGCCGTAGATGTAACCGTTCATTTCGATTTCGGCGGAAGCATCTCCGACGGAAATGACGTACCTGCCGCTGTCCGTTATCTCGGGTGTGCTGATAAGAACGGAGCTGTACGATTTTGACGGAGTAAACGATATGATCTCATTTCCATCCTCGTCGGTAAGCGTCACGGCGAGCGTCGTCATGCCGTTGAGCGAACACATGATAGCCCCCTGCGTTGATCCTGTGCCAAAATTGGACGCCATGCCCGACGCGCCGACAGCGACGAATACGCCGCCCGATACCGTTGCGGAGGTGGCATAGTCAAGTGCGCCGTTTCCGCTGTTCGTCGGTCCGTTAACGTAGGTTTCCCCGCCCGAAACAGTCAAAAATCCGTTTGAGTCAATGCCGTCACCGTCGGCATCTACGTACAGGTCGCCGCCGCTGATGTTGATTCCGTACTCGTCGGAGCCATCCATCATGCCGCCGAATCCGCCCATGCCGCCCGAAGACGAACCTCCCGAAGCATTCAAGCCGTCATCGGAAGCCGTAAGCACGATTTTTCCTGCGATGATGTTGATCACGGTGCCCTCGATGCCCTCGTAGCTTTCCGTTATCGTAAGTGCACCGCCCGAAACCGTCACGTTCGCGTCGGCGTGTACACCGTCGTCGCCCGTGGCGAGAGTCAGTGTACCGTTCGTCACGGAAATATCAGCGCCCGCGTGAAACGCGTCGTCTGCGCTGTCGATCACGATTTCACCGCCGTTGACGATGAGGTTGCCGACAGATTTGATACCCTTCGTGCTGACAGAGCCGTCACCGTCGTCCGACGAGCCGTCGTCATAGTCGCCCCACCAACCGCCGAAACCGCCCATGCCGTCGTTATGCGATTTCCCGTTTTCGTGTCCTCCACCCGTCGTAAGCGTCAGCTCGCCGCCGTTTATCTGCACGACGCCGCCGGCGGAAATGCCGTCACCGTCTGCGGCGACGGTGACGTTGCCGTCGGCAACGAGAACAAGTCCGAGCGTTGTATCATCTGCATTTTCGGAGTGTATGCCGTCCTTGCCCGACGTTATGTTATAGGTGCCGTCGGCAAAATATGCGCGGTCGTTACTCGAAATGCCGTGTCCGCCGCATTCGATCGAATAAACTCCGCCTGTGAATTTCACGTCGTCCTTGGACACGATGCCGTGACCTGCCGCGGAGCAGACCGCGAGTGATCCCAACCCATTAAACGTTATGTCTTCCTTTGAAAATACCGCCGCGTCAACGTCGTTTTCATCTATTGCAACGTAATCCCCGTCGGTATACAGCGCATTTTCGCTGCCCTCCGCAAGCGTGACAAAAACTTTATCCGCCATCTTGACGTACAGCGCCGCCGACGTAGCCGAATGGATGTCGACTCCGTCGAGGATAATGTGTACCTTGTCCGTCTTTTCCGCGTCGATGACGATCATACCGTTTGAAAGCGTACCCGAAATGACGTAGTCGCCCTCGCCAGAGACCGCCACGACGTCGCCGTTGACCGATACGGTCTCGGCGCTTGCTGAAGACTTGCCGTCCGCAAGCTTTATATAGACCGCCGTAGCAGCATCATATTCGGTTTCATAATCTCGCTTTGAAAAAGCGTCATTTATATTGATCTGTTCAATCGGCTCGCCCGACACAGGCGTGTCGGCGTTATCGCTGCCGTCATTATTGCTGCCGCCGTCTGTGTCATTTGCAACGCTGTCAGCACTGCTCCCGACGGTGCCGCCTGTACCATCGGCGCAGGCTCCGAAAATGAGCATCAGCGACAATAACACCGCGAGTATCGAATATATCCTCTTCATCGAAAAATCCTCGTTAATTATACGAATTTACGCCTTATTTTGACTCTACTGCAAATTATAAACCCTGTGTATTAATTACGCTCGGTTATAAATCGAATTCTTTTTGATTCTTTTGTGACGGTTTTGTGACGGCGGATCATATATATTATTTAGCTTAATCATAAGTTATTATAAAAAACAATGATTAATTACACAGATCACCGCATTTTTCTTGACAATTAAATCAAATTGTTGTTAAATAATATTGTAGGAATGATTAATAAACTGTAAACGCAACATAATAAGGAGGTAACATGAAAAAATCACTGTTTATCTGTCTTTTGGCTATACTGATTGTCTTTGCATTTATTGGTTGCGACGACGATCAAGGACCTGACGATCTGCCGGCTCAATCGGATCAGGCAGACACAACGCCAGACGTTGACGCAGTTGAAACGACCGGCACGGACTATACCGATGCAGGTGAAACGACCGGCACCGATGATACCGACGCAGGCGAAACGACCGATACTGACGTTCCCAACACCGATCCCGTCGTGACCGATCCTGTCGTGACCGATCCTGTCGTGACTGATCCGCCCGTGACCGATCCGCCCGTGACTGATCCTCCCGTGACTGATCCGCCCGTCACCGATCCTCCCGTGACCGATCCGCCCGTGGTCGCTCCCGTATTGGTCTCGAAGATCACACTGTCCGCAAGCAAATCGAGCATTACCGTCGGTGAATCGACTACCGTCACCGCCACTGTTTCTCCGTCAAACGCCGATAATAAAGCGCTTAACTGGACCGCAAGCGGCGGTACCGTCGACAGTAACGGAAAATTTACCGCTACAACGGCGGGAACTTATACGATTACCGCAACCGCAAAAGACGGATCGGGCAAAAGCGCCACCATTACCGTAACCGTAAAGGCGGCACCCATAAAAGTGACCTCCGTCACCATTTCGGGTGCGTCCTCCGTTGATGTCGGAAAAACGATCAAACTTACTGCCGACGTCAGCCCCTCGAACGCTGCTGACAAAAGCGTAACGTGGTCTATCACGTCGGGCAGCAGCTATGCTTCAATATCAAGCGACGGAACACTCACGGCAAAAGCTGCCGGCAGCGTCACCGTAAAGGCTAGCGCCAACGACGGCTCAGGCAAAAGCGGCACCTTCACCGTAACGGTCAAGGCTGTCTCCACCGCTATGTGGGAAGGCAGCGGAACGAAAGCCGATCCGTACCTGATCCGAAACCTCACTGATCTGCAAAACATTTCCAAAGTAACAGACAAATCGGGATATTACTTCAAGCAGACAGCTGATATCGATGTGTCGAGCGTTGACGGATGGCCGGAGATCGGTACCGAAAGTAAACCCTTCCGCCACCATTATGACGGCGACGGACACAAAATCAAAAATATATACTTCAAAGAAAGCGGCGGACTTGTATCTTACGCAAAGAACGCCACGTTCAAGAATATTAAGATCGAAAACGCTACGGCTGACAGTAATACCGATCGTTATTCCTACTTAGGTGCTATCGTTGGTTTCGGACTCAACTGTTCGTTCAGCAAATGCACGGTAAGCGTCGATTTTGATGTTTCCTTCAACTCCGTCGGCGGTATAATCGGATACGCAAAACTCGACAAAAACCAGACTGAACTTCTTGTGGACTGCCATGCAGAAGGCAGCATCAGCGGTGCAGAAGGAACAGGAGGCCTCATCGGATACATTGACGATGCATACGACGGTGAGTATTATTCAAGCTCTGCCACCCCCAAAGCCGCCGTTAAGGATTGCTCTGCCGACGTTACTGTCAACGGTTTATCAGAATCCGCAGGCGGTCTTATCGGACGATCTTTCGGAGTATATGTAGAACACTGCAGCGCTACAGGCGACGTTACGGTTAATAACATGTATGCGGGCGGCCTTATCGGTTATGCAAGCTATGCTTGCAAAGTCGCATACTGCTACGCCACGGGTGACATAACCTGCACGACGAACAAGCAATATGGCGGAGCATTTGCAGGCGGTCTCATCGGACAGATGTTCAGCGAAGTCGTCGTACACGATTGCTACGCAACAGGTGACATTTTCGCCAAAAATGTCATTTGGAGCAACTGTCAGGATCTGCCTTCAATGGACGGCGGACCTTGGCTCAATTACCGAAATCCCTGCGGCTCACTTATAGCTTGCATCTACGTTACTAACAGCGAAAAGATGAACATTTATAACTGTTACGCCACGGGCACGGTGACGGCACCCAACATCTGTGAGGACGACCGTATATATTGTCACGGTGCTCTCGTCGGCTGCTTCTACGATAATACCACGCGCAAAAACGTACTCGACAAATCTAAGTACGATCAAAGCGATTGGGCGGGATTTTCCGAAAACTATATCGGAAAGCTTGAAAACAACTATAATATCGAAAACTTAAGAACGTATTATACTCCCATCACCCAAACGAACAGATACACAGGACTCGCACCCGAATATCTCATGCCCACTTACGAATACGTCGAGATCATATCCAAAAGTATGCTTACCGACAAAAATACGTTTGACGGCTGGGACTTCACTAACGTTTGGAAGATGGGCAGCAACGGCCCCGAACTGAGATAATTTAATTTAGGATAACAAAAAATCGGACGCAAGTCCGATTTTTTGTTTGTGTTCGATCATATTCGCGCAAAATTCACGGCGTTGCTCATGCAGCCATTCCCAAAAGCAGGGCTGTCGCCCTGATTTTGAGGTGGATTAGTGACCACGGCGCCTGCCTTGCTTTGCAAGCCATTCGCTCAAATTTCGCGCAAGCGCGAAATTCACGGCGTTGCTCATGCAGCCATTCCCAAAAGCAAAAAGGCATCCTTTCGGATGCCTTTTTGCTTTTGGGGGAAGGTGGATTCGGACCACCGAAGTGAAAGCACAACAGATTTACAGTCTGCCCCCTTTGGCCGCTCGGGAATTCCCCCATATTATTACGTGAGCCGTTCGCTCACTAAGCTGGTGATCGGAGTCGAACCAACAACCTGCTGATTACAAATCAGCTGCTCTGCCATTGAGCCACACCAGCGTGCCGTCGCTTTTTCCGCGGCGAGTGTTATTATATCATACCCATTTAGGTTTGTCAACAATTATTTTTCTTTTTTTTAATAAAATTATTTTTCCTTTTTAAGCCTCCGTCACCACTATGTATCAGGAATATAAACACCGCATCAGCGCACAATATTACTGCGGGGAAAAACCGTAAAACAAGCGAAAGAGAAGATAAACCTTGAACGATCACACTTGCGAACAGGAGCTGTATTCCGAAATATATAGGTCAAGTAAGATGGGAACAGAATCGATACTGACTCTTTTATCAAAAGTCGATAACGATTCTTTACGTCATGACATGACCGCACAGATGAACGGATACGGCAGCTTCACAGAGCGTGCAGAACGCGGACTGACGCGTTGCAATGCCAAAGCGAAGGAAGAAAAGAAAACGAAGGTAATCGCCGCAAAAACGGGGATCGCCGCCGAAACGATGTTTGACACTTCCCCTTCCAATATTGCTGAGCTTATGATAAGAGGAAGCGGCGCTGACATTATTTCGATAACACGTGCGCAAAACGAAGCAACACACGGACAATGCCGCATACCCGTGACGAACGAAGCGTATGCCTTGTCAGAGGAAATGATCACTTTTGAAAATCAGAACATCGAGCGCATGAAAAAGTATTTGTAAAAGAGAAAAGAGCCGCCAAAGGCGGCTCTTTTCTCAATACATAAACATCAAATCTTCTTAACGCCGAATATGCGCTTCAAAAGCGGTATAAAAGCACGGGGAGGACGAACGACGACGATCTTCATAACTGCACACCTTTCGGATACTTAATGTGTTTTTACTTTCATAATCATAATATGTAAAACCGTCTTTTCGCGTTACTGTCCGCTTCATTTATCCCAAGGATGCTTATTCTTCAAAACCGCATAAAGCTCTTTATAGCTTTCGTGGCGGTGTTGCGGAATGATTCCCTCACGAACGGCTTCAATGACGGCACAGCCGTCCTCTTTTAAGTGGGCGCATTTCGTATATTTGCATTTGCCGTGATACGGCTCAAATTCGCGGAACGTAAACGGCAGTGCCTCGCACGAGAAAAAGTCAAACCTTTCAAAATCAAGCAAACTGAATCCGGGAGTGTCCGCAATATAAATGCCGTCCGCGTCGAACAGCTCAACGTGGCGCGTCGTTTGCTTTCCGCGTTCGATCTTACGGGAAAGCTCGCCTGTCTGCAGCGACAGCGTCGGATAAAGCTTATTGAGCAGTGTCGATTTGCCGGCGCCGGACGCGCCCGCAAATGCCGTTATCGCTCCTTTGCCGAGCGTTTTTATGTATGATTGAATCTCGTTGATCCCCTCACCGGTGACCGAGCTGACGACGTATACGCCGTAGCCGACGCGTCGATACATTTCCGCCGTCTTTGCGGCGGCATCGGGATCAAGCTCACACTTCGTTATAATGACGGCAGGCTCAATATCGGCATGCTCTGCGATCGATATAAGCTTATCGACCAAAAATAGATCCGGCATCGGCTTCTTCGTCGGAATGATGGCAAATATAACGTCAAGATTCGCCATCGGCGGACGTATGAGCAGATTCTTTCGCTCTTGGATCGAATCGATAACGCTGTCAACGTGGCGTTTGTCGGTTTTTCCTTTATTTTTATTCGCTGTTATTTTGTCGTCGTTGAGTGCACTCTCCGCCTCGTCACCGACGAGCACCGTTACCGTGTCACCGACGGTTGGAGATATCGCCTCATGGCGAAAAACGCCTCTCGCCCGGCAAATGAGCACCTCAGCCGAATCTATATCGGGGCGGACGGTATATAAGCCGCCCACCCCCTTTGTAATTACACCTTTTATCTGCAAGTTCTCACCTTCACACTACTGTGTCCGTTATTGTATCGGTGCTTCGGGAATCATCCCATTCGTGTTTTCGCCAAGCGACGGGTCGGGACCGCGGCTGACGATGAAATCCACTATCGTTCCCTCGCGCACCGTATTGAACGCAACACGGCTCTGCTTGAGCACAACGCCTTCGGGCTCTGTTGAATATTCATAAGAAACGACGCCGACTCTGAGGTTGTTCTTCTCGATCTCAAGTCTTGCTTCAAGCTCCGTCATGCCGACGAATTGCGGCATAAGCACCGTTCCGACGACGCTGCCGCTGCTGACATAAAGCGTGACGGTATCACCCGTCTTCACCGTGGTGCCCGCAATAGGCTCCATTCGGAGCACATATCCTGTCGTAACGGCAATATTTTCTTCTTCAACGATGTTTGAGTTGATACCGTACTTTTTGAGAAGCTCGTCCTCAACGGTTCTGTAGTCCTTCAATTTATAATCGGGAAGTGTGAACGTCTGTATACCGCGGCTGACGGTCAGCGTGATCTCGCAGGCCGACTTGCCCGATTCAACGCGACGCTTCTCTCCCTCAACGGGATACTGCTCAATGATCTCGCCCTCCGCATACTTGCTGTCGTACACAAATTCAAACGTGACCTTATAGTCCTTGTCGAGCAGCGCCTCCTCCATACCGTCGTAATACGTCTGACCTATAAAGTTTTCAACGGTGAGAATATACGTTTTGTCGTTTTCGGTATTAAAAAATACGTTCGCCAAAAGGTAATACGCGCAAATGATACACGTTATCAGGAATGCAAAGGCAACGGCGAGAATTATTGGAAGCATTGAGCTGCCCATAAAGTTGCTGTCACGGTGACTTGGCGCCTTTTTCTTCTTTTTCTTCTTTTTCGGCTCAAAAGATACGCCTTCTGCAAACGGCTTGAAGATAACGCCGGGATTCCTCTTCAGAATATCAAGACGTTTGAGCATCTGCTCCGCTGTCTGGAAACGGGATGTGGGATTTTTCTCCATCGCCGTAAGAATGATCTGTTCAAGTCCCTTCGGAATTTCAGGGTTTATCTCCGTGGGCGAGATGGGCATCGAGTTCACCTGCATCAACGCAACGGAAACAGGAGTTTCCGCGATGAACGGCAGCTTGCCTGACGCCATTTCATACATCATAACGCCCGTTGAATAAAGGTCGCTTCGGGTGTCGATCGCAAGACCGCTCGCCTGTTCGGGACTAATGTAATAAACGGTACCGATAGCCTTGTCCGTCATTGTAACGGTTTCGGCATTGGGCAGCTTTGCTATGCCGAAATCCGTCACCTTGATCGTGCCGTTTTTGAGAAGCATTATATTCTGCGGCTTGATGTCGCGGTGTATAATACCCTTTTCGTGTGCATGATCGAGCGCGGACAGTATCTGTCGGCAGTATCTTATGATCTCCTCCGTGGGGAGCGCACATTTCTTTAACATATAGCTTTTCAGCGTAATGCCTTCGATATATTCCATAACGATATACTTATAATCGCCCGAAACGGACACGTCATATATGCTGACGATGTTCGGATGCGAGAGCATCGCTACGGCTTTTGATTCATTGATGAAGCGTTTCAGCGCAGCCTCATCCCCGGCAACGTCGTCTTTAAGCATCTTTATCGCAACATGACGCTGTATCACAGGGTCATACGCACGATAAACGACCGCCATACCGCCGATACCGATCTGCTTTTCTATTTTATATCTTCCCCCGAGGGTCTGTCCCACGAGTCTTTCGTATGATTCCATCGTTAACTCCGATCTTTAGTTAGAGAATGGTTTTACGAGGACGGCGGTTATGTTATCTTTGCCGCCGTTTTCGTTTGCACGGCAGATAAGCTTTTCGGTTTTCTCAAAAATCTCACCCTCGCCTGTAACGATTCTGTGTAGCTCGGACTTGTCGACCATGTTGGACAGTCCGTCGGAGCACAAAAGAACGTATGACACACCCGCAAGCGGCACCGTGAACGTATCAGGTTCAACCGTTTCCTCCGTGCCGACGGCTCTTGTAATTATGTTCTTGCGCGAGGAGGCTTCGGCTTCCTCGCTCGTCATCATACCCATATCGACAAGATACTGAACGTAGGAGTGGTCACGTGTAACCTGCTTCACTTCATTCTCGGTGATAAGATATAGTCTGCTGTCACCAACGTTGACGACGTACATCACACCGCCGCAAATAACGGCTCCGACAAACGTCGTTCCCATGCCCGCAAAGGCAGGTTCCGCGTTGGCTCTGTCGTAAACGGCGAGATTTGCGCTTCCAACCGCGTATGTCAGTATCTTCGGCATATATTTATCTTTGTCGATCGACGGCGTAGCAAGAATTACCCGTATATCCTCAGATATGCTTTTGCTCGCCGACTGCAGCGCAATACGGCTTGCCTCCTCGCCTCCGTTGGCGCCGCCCATACCGTCACAAACGATGAAAACCGCCGTGTCCGGGGCAAAGTCAAAGGCGGCAAAGCCGTCCTGATTGGAACGACGGGCGCGGCCTACGTCTGTTTTTCCGGAAAATATCATATCGGAATCCTCCTATAAAACTGTCAGTTATCTGTTTCTGTTGCCGCACGGCGCTCGGAATTTATACGGAGCTGTCCGCAGGCGGCATTGATGTCGGGACCGAGACGGCGGCGAACGGTGGCGTTCACGCCGAGTGCCGACAGTTTATTAACGAATGCTGTAATCGCTTTTTTATCGGGACGCGACAGTCCCACGCCGTCAACGTCGTTCAAAGGAATAAGGTTAACATGGATCGGCTGATGACGTCCGCCGCTTTTCATATAGCGGCGAAGCGTGACGGCGAGCTCCTCCGCATGGCGGAGAGAATCATTTTTGCCCGCAATCAAAGTATATTCAAAGGATATGCGTCTGCCCGTTTCTACAAAATAATCGGCACAGGCAACAAGCAGCTTATCAAGGCCATAAGCGTCGTTGATCGGCATTATGGACGAGCGGTCCGCGTCGTTTGCGGCGTGAAGCGAAATCGACAGCGTGATCGGCAGATCAAGCTTTGCAAGCTCGTATATTTTCGGCACGATGCCGCAAGTTGAAACGGATATATGGCGCAGGCCTATATTAAGTCCGTCGGGTGCGGAAACGAGCTTCAAAAAGCGTACCGTTTCGTCAAAATTGTCGAGCGGCTCGCCGATCCCCATCATAACGACGTTTGATATTCTCGTACCCGTGTCGCGCTCCGCGGCAATTATCTCGCCGAGGATCTCCGAGGCGGAAAGATCGCGCACGCGCCCCGATTTAGTCGAGGCGCAGAAGCGGCACCCCATACGGCATCCGACCTGCGAGGAGACGCAGAGGGTGTTGCCGTGCTCATATTTCATGTATACAGCCTCAATGTGATTGCCGTCGTACAGCTCATAAAGGTACTTTACCGTACCGTCAACGGCTGACGAGAGTTTACGGCTCACCGTCGGCGTTTTGATCACACAACCTACAGCAAGCTTTTCGCGCAGTGCCTTCGGCAGACTCGTCATTTTCGAAAAGTCCGCTCCGCGATGAAGCCAGGAAAATATCTCTTTTGCTCTGTATTTCGGCTGACTGTAAGGTTCCGACGTTATCAAAGCCTCAAGCTCGTCGGGCAATAGCCGCAATATATCTGTTTTTTCGTTCATTTTCTTTTGAACCCCGCAATATAAAAACCGTCGGTGCCGTGCTTATGGGGCATAAGCGTCACCGCGCCGCCGTCCGTCTGAATGGGAAAATCCTCGGGCAAGTACGGCACAAAATCTTCCGTTTCGGCTAAAAACCTTTCTCGGATCATATCGTTTTCTTCACGGCGAAGGGTACACGTTGAATAAACGAGCATACCGCCCGATTTTACAAGCTTCGCAGACGCTGACAGTATCGAATACTGAATCTCGGGCAGACGGATGACGTCTGCCTCGTTTTTGTATCGGATGTCAGGCTTTTTTGCAATAACTCCGAGCCCCGAGCACGGCGCGTCGCAAAGAACTCTGTCAAACGTACCCTCGCCTCCGTCGCATTTTGTCGCGTCGCGGACGAATGCATCGATTATCGTGATGCCGAGCCGTTCGGCACCAGACGTAATCAAGCGGATCTTATTTTTGTGCAGATCGTGCGAGCAGAGCTTGCCTTTGTTTTGCATATCGATCGCAACGGAAAAGCTTTTGCCGCCGGGTGCGGCGCAAACGTCCGCCACCATCTCGCCCGGACGAGCACCGAGCGCCAAAGCGGCAAGGCGCGAAGCCGCATCCTCAACGAACCAAAGCCCCTCACTGTAGCCATAAAGCTCCGTAATCTTTTGTCCCGATAAAAGACGTATCATATCGGGCGCGACGTCGACCGCTTCCGCTTCGACACCTTCGGCATGAAAACGTCGGAGTAGATCTTCCTGCGTTGTGCGGAGATCGTTGACGCGAAGCGTCACGGCAGGGTGCGAATTAGCAGATGCCGCGATGCCTTCGGCATCTGCACCGTAGTCGCGTATCCACGAACGGACTATCCATTCGGGCACGGAATTAAGACGTGACAGATATGCCGCCTCGTCCGCCTCCCTATCGGGAAGTAAAACTTTACATCCCTCGCGAATCGAACGGCGGAGCACCGCGTTCACGAGTCCGCGTGAACGCTGCGGTGCCGCTGCAACGGTCTCATTCACCGCCGCGTGCGGCGGTATTTTATCCATATATATGAGTTGGTAAAGTCCGACCGAAATCGCCGCCTTCGTTTCTGCGTCGAGTCGGGACAGCTCGCGTCCAGAAAGACGCTCAGTTTCCGCGTCAAGCGTCAGCTTGCGCTCAACGACACCGTATATGATAGCGGCGGCAAGGGCGCGGTCCGCGCCCGTCAATGCCGAACGCTCAAGCGTTGCGTCCAGCTCAAGATTTATATATTTCCCGTCGCGTTCCCAGCGGCTGATGGCTGTTACCGCAACACGGCGTGCATTATTATTCATTCGTCAATATATCGCCGACTTTGATGCGTCTGCCGTTGATGAGGTCGGCGGAGCTCATGCGGCGTTTTCCCTCGGGCTGACAGCCCAAAATGAATATCTCTCCCTCACCGCAGGCAACGCGGATCTTGCCTCCGTCGATAGATGTGACCTCGCCGGGCATGCCCGTCGAGCCTGCCTCATCTGCAACAGCAGCGGCTGTGATCTTCAAGAGCTTGCCGTCGGGAGTATGCGTAAACGAAAGCGGAATCGGAGAAAGACCGCGGATAATGTTATGCAGCTTGCAGGCAGGCATAGAAAAATCGAGTCTGCAGTCGTCGTTTTCGATCTTTGCCGCATAAGTTGCGCCGTCGGGCTGTGCGGTGCGCTCCACCGTACCCTCGTTGATCCGCAAGACGACTTCGCAAAGCGCCTCGGCGCCTGCCGCGGCGAGCTTGTCGTGAACTGTTTCAAAATTATCGTCGGATTCGATCGTGACGTATTTTTTCAGGATCATATCGCCCGTATCGAGCCCTTCGTCCATGAACATAGCAGTCACGCCCGTCATCGTTTCTCCGTCCATGATGGCGCGCTGTATCGGCGCGGCTCCGCGATACTTCGGCAAAAGCGAAGCGTGCGCGTTGACACAGCCGAATTTCGGGTAGTCAAGCACGTTTTTCGGCAGGATCTTGCCGTATGCAACGACAAAGATCAGCTCGGGATCGAGCTGTGTAAGTAGCTCCGCAAACTCTTCCCCGCGAACCTTTTCGGGCTGATAAACGTTCAGTCCGAGCTCCTGCGCCTTCACCTTAACGGGCGGCGGCGTCAGCGTGTAGCCGCGTCCGCGCGGCTTATCGGGCTGTGTTACAACTCCGACGATCTCTTCTCCCGTTGCGTGCACGGCTGTGAGTGCCGTTGCCGCAAAATCGGGTGTTCCCATAAAAAGGATCCTCATACGAACCCTCCTAATATCAATCAAAATGTAATAGCTTCGACCGTGTCAAAGCATCAGTCTTCGTCTTCATCCTCGAGCATCTCCACGAGCACGTCGGGATCAATGTAAAGCTTGCCGTTCAGGTGGTCCGTTTCGTGGCAGAACGCACGCGCTAAAAGTCCCTCTCCCTCATATTCACGCATAACGCCGTTGCGGTCAAGCGCCTGCACCTTCACTTTGGCAGGACGGCGTGTGATGCCCCACTGACCGGGAATTGAAAGGCAGCCTTCAGCCTCAAGCTGTTCGCCCTCACGTTCGATGATCTCGGGATTGATAAGCTCGATAAGCCCCGTTTCCTCCGTGTCGATGATAACGATACGGCGGAGAATGCCCACCTGGGGCGCGGCAAGGCCGCAGCCCTGTGCCTCATCGAGCGTTTCTTTCATATCGTCAAGCAGAGTAAGTATTCTCGGTGTGATCTCCGTTACGGGACGGCAACGTCCGCGAAGAACGGGATCGCCTTTTTTTCTTATTTTCAAAAGTGCCATGTTTTCACCTCAAAATTCAGTATATCGGATTGTATATCAAATTGAGTTCGGGTTAAAATCTGCCGCAAGCGACACTCTGCGTCCGAGCTTCGCGCCGAATATGCGTATCACGTCGGAGTACATCTCGCGGGTCCTGCGATTCAGCTTACACTTGCATACGATACGCATTCTGTATCTGTCGCCGACTCGGTATATCGGCGCCTCAAACGGTCCGAACATTTGGAATCGCACGTCGGGATACGTCGATGTGGATATTTGCTTAATGTACTCGGCAAGACGCACAACGGTGCTCGAAAGCTCCGCTTCGTCATCGCTCGTCAAAGTAAACTGTACGATATCGCAAAACGGCGGGAACGCATAGCCGCGCCGCAGCTTGATCTCGTTTTTATAAAACGAAACGTAGTCCTGCGTTGACGCAAAGCGCAGCGCCTCGTTTTCAGGGGTGTACGTCTGGATAACGGCGCGTCCCGGTCTGTCGGCGGCGCGTCCCGCCCTGCCGACGACCTGCGTTATCAAGGAAAACGTCCTCTCGCCTGCTCTGTAGTCATCAAGATACAAGGACGACTCCGCCAAAAGAACGCCGACAAGTGTGACAAGCGGAAAATCGTGTCCTTTCGTCACCATTTGCGTTCCGAGAAGAATATCTGCCTCGTGTCGCTTGAAAGCACCGAGAATATCCTCATATGCAGACTTCGTTTTCGTCGTGTCCGCGTCCATACGCAACACCTTCGCCTCGGGGAAAAGCCGCGTTAGCTCCTGCTCAACGCGCTGCGTCCCCCAGCCCATGTAGTATAGGTTTTCGCTGCCGCATTCGGGGCAAACGGACGGGGACTTCGATCTGTAGCCACAGTAATGGCACTGCAGGTAGCCTGCGTCGATGTGCTCGCGGCGATAGTCCTCACGGTTTTCCGTTTCGTTAACACGGCGGCGCGCGTGATACGTCAGTGCAACGCTGCAGTGCGGGCAAATCACCGCTTCGCCGCACAGCTTGCACGACAAAAAGTTATTATATCCGCGGCGGTTCAGAAATAGTACCGTCTGCTCACCGCGCTGTAGATTTTTTCTGATTTCTTCGATCAGGACCGATCCTATAGGACCCGATCTGTCTTCTTCGGTATCTCGCCGTCTGTCAGCGATGATAACCTCGGGTAAGGTCGCGTTGCCGTATCGCTCCGTCATGGAAACGAGCGTATACGCTCCCGATTCGGTCTTATAGTACGACGCAAGCGACGGCGTCGCGCTTGACAAGAGCATAAGTGCGCCGTTTGCGGCACAGCGGTAGCGTGCCACGTCGTGCGCCGTGTATTTTGGCGACGTATCCGATTTGTACGTGTGCTCCTGCTCCTCGTCAATGACGATCATGCCGAGCTTCTCCGTCGGCGCAAAGACGGCACTTCGCGTGCCGATTATAATGTCCGCTTCGCCCGCGCGGATCCGACGCCATGCGTCGATACGCTCGCCCTCGGACAGGGACGAATGAATAACAGCGACTCTGTCGCCGTAATTTGAGCAGAAGATCGACACCGTTTGCGGTGTCAGAGCTATCTCGGGAACGAGAATTATGACGGCTCTGCCGTCAGATGTGACAGCGTCTATCATGGCACGGATAACGGACGTTTTTCCGCTTCCCGTCACTCCGTGTAAAAGCGCCGCCTTTGCATTTCCCGAACGATAGAGCGACAAAAGCTTTTCGTATGCCGCGGTCTGATGCGGAGTCAGCGAAAGCTCCGTTTTCGCGCTCCATTCTCTGTTGGCGGACGGAATCCGCCACTTATCGTGATATGAGATCTCAACGATCCCGCGCTCCTGCAGCGCGCGGATCTGCGGCGCGACAGCACCGAGAGCTTCTTTAAGCTCCGATTCTTCAGCTTCTCCGCCTCGATCTGCAAGATACAAAAGTATCTCGCGCGAGCGTTTTGAGCGAAGCTGTTTTCCGCCCGCAAGCTCGCGTGCCTCCTCAGCGGTGACGAGAAGCTGCACCGTCGCCATTTTGACGGCATTCGTCGGCTCCGCAACCTCGTAGGTGCGATTTATCAATTTTTTCTTGATAAGACTCGAAACGATCTCAGGAACACCGTCGGAACTGTCAAAAGCGGATCGAAGCTTCGCCAATGACACAGATCCGTTCGCTTTGATGAAGCTGTACACATACTGCGCCTTTGAATTTAGCTCACAGGGCTCCTCATCAGCTTCCGAATCGGACACCGAATAGTATTCGGCAACGCGAGACAACGCCCCCGACGGTATACACGCATGAACGGCATCGCCGTACGTGCACATCGTATGCTCGCACATATAGTCGCAAAGCCCGAGCAGCTCCTCCGTCATCGTCACGTTCGGATTTGACAGTGCCGACAAAGGCTTGCATTTTTCAACGTCCGTTTTTTCAAAAAGAGACGTTACAACGGCAGTCCTTTTGCGGTTGCCGCCACCGAAAGGCACGCTGACAAATACCCCGCGGCGGACACCGTCCGCAAGCTCGCGCGGTATATAATATGTGTATTCGCGGTCTGCGTGGATCGGCGCATCTAAAATGCGTACGCCGACATACTCATATCCCATGTAGTGTTACCGTACCTTTGGCGTTTTCAAAAAATACCGATCAATAGTTGCCTTCATCGGGCGGAACGATCTTGAATTCACCCGCGCCGAGTCGTGTAACGGCACTCTTGACAGCCTTTTCGTCGCGGAATTCGCGCTTGATCATGGAAACGAGCGATTTATCCGTTTCCTTGTTCGCGATAAGCATTTCCGCGTACTCGCGCTGTTTGCAGTATTCGTTTGTAACGAGGCGCGCACACTTTGCTGTCGCGATAACGAGCGTGTAACGGTTAAACTGACCTTTGGTGAGTTCATCGATGGAGGGAGAGATCATTGACATGATATTTATTCCTTTCTCTTGCTGTATATGATAATTTAATAAACGCGGTTATTCGGCAGCGCCCGATGCGCGTGCCGCTATTGATTCGGGGGAGAGCGCCGACAGAATGACGTGATCACTGTCCGTAACGATAACGGCGAGAGTTTTCTTGCCGCAGGTCGCGTCGATGACGCGGCCCGATTCCTTAGCCTCGCCGATAAGACGTTTTGCGGGCGCGGTATCACTGCCGATAACGGCGACGATGTGCTCGCAGGCGACCATGTTGTTATATCCGATGTTAACGAGTGTCATATTATTTCCTCGCTTACTCAAGATTCTGTATCTGCTCACGGATCTTTTCGATCGTGCTCTTCACCAGAACGACGAGATGTGCGATCTTTGTATCCTGTGACTTTGATCCGATCGTGTTCGTTTCGCGGTTGATTTCCTGAACGAGGAAGTCGAGCTTTCTTCCGACGGCGTCCTCGTTTTTGATGATGTCGCGGAACGCGGCGATGTGCGAGGAAAGACGGACGATCTCCTCGTCGATCGATGCCTTATCGGCAAAGATCGCCGCTTCGGTGAGTATTCTCTGCTCGTTTATCTCAACGCCGCCAACCTCAAGCAACGCCTTGATGCGCTCCGTCAGGCGTGCGGGATACGTTGAAATATTCGCCTCGGAGATCGTTTTGATCTCTGCGGCAACAGCTTCGATCTCGCAAAGCTTGAGCTCAGCGTCGGCGGCAAGTCTGCTTCCCTCTCGCTCACGCATCGCGAAGAATTCGTCAAGCGCCTCATCAAGCACCGACCTGACAGCTTCCCACTCGGCGTCAAGATCCTCGTCGGGATGCGTCACCGTGAAAATGTCGCGGAACGACGCGACACGCGACACCGTTATGTCATTGTGCAGTCCGAACTCATCGGAAAGACGGCGAAGCGCGTTGATGTACGATTCGGCAAGCGCACCGTCAAGATTGATCGTCACGCCCTGCTGTTCGATGACCTCGATGCCGAGGTAGCAGTCGATCTTTCCGCGGACGACGCCGCGCTCTGTGATGTGGGACTTGATCTTTTCCTCTATGAATCCGTACTGACGCGGATATTTCACCGTACAGTCGAGGAATCTGCCGTTCACGCTCTTTATCTCAAGCGTGTATTTCTTTCCGCCGATCTCTCGGACGGCACGTCCGAAAGCGGTCATTGATCTGATCATGATTCTTTATTTTCCTTTTCTTCGATTGTTTTATATGATACCCCGTTTACGTAAACGAGGTCTATATTTTATAAAATATACCGTAATAAGCCGTGTTGCCAAAACGTCCGCCAAAACGAAAACGACGTTTCCGAGGATGAACACCACAGCTTCGATGACCGGCGTCTCCGCCTCCATTGCGGCAACGTAGCGCGACAGTATCAGTGCCGCCGTCATAACGACGTTGACGCTGACGAGCTTCAACGCCCACGCCCAAGCCTTAGGCAAGCGTTCAAGCTTCGCCTTCAGCATCGGGTAGTATCCGACGTATGCCGCATAAAGCAGCGCCGTAACTTTATCGGGCAGTATAAGAAACGATATGACGGACACAACGCCGTAGACCGTCACCGCCGCGCCGCCGCCGTATTCAATGTAGATAAACATCACGGCAAAGGCAGCAAAAACGACGCCCGAAAGCGACAACAGATCCGTCACGGTTGCAAAATACATGATAACTACGGATGTCGCCGCCATAATGCCCGAAATAGCTATGCGTTTTGTGTTTTTCATGGATTTTCGTCAGCAGCAGCGGATCAGATCACCGCCGCAGCATTCGCAAAGACAGTCCGCGCAAAGAAGCGACGAGCAAATGTCACAAGTTCCGCAGTCGTTTGAGCCCGACGACGTCGTGTAGCCGCGGTTGTATGCCGCCGCACGTCCGCGGATACTGTCGCGTGCGTTCGCGTATTCGCGGTTCGTCGGATCCATATAGCACGCTGTTTCGACGTACCGTATAGCGTCCGTGTAGTTGCCCATGCCGAGCATTACACAGCCGTACAGATATTGCCATTCAGCGCCTCTGTCGGCGTCGGGCATAAGCATGAGAGCTTCGATCGCCTCACGGTAGCGGCGCATATTGATCAGGTTGCGGATATTGGCATATCTTCTCTTTGCGGTGTATGCATTATCCTTATCCGAATCTTCGTATTCGTATGCGTACGCACTGCCGCCGCCCTCTCGTTCACGGCAGATTGTGTCGTAAGCTTCGTTTATTTCCTTCATCTTTTCCGCAACAAGGTCGGCAAGCGGATTGTCGACGTAGTTGTCAGGATGATACTTTTTTGCCAGCGCGTAGTACGCTTTTTTTATCTCCGCGTCGGTGGCGGTGCGTTCGACGCCCAACGTCTTATAAGGATCTTTCAAAATCAGGTTCCTCTGTCTTTTTTATTCGATTATTTTGTGTTATCAATACTATCTTTGCCGTATAGGACGCATTCCGCCTCCTTCGGCATACCAAGATACACGATATTTTTTACCAGCTCAAGCGTTTCGGGGTAGCCGCCGTCGGGAAGCTCTATCAGCATAACGGCTCCTGCCGCACGTGACAGCTCAAGCTTCAGCGAATCAAGAAGCGCGTCTTTTGCGCGGAGTGAAAGCTCACCGTCCGTGATCTCGCCCGCCCACAGTGACGCTATCGGGTTATAACGCCCCGATTTTATATCTTCGCCTACATCATCGACAGCGTCGATGATGTAGATGTACCTGCCGACGCCGCGGCCTATCTCGTGTAGGATCCGTCCGCTGTCCCCGTCGATACCGTAGGCAAATATCCGTCCCAAAAGCTCACCGAAAAGCTCGGCTCCGCCGCCGACCGAGTCAGGCTTCGTCCCCTCGTGCGCGTACAGTTCCGAAAGCTTTGACCGCACGAAGTTTTCAAGCTCACAGGGGACGCAGGCGCGTCGGAGCGCACGTTTTGCACCGCCGAGCATAAGCTTTGCTCGCATACGCCGAAAACCGCTCTCGTCGGTCACGTCATCCATAATCTTACATTCCGTCAAAAGCGCCGACACAGCGGCGGCGTAACGAAGCTCGTCGCCGTCCGTCATCATGGCGCGCTTTTTTACTCGGAACGGATTGATTCCGCACCGTTTGGGCTTCACCTCGTACCGATGCCCCAGAACAGCCATACGGCACAACGAGAGAAACACCATGTCATACGAAAGCGTGAACGTTGAAGGTAGTCCCGTCAGCTTTTTCATAGAGCCGCAAAGACCGCAGTAAACGGCGCGGTAGAACTCATACTCCCTCATTCGAAGCTCGGGAACGTATGCTTTAACATAACCGAACATATTCACGTCACCTCGCCGCCGTTTAGATACGTATACATAATATATAATATAACATTCAGCGGATTTTTTCAATACCATTTCGCCGCGCGCTGCTTTTTTGCCGATGCAAAAGCACCCCTGCAACAGATCATGCGGATCTATCTGCAGGGGTATCATTCTCAGTCATTTATTTGCGGCGCAAAGAGCTTGAATCTCGCCTCGGACATAACGTAAACGAAGCGTTTCGTCCTCGGTGTGCCGATGCCCGAAACGCACACGCCGTCATCCAAATCTTTAATATGATTCGGTTTGCCCGAAATAACGATAATTCCGATCACGTCGGGCTCGAGCAGACCGTCAAACGTAACTGTGCTGTACTCAGGCACCTGCATTCGTCCGACCATCGTGATCTGCGTCCATGTAAGAGAGGTGGGACCGCACCCGATAATCGAGTATTTATTGGCACGTTTCTTCGTTTTTTTCAAAAGCACGCGGCGTCCGCGATACGAAAACTCGTACGTGTTGCATATTTCGTCGCTCGCCACAAGCTTTTTGTCAGCCGCAAAGGTGTCGTATATGGATCGTTCCGCTTCACCGCGGCGTACCTCCATGATGTCGGCAATATCGCAGTCGAGCGCCTCGCATATCTTCAAAAGCGTATCCGAATTTACGTTTTCGTTTTTGCAAAGCTTCGATAGCGTGCGCGAACTGATGCCGCACAGCGACAAGAGATCCGTCTTTGTTAAGTGCTTGTCAACAAGAAGCTTCCACAGTTTTTCGTAAGTGATATACATTATACCGCCTCCTTTATGGTATCAGTATATCATATCTTTCACCATATGTCAATATTCGTTTACTTTTGTAAAGATTTATTTTCTTATAGCCGTTTTTTCTTTTCATCTTTACAACGAAGAAAAAATATTATATAATCTGGTTATATGATTTTCGCATTTGCAGGAGTTTTATAACCAGATGAAGTACCGCATTGACAAAGAAAACGCCAAGACCGCCTATATGCAGCTATACGAAGCTCTCCGCCGCGATATCGTGTCGGGTGTATACCAATACGGCAAAAAACTGCCGTCAAAGCGGATTTTGTCCGAGGAAGTCGGCGTAAGCGTCATCACCGTCGAGCACGCATATTCGATCCTCAGTGACGAGGGGTACGTTGAGTCCCGAGAACGAAGCGGCTACTTCGTCATTTACAAGGAAAGCGACTTCATCTCCCACGAAACCGCCGACGCCCCCGTCACGCACTCGCCGACGGAAAATCCGCACCGTGTCAAAAGCACCGTGCCATATTCGGTCATATCAAAAACGATGCGCCGCGTCCTGCTCGACTATAACGAAAAAATACTGACTAAATCGCCCAATCACGGTTGCGCCGAGCTGCGTGCCGCCATATCGTCATATCTTGCACGAAGCCACGGTATCACGGTGCGCCCCGAGCAGATCATCATCGGCTCGGGTGCGGAGTATTTGTACAGTCTGATCGTTCAGCTTCTGGGACGCGACCGCATCTATGCGATCGAGGACCCCTCCTACGACAAGATCCGCCGTGTCTATCGCGCGAACGGTGCCCGATGCGATATGCTCGGACTCGGACCGAACGGCATCAAAACGTCGGAGCTGCATCGCACGTCTGCAACGGTGCTACACATCACGCCTCACAACAGCTACCCGAGCGGCGTCACCGCGTCAGCCTCTAAGCGGATTGAATATCTACGCTGGGCAAAGCTGCGCGGCGGCTACGTCATTGAAGATAACTACGACTCGGAGCTGACAATCTCGCGAAAAAACGAGGACACCGTCTATTCGCTCTCCGAGGACGGACGTGTCATATACCTGAACACGTTTTCAAACACCGTTGCTCCCTCCGTTCGCGTCGGCTACATGGTGCTGCCCGAAACAATGCTCTCCGAATTTGAGGAAAAGCTCGGATTTTATTCGTGTACGGTGCCCGTTTTTGAGCAGTATGTGCTCGCGGAGCTGCTCTCATGCGGCGACTTCGAGCGTCACATCAACCGCGTCCGCCGCGCGCGCAGACGAGACTCAGACTGATCTGGTCATATACTTTTCATCAGTTCTGAACATTTACCGCACACCAATTTTAGGATATGATTGCTTCAGTTATTAAAGATAATCAAAGGAATCATATCATCATGTCATATCCAAAAATATTAACGATACAAGATATTTCTTGCGTCGGTCAATGCTCGCTCACGGTGGCGCTTCCCATCATCTCCGCTTGCGGCATTGAGACCTGCGTTCTGCCGTCCGCCGTTCTTTCCACGCACACGGCAGGCTTCAAGGGCTACACATTCCGCGACCTCACCGACGATATGCCCGCAATACGATCGCACTGGATTGCCGAGGGAATCAAATTTGATGCCGTATACACCGGCTATCTCGGCTCAGAGAAACAAATAGATTACGTCTATGACATCATGCGTGATAACGCCGCCGAAGCCTGCGTGAAGATCGTTGATCCTGCCATGGCGGATAACGGTAAGCTCTACCCCGGCTTTGACACCGCTTTTGTCAACGCGATGAAAAAGCTGTGCGCCGCCGCCGACTACGTCATCCCGAACATCACAGAAGCGTGCCTTTTGACAGACACGGAGTATAAAACCTCCTACGACCGCCGATATATCGATACACTTCTTCATAAGCTCACCGCCCTCGGATGCAAAAACGTCATCTTCACGGGCATCTCCTACGAAGAGGGCAAAACGGGTGTCGTCGTTTACGAAAACGGCACGTATTCCTACTATGAGCACGAACATTTGCCGAACAGTTGCCACGGAACGGGCGACATTTACGCCTCCGCATTCGTCGGCGCCCTCGTCCGCGGAAAATCCGCCTTCGACTCGGCACGCATCGCCGCCGATTACACAGTTCTTTGTATCAAAGCGACGGAAGAAGAAAAAAATCATTGGTATGGCGCGAAGTTCGAGCCTGTGCTCCCCTATCTTATCGGTGCCGTCAACGCATAACGGCTTTTGCAGCCGATCAATAACATCCGAAAACCGTCGGGGACAGCTTTCGCTGTCGCCGACGGTTTTTGCTTTTGACGTCATTTTTTGCGGTTTTGGGCTTTATATCGTTGAAAAAAACGTTATATTGTGCTAAAATATTATATATTATTATGCTCGGAGGAATATTTATGCTTTCAATCGCATACTGTGCGGGACTTTCCGGAATCAACGGCTACCTGGTGTCGGCGGAGTGTAACGCCGTCAACGTGATCCCCGGCTTTGACCTTGTCGGCTTGCCCGATATGGCTGTGCGCGAGGCAAAAGAGCGCATCCGCGCCGCTGTCGTGAACAGCGGGCTTTCCTTCCCCGAGCTCATGCTTACGCTTAATCTCGCGCCTGCGGACAGAAAAAAAGAAGGCTCCGCCTTCGATATGGCAATGGCTGTCGCCATCCTTCATTCAAGCTCCGTCATTGACCGCTCCGTAGACCTCACCGACAAGTGTTTTGCCGGCGAGCTTTCCCTTTCGGGCTCGTTCCGTCCGATCCGCGGCGTGCTTTCAATGTGCGTCGCCGCACGCGACGCAGGCTTGCGCGAGTTTTTCGTTTCGGCTGATAACGCCGCCGAAGCCTCGGTCGTTGAGGGCATGACCGTTTATGCCGTACATAATCTGCATGATCTTGTCCTTCACCTGAACGGAAAGATACAGCTCTCCCCGATCAGATACACCACACCGACAGCGGCGAACTTCGCCGCCGCGGGGCTTGACTTCGCCGACGTCAAAGGTCAGGAGCGCGTAAAGCGCGCCCTTGAGATCGCCGCCGCTGGCGGCCATAATGTTTTGCTCATCGGTCCTCCCGGAACGGGCAAATCCATGCTCTCAAAGCGTATGCCGTCGATACTTCCGCCGCTTACCTTTGAAGAAGCTCTTGAAACGACAAAAATACATTCGATTTCAGGCACTCTTCCGAACGATATCGGACTTGTCACGGTCCGTCCGTTCCGTTCGCCGCATCATTCCATGTCAGCGCCCTCGCTCGTCGGCGGCGGCAAAAACCCGATGCCGGGCGAGATCTCACTCGCGCACAACGGCATCCTTTTCCTTGACGAGCTTCCCGAATTCAACAAAGCCGTCACCGAAGCACTCCGCCAGCCGCTTGAGGACCGAGAAGTCACCATCACACGCGCCAACGGGCGCGTGACGTATCCTTCGTCGTTTCAGCTTATATGCGCCATGAATCCGTGCCGTTGCGGTTACTACGGCCACCCGACACACCCCTGCACCTGTTCCAAAACGGAGATACACAAATACCTCGCAAAAATCAGCGGCCCTCTGCTCGACCGCATCGACATACAGATAGAGGTCCCCTCACTGACCTTCGACGAGCTGACCGCCATCGACCGTCCATCAGAGCCGTCCGCGTCCATACGCGAACGTGTCACCGCCGCACGTAAGCTTGCATCCGACAGAATCGCCGAATACGCCGCCTCTCCCGACGGCGATGCGCCCGCAGTCGGCGTGCACTGTAACGCTGACTTGACTCCGCGTCTGATCCGACGTTTCTGCACACCCGACCCTTCGGCAAAACGCATTCTTGAGGGCGCATTTTCAACTATGGGACTTTCCGCGCGCGGATACGACCGAATCCTTCGCGTTGCGAGAACCATTGCCGACCTTGACGGAGCCGAGGTGATCTCGGCGCGTCACGTCGCCGAAGCGGTACAGCTCCGTACCCTTGACCGCAAGTATTGGTGAGTGATATTTTTTGCACATTTTAAGTCTTTTACACATTTGCGGAATTTTCGCTTAAAAGCACCCTTCGAATGTGGATAAAAAAGTGTAACCTGTGGAAAATCCGATTTCCCGACTTAAATAGCTACAAAGTCGCACTTAGGTTTTCAACATTATCAACAGTTTTGCTTGTGGAAAACTTGTTTTCACCGCATCAATATATGCAAATGTTATTTTGCAATTTACACAAATTTATAAAATATAAAGGAGTGACAAGATCTTGTCAACCGTGATCCATCTGCAGAATCCCGCCGCAGGCAAAGGCTCACTTCCCGATGCCAAATCCCTCGTCGGTGACGTTCACGTCACCTCCGCACAGGGCGATGCGGAAGAATACCTGAAAACCCGGCTCGCCGAGAACGACAGCTTCCACATTTACGCATACGGCGGCGACGGAACGCTGAACGAGACCGTCAACGGTATCCTTGCCGCGAATGCCGGGGAACGAGTTATCCTCACACCCATGCCGACGGGCAGCGGAAACGATTTTTTTCGCGTGTCCTCGGAATGCGACGTCAAAACGCCCTGCGACGTCATAAAATATAATGACAGGTACGCATTGAATCTACTGAACATCGGTTTTGACTGCGAAGTGGCGGCGCGTATGAGCGACTATAAACGTCTTCCTCTTGTCAGCGGCTCATTTGCCTACGTGCTCGGCGTTGCCGCCGAGTTCATCAGAAAACGTCCGACGCATCTGCAGATCACCATTACCGATCCTGACGGAAACGTTGAATTTCTGGAAGACGATTATCTGCTCTGCGCCATCGCAAACGGTCGCTTCTACGGCGGCGGCTTCAAAGCTGCTCCCATCGCTGACATCTCCGACGGCATCCTCGACGTTATCATCGTCAAAAACATCGGACGTTTGCGTTTTCTTAAGCTCGTCGGCGTTTACAAAAAAGGCGATCATATCTCGCCTGACACGCAAGAATGCATCCCTGAGCTTTCCGACATCTTAACGTACAGACGCGCAAAAAGCATTAAGATATGCGGCACGTTCAGATACGCCGCCGACGGCGAGATCATGTC
This sequence comes from Eubacteriales bacterium, assembly GCA_045588245.1. Taxonomy (GTDB): domain Bacteria; phylum Bacillota; class Clostridia; order Oscillospirales; family CAG-272; genus DTU064. The sequence goes on from JAZNDW010000017.1 coordinate 46,197, forward strand.
GCATGAATCGGGCACGCTTGCAATCGAAAACGTTCACCGTGCAATATACGTCGCCTCGGAAAATTACAAAGAAGAAGCGTCCGAGCCTGTCCTTATTTAATCATATTCAATCGAAAGGGCCGTTATGTACATATCAGATCTGCATTGTGATACCGTATATAGGATCCGCGAGGCGGGACTTTACCGCATCGCGGACGCGCATCTTGACATTGAGCGGATGCTCCGAGCAGGCTACGGACTGCAGACCTTCGCCGCATTCGTTGACCTCGGGCATTCAGACGATCCATGGGAACAATGCCTGAAGCTGCTCCGCATCCTGACAGAGCAGACGAAGGCAAACGCCGACACCGTTGCCCCCGTCCTTGTCGGCGGCGACATTGAAAAGAATCGCCGCGACGGCAAAATTTCCGTTTTGCTTTCTGTTGAAGAGGGCGGTGTTATCGGTGATGACCTCGGACGGCTTGACGAGCTTCACCGCCTCGGCGTACGCATGATGACGATGACGTGGAATCATAAAAACACACTGGGTTCGCCTGCCTTTGAATGTAACCGTATGACGTCCATGACGGCGGATGACGACGCAGGCGAGGGGCTGACGCCGCTCGGATTCGATTTTGTTGCCGCCGCTGAAGAGCGGCACATCATAATCGACGTTTCTCACCTGTCGGATCGCGGATTTTACGACCTTGCGAGCGTCACACGCCGCCCCTTCATAGCAAGCCACTCAAATTCACGAAAGCTCTTTCCCGTCAAACGCAATCTCTCCGATGACATGATCCGCGTGATCGCAGATCGCGGCGGCATCATCGGACTCAACTACTGCGCCGACTTTGTCGGCGGCGAAGGCGGATTTTGCGTGCTTGCGCGTCACGCACGCCACATCGCAGACTGCGGCGGCGTTGAATGTTTGGCACTCGGATCCGATTTCGACGGGATAGAAACAAATCCCTTGATCCCCGACTGCACCTCTGCGCCCATATTCTGCGAGCATCTTGACCGTGTCGGTTTCGGAGACAGAGAGATCGAGCTCATAATGGGCGAAAACGTATACCGATTCTTATCTGAAAACTTATAAATTTTCAGCAAAAACTCCCGCACCGGATTCGATCATTGAGTTCGGTGCGATTTTTGTTCCCGCAGGGATACGGATGCCGTCACCGATATAACTGTCGGCTCCGATCACGGAGCCCTCACCCACCGTAACTCGCTCGCCGACGGTGACGCCGCGGCAGAAAACGCAATTCCTTCCTCGAACGGCTCTGCCGACGGTGACGCCGCGATGAAGAACGCTTCCCGTCAGAACGGAACTTTCGCCAACACGGCAATCGGGTCCCAAAATTGCGCCGGATACGTCAATGTCGGCTCCGAAGCCGCCGATCTTTCCAAGGGCAGCATCATGACAACAAGTAACGTACGACTCGGGCGTTCCGATATCGCACCAGTATCCGTCACCAATAACACCGTACATCTTCTCTCCTCGACGAAGCATCATCGGAAACAGCTCGCGTCCGAAATCATATTCGCCGAAGTGCGGTATCATTCCGATAGTTCTCGGGGACATTATATATATCCCTGCATTGATAAGCGCCCCCGGTGTTGCGTCACGCGGCTTTTCCGCAAAGCTTTCGATCCTGCCGTCAGGGCCGAGACTGACGACGCCGTATCTCCACGGCTCGTCGGACGGCGTCAGCATCATCGTCAGCTCCGCGCCGCGAAGCCGGTGAGCCGAAATCGCCCGCCGCAAATCAAAATCGGAAACGGTATCTCCCGATAAAACTATGATCTCGCTATAGTTTCCAAGCTTTTTTGCCGCGTCTCGGACGCCGCCCGCCGTACCGCAGTCTTCACATTCAACGTGATACGACATCATAACGTCACGGCACTTCTCGCCGCAAAGCTCCGTTACGTCCTCGTGCCGATATTTGACCGTCAGCGTCGCGGACTTGACTCCGATGCGCGACAGCATCCTGACGGAGCTGTGTATCGCGACGCCGTCGCCGATGGGAACGAGCGGCTTCGGGCACGTATCCGTTATGGGGCGAAGTCTTTCGCCCTTGCCGCCCGCCATAATGACGGCGGCTGTTTTCTTCATTTCCATAATCTATATAAACGCCGTTTTATACACGGCGAAATTTTTAATTTTTGATTTTCGTTTTGTGAATTTATTTTGCATCGGTGTCATTTTTTTATTCGCCGACGGCTATGATATGAATATATTCCCACCGCACCGTCGATAATACCGAAGAAAACAAATATAAATATAAGGACGAAAAACAAAATGATAAAGGGCTGCGAGCGCAGAATGATAAAAATTGAAAATCCCGAAAGCGAGCTTTTCGAAGCCGCGTACTTTATCGTAAGACAAAATGCTCCGCTTCCGAAAAAATGCAAAAAAGACGATATGTTCCGCGAAGCGCTCCGCCTGACGGATTCCGGCGTCACGTCGGCGCGTGCACGCGCCGA
>JAZNDW010000018.1:0-147385 GCA_045588245.1 Eubacteriales bacterium
GGTGAACTCGACGTAGACGTAGTTCTCGAATGCACAGGTTTCTACACATCTAAAGCAAAAGCACAGGCACACATCACTGCAGGTGCTAAAAAGGTTGTTATCTCTGCTCCTGCAGGAAACGATCTTCCCACAATCGTATTCAGCGTAAACGAAAAGACACTTACAGCTGATGACACAATCATCTCCGCTGCTTCTTGTACAACAAACTGCCTTGCTCCCATGGCTAAGGCTCTTAACGACTATGCAGAAATCCAGTCCGGTATCATGGCTACAATCCATGCTTACACAGGTGACCAGATGATCCTCGACGGTCCTCACAGAAAGGGTGACCTTCGTCGTGCTCGTGCAGGTGCTGCAAACATCGTTCCCAACTCCACAGGTGCTGCAAAGGCTATCGGTCTTGTAATTCCCGAACTTAACGGCAAGCTCATCGGTGCTGCTCAGAGAGTTCCCACTCCCACAGGCTCCACCACAATGCTCAACGCTATCGTTGAAGGCCACGTTACCGTTGCTGAAATCAACGCTGCTATGAAGGCTGCTGCTAACGATTCTTACGGCTACACCGAAGAACAGATCGTTTCCTCCGACATCATCGGTATGCGTTACGGCTCCCTCTTCGATGCTACCCAGACAATGGTTATCAACCTCGAAAACGGCACATCTCAGGTTCAGGTTGTTTCTTGGTACGACAACGAGAACTCCTACACCAGCCAGATGGTTCGCACAATCAAGTACTTCGCAGAACTTTAATTCTCGAATATACAAAAAAAGACCATACCGTCACGGTATGGTCTTTTTTTGCGCGGCAGCCGTATGCATCGGGAATTGACAGTACTTTATTTTTAACGTATAATATATCTACACTAATTCGCGCAGAAAGGTTATACCCATGAAAAAGCTTCTGCTGTTTATTATTGCAATAATGATCCCTCTCTCACTTTTAGCTTGCACCGATGACGACGACGGCATTAGAGGCTCCGCCGAAATTGATGATGCGCCTGACAGCACGGAGGAGAGCCTCGATTTTTCGGACACTGAGAGTATCCTGAAGCTTTACCGCTCAGCTGAAGGCTATAAAGGTGTCACATACACTGCAGACTCGGACATTTACAATATGTCTACGAATTTTTCGATTCATTCAACCGACCGCACATACGCCCGTGACACAGACGGAAACATTTCCGTTATCCTTTCGGGCGACAAAACCGCCTCTTTAAGCCTTATCGACGGCACATACTATAAAAACGGCGAGGCTGTGAGCGATCTTCCCGATGATGAGCTATCAAGTCTTAAGGAAGAACTTCGTCTTTCAAATTACGATTTCGACAGCGACGTCACAACGAATTTTGTTGATATAGTTGCCGTCAAAAACGAAAACGGCACCTACACGATCGCGTGCCACAGCGAGGACGAAGCCGTCATCAACGTTTTTATGGACGGCATCCGCTCCGATCTTGACAGTGTTTTCTCCGACGGAGCCGATTTTGACGTTTCCTCCGTTGACTATCAGCTTATGATAAGCAAAACGGGAACACCGCTTGCTTTCGTCGTTGCCGCTTCATTTGAGCTTATCACGGACGAACCCACGGCGGAAGATTCGCTTGAAAACTTTTATTCATACCTCTATGTCGCCGCCGTCACCGAACGCACGGAGCCGATCATGTCCCCTATCGAATAATATAGCGCTAAAAACATAAAGCGAGAGCCTTTCGGCTCTCGCTTTTTCACACTTTCCGCTTTTTATCATAAAATGAGTGTAGACTACCGATAGAAAACGAAAGTGAGACCGATATGAACGGAAATGATATTGTATTTGTCAACGATACTCCGCCCGACGGCTACAGCGAGGTCGGGTATCTGATCGTCAGCGTTTTCACGGCGCGCGGCGCCATCCCCATCGACGACGCCCTCGTCACGATCACATATGCGTCACCCGGCGCGGTGTCGCCGCACGCCGTGCTGTCTACGAACAACAGCGGCAGAACGCCGAAGATCGAGCTGCCGACACCGCCGCGCGATCTTTCGCTCGCGCCAAACGGCACGGGCGCCACAGCGCCTCTGCCCTACGCGCTATATAACATCGAAGTCGTCAAGGAAGGCTTCTATGCTGTAAAATACGTCGGCGTTAAGATTTTTTCGGGAATAACGGCGATTCAGAACACGGATCTTGTTCCCGTATCCGAGGCTTTGCCCGACAGCTTTTACGTCGACCATTCCATCTATATCGACGAGACGGGAGAGGATAATCTGTGAATAACGAACTCATTTTGCCGTACATACCCGAATACATCACCGTTCATCTCGGTGCTCCCGATGCGGTGGCGGAAAACGTGACCGTCGATTTTCCGTATTACATCAAAAACGTCGCGTCGAGCGAGATCTATCCGACTTGGCCCGAATCGTCGCTCCGCGCCAACATACTTGCTATAATTTCATTCGCGCTCAACCGAGTTTACACCAACTACTACCGCAGCCGCGGATACCCTTTCAATATCACGAACGACACCTCCGTCGATCAATCCTTTGTCGCGGGACGCGATGTCTACGAAAATATCAGCGAGATCGTTGACGAGATATTTGACAGCTACGTCCGTCGTCAAGGAACCATTGAGCCGTATTTCACGCAATATTGCAACGGTACGACGGCACAGTGTGAGGGGCTGTCGCAGTGGGGCACTGTAACACTCGCCAACAACGGACTCAACTCCGTTGATATACTTAAATATTACTACGGCGACGATATTGAGATCGTCGTAGACGCGCCCGTACAGGGGATCAAAGATCCCGTTCCCGAGGTGATCTTACGCTACGGATCATCGGGCAACGAGGTTGCACAGATACAGATAAAGCTCAACCGCATTGCCAAAAATTATCCCGCCATACCGAAGATCTCGCCCGTAGACGGCATCTTCGGCGATGAAACGGAGGCGGCGGTGCGCGAATTTCAGTCGATATTCAACCTCGCCGTTGACGGACTCGTCGGACGTTCGACCTGGTACGCCATACAGCGCGTTTACGCTGCCGTCAAGCGGCTGAACGATCTCGGATCGGAGGGTATATCGCCCGAGGAGGTCACAAATCTCTTCTCGCAGGTCCTCGACGAGGGCGACCGAGGGATCGGCGTACGCGAGCTGCAGTTTTTTCTCAACTTCATCTCGCTTTATAACGAAAGCGTCCCTTACGTTACAATAGACGGCATTTTCGGTCCGTTGACGAGGGCGGCGGTCGAAGCATTCCAATCGCTTTACGGACTTGACGTGACGGGAGTCGTTGACATCGAAACGTGGGATTACCTTTACCGCGCGTACCGCGGCATTCTTGATTCGCTCGGTCGCGACTATTTCGCAAGCTCGACAGAACCGTATCCGGGCTATCCGCTGCGCATCGGAATGCAGCTTCCCGCGGTGCAGGCTCTGCAGGAGTACCTTTCCCTGATCGCAACCGTTTTCACGGAGATCCCCCCACCGACGCCGTCAGGCATATTCGACATCACGACGCGCGATGCCGTCGTTGATTTTCAGCTTCGCTACGGACTTCCCGCATCAGGCGTCGTCGGATCGACGACGTGGAACGCGATCACGTCCCTTTACCGCGATATTTACGACGGCAACCTTGCCTCGGGCTCGCAGTCACCCGGCTCAACGATCACAAACGGCTGACGGAGATCATAATTATGCATAACACAGGAGCGAAAATATGAACGGTGACATTTATTTTGACATAACGAACGACGAAGAAACTATCAAAGCCTTTCAACGTATGCTGCGCCTTATCTCCGAGGCGGGCGGCACCCTGCCGCTCGTCGCCGTCGACGGCGTATACGGAGACGGAATGGAGGAAGCGGTGCGAGAGTATCAGCAAATGAACTCCCTGCCCGCGACAGGAGAGGTCGATTCTATGACGTGGGACCGCGTTGCCTCCGATTACGAAGCTTTGCTCGAATCGACAAGTTCACCGGGCATGATAATGCCTTTCCCCAACATCTTCGGCTACGCTGTCCGCCGAGGCGAGCGAAGCGACCTTGTTTTGATAATCCAGCTAATGCTGTCCGCGTTGCGGCTCGTTTACGACGATTTCGGCAACATTCCCCTTTCGGGCATCTACGACACGAAGACCGCAAACGCGATACGCATCTTTCAGGAGAAAAACCTCATTCCACAGCACGATTACATAGATCTTTTAACGTGGAATCGCCTTGCGCGGCAGTATAACCTCTACGTCAACGACGGCGGAATATGAGTGAAACAATAAACGGCACGCTCTATACGCGTGCCGTTTATTGCTTTATATAATCATTATCGAATACAAAAATAAAGAAATGCTGCCAACGAAGCAAACGCCGTCAAAGCAAAGCATTATCCGCGACAACAGTCTGATCCTTGCGTTCGGGCAATTAAAATTTACCGCTGAGGTTACGACTCCGCCAAAGCTCCAAAAAAGCAAATGTATCCACGCAATCATGATTGCAAGCCCCATCACAAGCACACCGAAAAGATTACCGACAGCGCCGCCCCCGTCGTAAGCAACCCCGTCGTTTTCGTGTTCGAAATCTGCCGCTCCGAGTTGCGAGCTGACACATAATGAAGCGAAAAAGAGCGTCAGCACAGTGAATATAACGGCAAAAACAAAACATACTTTATGTTTCTTTTTCACAGTAACCTCCGTTCGTTTTTATAAATAAGAATCCTGCGCCAAAGGCGCAGGATTTTTATGTTTATCAATTACTTGAGAAGTCCGTCCTTGACGTTTGTGGTACCGTCGCAGTTGAGAACGTCACCGCCCGCTTCAACGGAGAATTCACCGCCAGTGATGGTGATATCAACGGGTGCCTGGAATACGTCATCGCCCGCGTCGATGGTAAACTTACCTCCCTCAATGTAAAGGTATCCCTTATCGTCCTTTGTGTCGTTGGAGGATTTGATACCGTCGTTCTTACATGAGATGGAGATCACGCCGTCCTTGATCGTAACGCTGTCGTTACCGCGGATACCGTGATTCTTCGCGGTTACGTTATAAGTACCGCTGATGATCTTGAGGTCATCCTTAGATACGATGCCGTTATTGTAGTTTGCGTATACGTTAAGCGTACCCGTACCGTTGATCGTGAGGTCGTCCTTTGAGAAAAGGCATGCGTTCGGCTCGCCGTCTGCGTTAAGATCGCCGTACGCGCCGCCGTCCTGAAGCGTGCTCGTCGTTCCCTCGACAAGCGTAATGGAGGTCTTATCGCAGGACTTTATGTAGATGGGAGCGGAAGTTGTGCAGATAAGCTTGAGTCCGTTGAACACGAGGTGCACCTTTTCAAGCTCCGTTACCTCTACGATAACTCTACCGTCCGAGCAGGAGCCGGAGAGAATGTACGTACCGGGAGCAGTGATATTGACGACGGTGCCGTTGGCTGCAGCACCCTCACCGGAGACAGTCACATTACTGTCGGTGAATTCGACCTTGACCGAATCCTTTTCGCTGTAATCGGTGTTGAGGTCATAGTTCGTGTAGCGTTCTTCCGACGAACCGTTATCGCCGCTGCCATTATTGCCGCCATTATTACCGCTGTTGCCGCTGTTGCCGTTATTATTGCCGCCGTTGCCGCCGTTGTCGGCAGATTCCGAACCGCCTGCGGGATTATCACCGTCACAAGCTGCAAAAACGAAGAGCGTCATCACGCAAAGGATAATTGCGAGAATCATAGATATAATTCTTTTTGTCATGGTCTTTCTCCTTCATCGGGACGGTCGCCGTCCCACTATCTATTACTATTATATATTATAATACAGCCGTGTGCAGTTTGAAAAGCCCACTTTATTAATATTTTCGATAATTTTGTTATTTCTGCGTGTTTTCTCTTGTGTTTTTCAGTCAAAGCTTCATTTTACGGCATATCTCAATTGCACGGAGCTTACCGACGGGCGCTTTTATGTCGTCGTCAGCACTTATCAGTCCGAGCGAATACGCACGGCGGACATATGCGCGCCGCCATTCTTCGCACTCCCCGTCAAGCGGACACGGCACCGCCTCGGGCGCTATGTTTCTGCTCGCATAGGCACAAGTTGCCATAACGGTGAAATCACCAAGCGTAATTTTTTCGTCGGGACGGAACTTCTTGTCCGCCGTCAGCTCGGGCGGTAAGATCCCGTTCTGATACGCGCACTCAACGGCGCCCGCGTACCATTCGTGGCCGACGACGTCGTCGTACATATCGTTATAGACATTGACTATGAAATAATGTGCCGATTTGATGATCATATCAGCCGCTTCGGCGCGCGTCAGCTCGCCGTCCTCGGGCTTCGCCTCAGCTACAGCTTCCGCCACCTTATATTCTGCCGGAGGTGACGGAGGTGTCGCGCCGTGAGGAGCCGTCCACGCTGAGCCCGTCGGCTTGACAAGAGAAGCAAGCTTTGCGTACCCGTCGTCAGTCAGCTTCGACAGCTCGTTTGCTATGTATTCGGCGCACATATATGCACCGGGATCGTTTGTGTGCGTGTAGTCGCCGGGGTAGTAGTACCTTTTCGCAGACTGCAGTCCCTCGGATTTCACCTTTTCCATCATAAAATCGTGTAGACCGATAACGGGAACTCCGAGCTCCGCTCCGACGCGCTTGCATACCGCGTCATAATCACAGAGCAGATCGTTATATCCGCCGTCACCGCGCCATGAATTGCGCGCGAGCGGCGTCACTATCACGGGATACGCGCCGCGTGCGCGAACCTCGGTGCAGTATTCAACGATCATGTCACGGTAACCGCCCTCGGCGGTGAGGAAATCGACCTTCTGATCGTTATGTCCGAACTGCATTAAAAAGAAATCGCCCGTCGCTATGTGACGCATCACGATAGCATGGTGTCCGCCTACGCGGAAGGTGTGCGTCGTCAAGCCCGAATGGGCGTGATTCGACACGGCGACACCGTCACGGAAAAACGCAGAGATCATTTGTCCCCAGCCGCTGTATGACGTTGACGGACAGTACGGATATGCCGCCGACTGATCCGTCAGAGTTGAGTCGCCCGCTATCCACACGGTCGGGATCGGCTCACCGTCGAGCTTTTCAATTTCCACCGACGTGAGCCTCGGACGCTTGCCGACGACAGCAACGTCTATCGATGCGCCCGAAAACTCCTCTTTGTATCCGCGCGGAATGAACTCGCAAACGTTAACACAAAAGCTTTCTCTATATACCTCGCCTGCGCTGAGCTTACCGCGATAGTAAAGTCTTCGGCGCGTGATATAGATGAGAATATCGTCGTCCTCGCCGTCCGTATTATCGATAGTGAGGGTCACGCGGTAGTTCCCCTCACCGTTAACGTCGGCGCGGAACAAAAGCGGTATTGACGCATTCGCAAAGCCGAGTGCGGCTGCATCCGTTATAGAATCAATATAGACGCCGCGGCGGTCCGTGCGCACCTTTGTGTAGTCCGTTTCCGCAAGCCAGAAATGCGGCAAAAACGCGGATGAAAGCTCGGGAATGCGAAGCCTTTCTTCCTCGGGGGCGCGTCGGTTCGCCTCTGTTACAAAGCCTGCGCCGCCGCTTTTGTATAAAGTCGGCGTCACGCCGGCAAAATTGTATATTTTTTTCATTTTTACACCTTTTTCGCAATCGTGACGGGTCCTTCGATTCCTGCGGAAACGTAGTCGCGGTCGTTTTCGAATATGGACTTGAAGCGGCGCTGCTCGCGTGCACGAGCTTCCGCTTCGGGCGAGCCGAGCACAGCCGCCGCATCGGCATTCAGAACCTCGATCGTCACGTCATGCTCGCCTGCACTGAGCGTCAGTTTTGCCGTATACGGTGCAAATACCACCTTCGCCGCCTCTTTACCGTCAACGGTGACTGTGGCGGCATAGCATATCCTGCCGAGCGACAGCCCGTATTCACCCGATTCGGGTACGTTCACCTTACATTTGTACGTCGTGATGCCCGTGTAGTCAACGGAATCGAACGCCCACGGGCTGCTGCCCATGTCGTACACAACACCGTCAGGGGTTTCTGCCGTCCAGCCGTAAAGCTCGCCGCACGGCACGTATCTGTCGGGTGTCACACCGCACGGCGACGCTGCCACACGGTACACACGCAGCTCAAGCGGTAGTAGCGACAGCGTATATCCGCCGTCGGCGTCGGGGAGCTCGTCGCGCCACGTAAGCGTTTCATAGTCAAAACGCTGTACGTACCCTTCTTTTCCGAACGACAAAGGTGAGATGTATTCGTGTTCCGATTCATTGTTGAAATAGTAGACGTCGCCAACGTCGTCGGTTCGTGTCGTAAGCGACACTCTGCCGCCGCTTTTGCGGATCGGAATGATCAAATCGACGTATTCAGCGATATTTGACGGATGCGTGCAAACGGGGTGTCCGACAAATCCGTCGGCGGCGAAGCTGACAAAAATGAGCTTACAGCCGCGTGACGCGGCAAGCTTCAGCTTTTCGGCAACGTCCGAAGTGAATGCGCCGACGGCGGGCACGATCACGGTCTTGATCTTCTGCCCCGACGGCACAGAGAACGCGCCGTCCTCGTCAATGGGGGCTGACGTTATTACGTCATCCCAGATATAGTCAAAATCAAAGGGCGCGTAAAGAAGCGCCTCTACGGTTTCGTTTACCCATTCCCACGGCATGTGCAGACTGACTCTGTTCGGGCGCGCGGGCGGATATTCATTTGCAAGCTCACTTCGCGGCACGTAAACTGCAACACTTGCCGCAGGAGTTGATTCATTCAGCAATTGATTCGTCGCGTTGACGCGGCGATTCACTTCTGCGGCATAATATTGGCTCACAGGATGTTTGAAATCGAGCGGAGATGCGTACCCGTGACCGTTTACGATGTCGGGGTCCGCTATCATCAGATAGAATCTGTCGATTCCGCGGAGCGCCTGATATTCCATCGCCCATCTCATATAATCGGGTGTCAGGCAAAGTCCCGTTGCGGCGAAGCTCTCGCTCATCGCGTGAGCTTTGCCCGTCATTCGGCGGTATGAACCTGCAAAACGCGGAAAATCGGCTGTGTGATCGGGGCGTATCTGCGCCCAGATATAGTCAACTCCGGGGGAATCGTTAAACTTATTGTTTTTGAAAAAGTCACCGGAAACGGAATTGAGCGAACGGATGTCGTGATCTAAGTCCTGATGACCGACGAGCTCAACGCCGTGCGAGTGGCACCATTCCGCCATTCCGCCGAAGAATGCCTCCGCCATGCGCGTCGTGCAAACGTCGCGCCAGTCGTCGCGCACACGACCGCCTCCGCCCGTCACGAGAAGCGGAAGCTTCTCTGTCGGATCGTAGCCTTTTTTCTCTATAAATTCATCTATTATGTCAAAGGTATACGGCAGCGGGAACGACAAAAACGGCTCGTCGTAGAAAAATCCCTTTATGGTTTTGCCGAAATATTCGGGCATTCTGCGGTAATACTCTTCGTGCATAACGGACAGAAGCTTCGCTATCGCCTCGCGGCAGAGCAGATCGAGCGTGCACTGCGTATCATCCTCGCTGTCGTGAACGAAAACACCGACGGTACGTGTGTTGTCATACTCCCACGTTGCCGCCACGAAGCGGCACCGGCGGTGCGTCGCCGTGTACGTCAGCTTTCCGTCAACGACGGGAATCACCTCGTATCCGCCGACGGGCGAGGCGAAAATATTGCGGTTGACGTGCCACGCGGCAGCGGCAAGCAGGTTCTTCGGTGCCGTGATAGACACCGTTTCGCCCTCTTCGACAATAATATCGACGGCACAGTGGAGCTTTTTGCTTCGCCATTCGGGGTGTCCTGCCATCGTTTTACCTGCGGCTGTTCCCGTGGGGTATCCCCATTCGTCGAAGATCCAAACGTCGGTGCCGCGCGCCTCCGATTCGGCGCACGCATATTTAAGCCCATTCATGTAGCCCTCGATCCATCCGTCGATGTCCGTCGTCGGCGCGGCGGATTTGCCCTCCGCCGAAAATCCGGCATAACCGAGCTCGTCGAGCGTCTTGACGAAAAGACGCATCGCCGCCTCGTCATAGGTATCGCCAAACCCCGTGTGAAGTAACGGTGCATATTTGCGCTTCAGTTCCATAATGTCCGCCTTTCTTTGTTTGTTCGGTTTGTTTTCGTTATATAATTCCGTCTATCAATACCGCGCGGCACGGCGCGCCCTCACATCCGCCGAGATTCAGCGGTGCTGAGAAGAGAAAATACTCCCCATCGGGCACGTCCGAAAGACGCAAGCCCTCAAGTATCATGACCCCTGCACGCAAAAGCACCGTATGCACCCGCATCGGTGCATCGGGGTCGGACACGCTCTGCCCTTCAACTCCTATTAGCTTTATGCCTCGCTTAATGAGATAGTCTGCGCCGTCCTCCGTTATGATGGCGTCACCGCGCAGGCACAGACGTTCATCCCCATCTCGGAGTATCGCCGAAAACGTATCTGCAGTAACGTCGCCCGATACGGTACTGACGCGGCATTTGCCGATAAAACACTCAAGCGGTATTTTATCGACGGTGTCGCCGCCGTCGATAAAATGACGCGGCGCGTCTATGTGTGTGCCGTTATGGGCACACATCGTAAAGTTTGATAAAGCGTATACGTCACCTTTGACGTAGTCCTTCACTCTGTCGCAGGTCGGGGAGATATCGCCCTCATAGACGGCGCACGAAAAGACCTCCTGCGAAATATCGTATACTCTCACGGACACCTCCGTCCTAACCGTTGTTGCTTTTTTATTAAGTATATCATAGAGTGCCGTCTGATTTCAATAAAATGCCCCGTGTTTGTTAAGCCTTTAATCAAAAAGTCTTTATTTTTTCACAAATACATGATATACTGAATAAACAATAATCAACATCTCGGAATATGCCTGTGAAAGACCGTGTCAATATGAAAAAACTGATTTTATATATACTTCTTACCGTGGCGATCGCCGCTTCGCTTTCAGCCTCCGTCACCGCCGTTACAAAGGACGCGGAGGACATGATTTATAATTGCCTTTTATCTGCAACGGATGAAATAGACCTGACGGGCTATCAGCTCACAAGGGACGAGGTTTCCGATATTTTCGATAAGCTTCTGAACACGAAGCCTGACCTTTTCTTCGTTGAGCCCTCATATAATTTTACATACACAGAGGATGATATCGTCCTTACCATGCTGCCGAAATATAAATTTGTCGGCGACGCCCTTACAACGGCGAAGGATGAATATCACAGCTTTATTGATTCGGTCGCGGACGGTGTCCGCTTCGGCTGGAGCGACCTGCAAAAGCTCATTTATATTCACGATTATCTCGTACTGCATACGGAATATGATACAACTCTCACATATTCCGACGTCTATTCCATTGCGCGCTACGGCATGGGCACCTGCGTTTCCTACACGCTTGCTTTCATGGCGGTCTGCGATGAACTCGGCATAAATTGCGACGTTGCCGAAAGCCCCGAAATGAACCACATCTGGAATGTCGTCGAGCTTGACGGTGAATGGTATCACATCGACGTGACGTGGGACGACATTGTGCCTAACCTTGACGGCCGCGTTCAGCATCTCAACTTCCTTTGCAGCGACGAAGCCATCATATACGCATCGCAGCAAGAACACGTAAACTGGACCACCGAGCACGTCTGCTCCTCAACAAAATACGATTACGCCATGTGGACAAACGTTTTTACTCCGTTCGTCTACACGGGCGGTGACTGGTATGCCGTTGACGGCGAGGACTTCGCCCTTTACAGCTACGATTTCAGAGAGATGAGCCGTACCAAACTCGCCTCTATCAATACAGAATGGCCCGTGCCCGACTCTCCGGGATATCATTATGCCCTTGCCTACTCGGGAATCGGCGTATACGATAACTTCATCTACTATAATTCGCCCACAGCCATCTACTCCTATCACGTCGGCACCGGCGACTACGGCATCGTTCATATCCCCGAAACCGACGGCGGCTCCATTTATCATTTCACCGTCGAAGACAACATCCTTTCATATAATATCGCCTCCTCTCCCACGTCTGACGACAGAAAATCGGGCGCGATCGATCTTGACACGGGGCTATCCGTTTACTCCGTAACGTACACGGCAGGCGGCGAGGTCTATGCTGTCCAGTATTATTATCCCGGCGACAAGATCACGACTCCGAAAGCTCCCAACGCAGGAGGTTTTGAGGGGTGGGAATCACTTCCCGAAACGATGCCTTCGGAAAATATTACCGTCGTTGCAATTTATTCATCCGACGGATGCATACACGGAATGACTGAGGTTCGCACCGTCAAAGCACCGACGTGCACGACTCCGGGTACCGCCGAGGTCGTTTGCATCTATTGTGACGAAGTTCTCCTGACAAGCACCGTCGAGCCCGCGCACACTCCCGGTGAGTGGCATATTCTGACCGAGCCTACCTGCTCGGTGGAGGGATTGCGCCGCGTAAGCTGTACCGTTTGCGGCGAAACGACGGGAGAAGAAAAATTAAAAACGACCGAGCACAGCTTCTCGAATCCCGTCACCGATGAGGACGGCACCGCCACGCGCACCTGCACCGTTTGCGGATACGTCGAGTCGGACGGTGATAACACGGATACCACCGACACAACCGACACAACGGATACCGAAACCGACACTTTCCCGGAAACAGACAGCGGCGACAACACACCCGACGGTGACGGCAGCAACCCCGTTGCCATTTACATAATCGTCGTTATCTTCTCCGGTATCATCATCGCGGCACTCGTCTATCTGATCGTGCTCCGCAGCCAAAAGAATCCGCAGAAGCGGAAATGACAGTCAATAAAATATAAAAAACGGCACGAAGGTGCCGTTTTTTGTTATGCTTATTATATTGTACCCGTACCGTAAATGTCGTCGTTATCGTCATCATCGTCAGCGTCATCGTCGGTGTCATATAACTCACCTACGTAATGCGCAGCAGAAAATCCGACTTTCGCATCGTTGCCGCCATCGCCGTTTTCGTCCTCGTGCGAGAACTGTTCGATGATCTCGTTTATATTATTGATAAGATAATGCTGCATTTCTGCGCTGTATACGTTTTGACGGTATACCTTTCCAACGGAGTCGGTCTTCCTGACGGTTTCAATGCCCGCGGCAATACCCTTTTCCGTTGCGCATCTTATGTGTCCTCCGCCGACGGATTCCTCCACCGTAAGATAGCCCATTCTCACAAGACATTCCGCAAGCTTTCCGCCCGAAACGCCTCTCATCACCGACTGGTCGATGATCTCGTTTATTCTTGCGGCAACGGTGTTTATGCCAACGGGTTCATCCGTGACCGTAACCCTTTGTTTATCATCATCCGAAAGATAAAACTTCTGTCTGCGGGAACGTGCTTCGCCGACGCTCCGTCTTTGACGGCGTTCGATCTCACTGCCGAGCACTCCCGAAATATATGAAAAGCATTTTTCAAAGCTTTCTCCCGTGATCTCGCAATCAGGCATAAGCTCCTCGCCCGAAAGCGGGTTTATCCCGTTTGACAGACAATCCATGTAATACTTTGCGCGCCGCAAAATGTCTACTTCGTTTATCATACGCCTCCGATATATACCTACCGTTAACGGATTTTTATTTGTAATGGCAATTTTATCACATATTTACCTTTAAGGCAAGCATATAAATGTTAATTCATTTTTGATTTTCAATTAAAATGGTGACAGCTCACAAATAATCGAAAAAATATCTATTATTTGTGAAAAATATCTATTACAAAATTCGACTTTTTGTGGTATAATTAGTATAGTTTCATACGTTTGATGTGATTTTTGTTGAAAGGGGAACGTGATAATGTTTTCGGTAGGCGAGCTTGTACTTTACGGAGCGGAAGGTGTTTGCAGAGTTGTCGGCATTGAAGATCTCGACCTGACAGGCGAGATGGCACCGTATTACCGTCTGGCGCCGGAATCGGACAAGTCATCCTGCATTTTTGTCCCCATGAATAACAGCATCCTCACCCAAAGGATCAAGCCGCTCTTGTCAAAAGACGAGATCGAAGTGCTGGTCGCAGACAAAGAGCCTGCCGCAAACGTGTGGTGCGACAGCACAAATCTCCGCAAAAACCGCTATCACGAGATCGTCAACAGCGCAGACCGCAAGCGTCTTATCTCTCTTGTGCGCGAGCTCTATCTCCGCCGCAACCACATGAAAGGCTCAGGACAGCGTTTTTCCGTCACCGACGAACATTATTTCAAGCTGGCACAGCGCATTCTTTACGACGAGTTTTCACGAGTGATCCCCCTGTCGCAGGATGAATTCCTCAATTATCTGATAAAAAACGAATAAAGCACTTGCGAGTCCCTTGGTGGGACTCGCCTTTTTCTTTCTCTTTTCTTTCTCTGCTCTTTCTTTTTGCGGCAATCTGTTATATAATTAAGTATAGATCAAAATCAAAGGAAGACTCTGATGAATCACACCGATACGCTCATTGAGCTGTACGACACAACGACGCATTTATATAATTCACTCGGCGTAATGCTTTTTCGCCCGCGCCGCGTGATCTTTCTTGTGCCCGAACACTCGGCACACATTTACCGTAAATACGAGGAAGAATATAAGCGGATGTGGGCTCAGCACCGCTGTCTGCCCGATGAGACCGTCAGCGTTTTCACAGGCACCTCCGACATCATCAAGCTTGCCGAAACAATCCGCCGCTTCTGCGGCGAGAACACCGTTCTCGACGTTGAGGGCGGCACTCCCGAGCTTTACCTGGCGGCAGGATACGTTTGCGCTTCGAACTGTGAAGGGCTTTCCTGCGTCCGCGTTGACTTCCGCGACAAGCGACTCACCGAATACAAATACGAAAACGGAGCGATGAGGTCGGAGAACCGTTTTTTCACCGAAGAAGAACGTCAAAGGCTCGTTATATCCGTTGACGAATGTATCCTCATCTACGGCGGACGCATCGTCCGCGATTCATATACGGAGCTTCTCCGCGGCGGCATGAGCCGCAAGGAGATTATCTCCGACGCGAAGCTTTTATGGGAGTCGGTTTGTCGTCCCGTCGGAAAGGATTGGAACGACATCGTCCCCGAAAAATTTCACATTGACGATATAGATTGGCTGACCGTTTACACAAAGGATACCGAAACGGAAAACCCGACCGTCCGACGCGCCGTGGCGTCCTTGATAAAAACGAATCTTTTACGAAAGACAAAGACTATAGGTTCAAAAACCTACTACAAATGTAAATCCCCGCTTGTTTTCAGTGCTTTACGCAAGGCGGGAGAGGCGCTTGAGCTTTACACGCTCTCCCTTGCCGCCTCCATTGACGGCGTCAACGACGCCCTTTCGGGCGTATGCATCACGTTTGACGACGGCGACAGCACGTCGGATAACGAGATCGACTGCATTTATATGCGCGACACGACTCCCGTTTTCGTTTCCTGCAAAAACGGTTACATCAGCTCCGACGAGCTTTATAAATTTTTCACGGTTTCAAAGCAATTCGGCGGTAACGAGCGTGTCAGCATCCTTGTGGCTCCGAACTTTTCTGATAACGCAAAGCGTTCAAAAAATCTGCGTGAGCGAGCCGATCTTTACGACATCAGCATGATCACCGACATGAGCGGCAAATCGTTTGCCGAGCTGACGGAGCTATTACGAAAGACAACCGACGAAAAGCTGAAGGATAAATGCAGCTGACGTCTGTTCACCACGCAAAAACAGCCGAATACGGAAGTGTCCGTTTCGGCTGTTTATCTTTTTGGGTCGCTTACCGTCAGCCGATGAACATCTGTGTCCAATAGCTGCCGTTCGATTCATAGCCGACGCCGATATATCTGAAGTTTGCGTTTAATATATTGGCGCGGTGTCCCGATGAATTCATCCATCCGTTGACAACGGCTTCAGCGCTTTTGTAACCGCGTGCAATATTTTCGCCTGCGGTGCGATATGTAAGTCCGAAGCTTTTTATCATCTCAAAAGGCGTTCCGTAGGTCGGTGAGGTATGCGAAAAATAGCCGAGCGTGCTCATATCACGGCTTTTATATCTTGCAACTCGTGAAAGCTCCCAGTTTTCCGTGAGCGGAGACAGTCCGTAGTCGGCGCGGATCTCGTTTATAAGACGTACAACCTCACGTTCAAAGTCACGGCTTCCTTCCTCGGACGGTATGTATATGCTGTCGCCCGGATAAATGAGCGACGGATCTGCAATATGAACGTTTGCGGCGGCCAGCTCGGAAAGTCCGACTTCATATCGGCACGCTATTTTCCACATCGTATCACCGCGGACGACGGTATACACCGTCGCCGCCGACGCGGTAACGGTCATTGATATCAGCACAAGAGCCGCAACAAATATAACTGTCAGTATTTTCGTCTTCTTTCTCTTCATTTTCACTTTCCTTTCTTCTTTTTATGGGGGGTGCCTTTGTCCCCCGCATATATAGGCTAACACGTCACCTTGAAGCAAGTCAATTATAACCTTTTGGTAACGTAAGATGTGCTTGACAATTTATCCAAAAACAGATACAATATCAGTATAAATATATTCAAAAAATGGAGACCGATATGAAAAGATTTATTCTTATTCTTCTTGCGGCATCTATGCTTATGTCCTCTTTTGTGGCATGCGGCACCGATACTCCGGAAGAAACAGCGGCAGAGAGCGATTCCGACGTTGCCGATGCTACCGACACGGCAGGAACCGACACAGACACGGAAAAGGAGCTTGACACGCCCGTGATACTTGACAATCTGCAAACAGTAACTATTGACACTTCAAAACAGCATCAGACGATCGAAAGCTTCGGCGCTTCGGGCGCTTGGTGGTCGCAGGACGTCGGCGGCTGGGATGAAGAACGCTCCTCCGGACAAGAGGTCCGCGAATACATAGCTCAGCTTCTCTTCGACAAGGAAGAAGGTATCGGTCTTAACGCATACCGTTACAACATCGGTGGCGGAAGCGCCGACAAGGGAAGCCCCAGCAAGAGCGGCATCGGCGACGTATGGCGCCGCGCCGAAAGCTTTGAAACTGCGCCCGGCGAATACGATTGGACGCGCGACGAAGAAGCTGTATGGTTTATGCGCAAAGCAGCAGAGCTCGGCGTTGACGAGATCATCATGTTCTGCAACAGCCCTCTCGAACGCCTCACGAAGAACGGCAAATCTTATTCCGATAACGGTCAGTGCAACATCGCAAAAGATAACTACGATGATTTTGCAACCTACGTTCTCGACGTTGTTGAGCACTTCGTTGCCGAAGGCCTGCCGATCAAGTTCGTTTCCCCCATCAACGAGCCCCAGTGGGATTGGACGGGCGGCCAGGAAGGCTGTCACTATTCCACAAGTGAGCTTATTCAGGTCCTTTCTGAATTCATAGACCAGATCGAAGAGCGTCCCGCTCTCGAAGGCGTTGAGATCAGCGGTCCCGAAGGCGTAAACTGGCATAACGACAACGGCGTTATCGATATGTGCCTTGCGATCATGAACAACAAAAAGCTCGGAAAATATCTTACCGCTATCGATAACCACTCCTATTGGTCTGATGCAAACTCAAAAAGGTTATTTGCAAGCGCCTTCATCAAAAAGTACCCCGATATAAAGATCCGTGCGTCCGAATGGTGCGAAATGGTCAACGGTAAGGATACCTCCATTGACTCCGCCATCAACCTCGCTATCGTTATGCAGGAAGACCTGACTATCCTTGACTGCGTTTCCTGGCAGTATTGGATCGCAGTAAGCTGCTACGATTACCGTGACGGTCTGATCTACGTTGACAAAAGTTCTCACAACGTAACGCTTACAAAGCGTCTTTGGGCTATGGGTAACTACAGCCGTTTCATCGACCGCGGTTACGTTCGCGTAGACGCTAAGTTCAAGAAGAACGGTGTTTACACCTCCGCTTTCACGGGTGTTAACGAAAACGGTGAAGAAGAACTCGTAATGGTATTCGTCAACAGCAATAATTCCGCTGTGAATATCGACTTTGCAGGAATAGACGCTTCCAAATACAACCGCATGAGCGTTCACCTCACAAGCAGCAGATATTCTCTGGCTGAACAATTCTACGGCGAATTTTCCGACACATCCTGCGTTGAGTTGCCGAAAAACTCCATTGTAACCGTAGTTGTCAGCAACGTTGAGGAATAATTCAACACTTTTCGTCAATTATTTTCAAAATCATATTGAATACTGCATAAACATTGTGGTAAAATAAACGTGTTCGGGCATTTCTCGGACACGTTTATTTTTTGCAAATAAGGAGGTTGCCGAGCTTGGACAGCAACAATAACAGAAATAACGTCGGCAACGTCCGCCCTGCCGATCGTTCGTCAAACGCAGATAACACAAATAACACCGTGCCGAATCGAACGGTTCCACAAAAACCGCCGATGCAAAGACGGGTTGACAGAACGCCCGCAAAGCCGCCGCGCCGCATGACACCGAACATCTTCGTTCTGCTCGCCGCGACTATTCTTATATTCATCATCGTTATAGCGCTCGTAATCGGCTACATATTCTCCGATTCAAAGGACGGTGACACCGGCAGCACCGACAGCGTTACCGAATCGGATATCGACGGTGTCGATATGACTGACTCCGACACGGATGGTAATAACACCGAAACCGAGGCAGATTCCGCTGACGCAACCGAAACAGAACTCGGTTCTTCAGACTCCGAATCGGACGTTGAAACCGAGCTTCCCGACGAAACCACGAAGCCAGAGGAAACGACAAAGCCAGAGGAAACCACGAAGCCAGAGGAAACGACAAAGCCAGAGGAAACGACGAGACCGCCCGAAGAAAACAACGATCCCATCATCATCGACGGCTACAATTACAGCGAACCCGTTCCCGAATCCGAAACGGCATCGGCAGAATACATCAAAAGCTGCATTTTTGTCGGAGACTCCCGTACGCAGGGACTCATGCTCTATTCAAAGATGAAAGCATCGTTCGTATGCGAGCAATCGTTGAACGTCAAATCGGCCATGGAAAAGAAGATCGACCGTTACGACGGTAATACCATCATCGAAGAGCTTGGAGAAACCGAGGGCGACAACGTTTACCTCTGCTTCGGCATCAACGAAACGAGTTGGAGTCTCAATTCATTCATCAGCCGTTATAAAACTCTCATAGATAAGGTCATTGAGCTGAAGCCCGATGCCAAGATCTACGTTCAAACGATCATTCCGCTTACAAAGGAAGCTCACGATAATCCTAACCGCGGCAGTAACGACAAAATTGCAAAGATGAATGCCGCTATCGCGGAACTTTGTGAAGAAAAGCAGATCTTTCTGCTCGACGTTGCGGCGCATTTCTCCGATAAAAACGGGCATCTTAAAACTGAGTACAAAGCCAGTGCAGACGGCGCTCACTTCAAGGCAAGCGGGCTCGGCTACCCGGAATGGACGAATTACATCAAAACTCACGTCGTAACCGAAAACGTGACTGATCCGCCCGAAACGGAAACGGACACCCCCGAAACGGAGACGGATGCTCCCGTAACCGAAACGAATGCTCCCGAAACAGAGACGGACGCTCCCGTAACCGAAACGGAATAAATTTAAGTAACTTCAAAGGTATCTTAAAATGAAAAAATTTACAGTTATCATACTCACCGCAACACTTCTTCTCACCATTTCTCTCTTCTTCGCTTCTTGCGGCGAAAATGATGTTGACACCGACGGTGGCGAGACCGTTGGCGACAACAACAACGATAACAACAACGACAACAATGATAATGGCAACGGCTCCGAAGAAACGAGAGCTCCCGCTACCGCAGACGACATCAAAAATGCCATCTTCTCCGCCGTAACCTTCAGCGAAGAGCTTGAGCTTATCGACGGTGAGATCGCAGCTTTGATCTACCCTTGCGAAGATGCTGAGGAAATATACGCTTACTGCAATTCGGGCGCAATCGCAGAGGAAGTCGTTATCGTCAAATCCGATGACCGCGACTTGCTTGACAGCTTCGACGCTTACCGTAACGGTCAGATCGAGATCTTTGAAAGCTATAACGCAGAGGAAGTATCAAAGCTCGGAAAAGCCTACATCGGTGTCATCGACGATTACATCGTGTATTGTGTTTCTCCCGACCCAGCAGCAGTTTCCGATGCACTTTCTGCCTTGACAAACTAAGTCGGGCGTGATAAAATACCATAGATAATGCAGTGATGAAGACAGCCCTATACCGTAAAGTCCCCCAAAGAGAGCACCGCCTTGGCTGAGAGCGGCGCGAGGACGGGTATGCGGCATTTCACTTCGGAGCAGATCGCGTGAAACAAAAGTAGCGCGGTACGGCAGGTCCCGTTACAGACCAAATGAGTGCTTGCTCTTATAATATTGCAGGAATCCGGGTGGTACCGCGGAATTATGTTCCGTCCCAGTTGTTTTGGGACGGAACTTTTTTTATTTCTTTATAAAAATCAAGCTTCTCCCGAACAGTTTTACGTTTTATATTTTTCTATAACCTCGAAAGGAAACAAACAAATGAAAGAAAAGCTTTTGGCGATAAAGGCAGAGGCGACAAGCCTTCTTAACGCCCCCGACGCCGACCTTGAAGCTCTCCGCATACGCTATCTCGGCAAAAAAGGCGAGCTGACCGCCGTGCTTCGCGGAATGGGAGCCCTCTCCGCTGAGGAACGCCCCGCAATCGGTGCGCTTGCAAACGAAGTTCGCACCTACATTGAAAATGAGATCACAATAAAGAAAGCGGAGGCAGAAGCCGGCGCAATGAAAAAGAAGCTCGCCGCCGAGCGTCTTGACGTTACTATGCCGTCCCGTCTGCCCGACGTCGGCGACCGCCATCCTTTGGCAAAGGTTCAGCGCGACATGGAAAACATCTTCCTCGGAATGGGATTCGGAATCGTTGACGGTCCTGAAGTTGAGCTTGATTACTACAACTTCCAGGCGCTCAATATGCCCGAAGGACACCCCGCACGTGACACGCAGGACACTTTCTACATCACAGAAAATATTCTGCTCCGTTCACAGACGTCGGGCGTTCAGATCCGCACGATGGAAAAGAAGAAGCCCCCGATCCGCATCATCTCGCCCGGCAGAGTTTACCGCTCCGATGAAGTTGACGCGACGCACTCTCCTCTCTTCCATCAGGTAGAGGGCCTCGTCGTTGACCGCGGCATCACGATGGGAGACCTCCGCGGCACACTGCTCGTATTCGCGCAGAATCTCTTCGGCAAGGATACACGCATCCGCTTCCGTCCTCACCACTTCCCTTACACGGAGCCGTCCGCTGAGGTTGACGTTTCCTGTTTCGTTTGCGGCGGCAAGGGCTGCCGTCTTTGCAAGAACGAAGGCTGGATCGAGGTTTTAGGCTGCGGTATGGTTCACCCGAACGTGCTTCGCGGCTGCGATATTGACCCCGACGAATTTTCGGGCTTCGCTTTCGGTATCGGCGTTGAACGCGTTACGATGCTGAAATACCATATCGATGATATGCGCTTGCTCTATGAAAACGACCTGCGCTTCCTCGGTCAGTTCTGATTACAACGAAAGGAACGGTGATTACACATGAAATTATCATATAATTGGTGCGGTGACTTCACAAAAGTCAGCGACATTCCGATAAAAGACTTCGCCGACCGTATGACAGATACGGGAAGCAAGGTCGAATGCTGGGAAACTCTTGCAGAGGACATCGAAAACGTCGTCGTAGCGAAGATCGTTTCCATTGAAAAGCACCCCGACTCCGACCATCTTCAGATCTGCATGATGGACTGCGGCGAGGGCGAGCTCCGTCAGATCGTAACGGGCGCACAGAACGTCTTCGAGGGCGCCATCGTCCCTGCCGCAAAGGCTCCCGCACTCCTTCCCGGCGGCATTAAGATCAAAGCCGGTAAGCTCCGCGGTGTTGCATCCAACGGTATGCTCTGCTCCATCGGCGAGCTCAACCTCACAAGCCACGATATGCCCGGAAACGACAATAGCGGCATTTGCATCCTCGGCGAAGAATTCGCCGACATGATAGGCACCGACATCCGTGATGCCCTCATGCTCCGCGATACCGTCGTTGAATACGAAATCACGCCTAACCGTCCCGATTGCTTATCCATTATCGGTTTAGCTAAGGAAGCCGCCGTTTCCTTCGGCAGAGAATATAATATTCCCACCCCCGAAGTAAAGCCGCTCGGCGACGGTGACGACATTACAAATTACATCAAGGTCGATATCGAAGCTGACGATCTTTGCCCCCGCTACTGCGCGAAGGCAGTTAAAAACGTAAAGATCGCTCCCTCTCCTCTCTGGATGAGAATGAGACTTCGCGCTGAGGGTGTCCGTCCCATCAACAATATCGTTGACATCACAAACTACGTCATGCTTGAGTACGGTCAGCCCATGCACGCCTTTGATTATAAGTGCCTTGACGGTGCTCACATTCACGTGCGCCGTGCCTACGACGGCGAGCTTTATAAATCGCTCGACATCAATGACGAGGACCATCCGCTCAAGTCTTCGATGCTCGTCATCGCAGACGATAACAAGCCCGTTGCCCTTGCAGGCGTTATGGGTGGCGCGAACAGCGAGATTACAGATGACACCACCACCGTTATCTTTGAATCCGCTAACTTTGAGGGCGTTTCCGTGCGCCGTGCCGCAAAAGCGATGGGAATCCGCACCGAATCGAGCGCACGCTTTGAAAAGGGTATGGATCCCGAAAACGCAATGCCCGCTCTTATGCGCGCCTGCGAACTCGTTCAGCTTCTCGGCGCGGGCGACGTCGTTGACGGCGTCATCGACGAATATCCGGGTAAACGCGAAGAAAGAACCGTTCCCTTCGATTACGAGCGAATCAACCGCTTCCTCGGAACGTCTCTTTCACGCGAATACATGGTCGACATTCTCGAAAAGCTCAGCTTCACCGTTAACGGTGACACCGTCACTGTTCCCTCCTGGCGCAACGACGTTGAGTGCATGAACGACCTGGCGGAAGAAGTGATCCGTATGTACGGCTATAACGAAGTCGAAACGACGCTTCCCATCATCAGAATGACAGAGGGCGGACGCACCGAGCGTCAGGCTTTTGAAGAGTCGCTTCACGGCCTTCTCTGCGGAATGGGACTTTGGGAGGCTACGACCTTCTCCTTCATCGGACCGAAGTATTACGATATGATCCGTATGCCCGAAAACGATCCCCGCCGCAATTCCGTCGTTATCTCCAACCCCCTCGGCGAGGATACGAGCGTTATGAGAACGACCGCGATCCCCTCTATCCTTGAGGTACTTTCGCACAACCAGAACCACAAAAACGAATCCGCCGCAATGTACGAGCTTGCGACCGTTTACATTCCCACGTCTGCCACCACGCTTCCCAATGAAATGAAAAATCTCGTCATCGGCAGCTACGGCAAGGGCGACTTCTACGTACTCAAGGGAATATGTGAACGCGTACTCGGACTCGCAGGCGTTACCGGCTATAAGTTTGTAACAGAGCGTGAGGAACCCACCTTCCATCCCGGCAGGTGCGCACGCATCACACTCGGCGATGAAGTGATCGCGACTCTCGGTCAGGTACACCCCGAAACCGCAGACGCGTTCGGTCTTTCCGGCGAAATCTACGTAGCTGAGCTCTCGATTGAGCCCATTTACGAAAACCGCAACCTGTACCACGAATTCCGTCACCTGCCGAAGTATCCCTCCACCTCTCGCGACTTCTCCTTCGTCTGTGACGAAGAGCTTGAAGCGGGACGCATCGAAGAGATATGCTTGTCTGCAGGCGGCAAGCTCATCGAATCCGCCGTCGTATTTGACGTTTACAGAGGAGCGCAGATCGGAGACGGCAAGAAGAGCGTTTCTATCAGAGTTACGCTCCGTGCCGCAGACAGAACGCTCACGGACGAGGAAGCGGACAAAGCCGCCGACAAGATCCTCCGCGCTCTCGCCACGGAACTCGGTATTTCTCTCCGCGACCGCTAATTTTTCAAAAAAAGCGTTGCATATAACATAAAATGTGTTATAATAATAATATCAATAGTAGGAAAGGAGGCGGTTTGAAAATGGAAGAAAAGAAGAACTGCCCGTACAAAGGTTTACTCCGCGCGCTCATTATCATTGCTGCTGTCATCGGCGCTTTTGTAGCTGTTGAAGTTATACTCGAACGCGTATTCAAGAAGTATCTTAAGGTTACAATTGAGCTTGACGATATTGACAATCTTGACGATGATTGCGATTGCTGCGATTGCGAATTCGACGAAGATTGCATCTGCGACTGCGACGAATGCGAAGAGGAAGAACTCGTTTGCGACTGCGAAGAGTGCTGCCCCGCAGAAGAAACTGCTGACGCTGAATAATTCTTTAATACGAGCAACAAAAAACCTCCCTGCCGCACGGCAGGGAGGTTTTTCTGTTTTACAGTTTCAGCAAAAATTCATACAGCTTTTCCGCAATGAGGGCGTGGCCCGCATCGTTCGGGTGAAGTCCGTCGGGGACGTACTTTTCCTTGACCTCAGGCTTGTTCGGGTCGAGCCCGAGCTCACGGTATAAGTCAAGTGTTGGTACGCCGTGCCGCTTTCCGGCTTCAATGACGGCGTCAACGTAATCAATGAGCGCGTGATGCGTCAGCGGCGATGGATTCTCGTCCCATTCGCGGCGCATCGGTGTCATAAAAACGATTTTTGCCGTCGGATACGCTTCGGTGAGAAAGTTCATGAGCCAGTTGAGCGCACCGCGGAAAGTGTCGGGAGTTATGTCCGTCACCTCTCCAAGAGAAGCGTTACCGTGTCCGTAATCGTTTGTACCGCCGAAAACGACGATAAGATCGGCGTCGGGTGCCATTTTCGCCGCACGTCCGCAGAAATAAAGATCCCACACAGGCCACACACTCGCGCCGTTATTGTACGCGATGCGCGTGCCTCCGATGCCGTAGTTACGCACTTTGGCAAAACCGCCCAGACGCGACACGACCGTGTCGTATCTGTATTCTGCACTGCTCGTTCCGTGTCCTTCGGTGATGCTGTCACCGAGAAAATTGACTTTAAGATTTTTCAGTTCCATAACATTCTAACCTCGTTAGTTTTCACTGCAGAATCGCTTGAAATTCGGCGTGTTCATGATGTAGCGCAGGAGATTTTCAGCACATCTGCAAAGCTCCGCACGAGTAATGATACCGTCTTTGAGTGCAGAGAGTATATTATCTTCGCCGTTTGCCGCCTTCGTGTCGGAAACTTTCATGTAAATATCGTTCTGTGCACGCACCATTCGTGCGCGGTCAAGCCTGTTTCCGATGCCGCCGATCTCGTTCATGTGAGCGTCCCAATCCGTCATAACGAAGCCGTCATAGCCCCATTCACCGCGAAGCACCGTCGTCGTTAGGTCATAATTCGACGCGCTCTGAACGCCGTTGATCGGGTTATACGACGTCATTATCGCCTTAGCACCACCCTCACGCACCGCGATCTCAAATCCGCGAAGATATATCTCGCGTGCGGCGCGTTCGCTCATAACGGAATCGCATCCGAAGCGGTTTTTCTCCTGACTGTTTGCTGCAAAGTGCTTGAGCGTCGCATAAACACCCAAACTGCTGATACCGCGGGATTCTGCCGCCGCCATCTTGCCCGTAAGCAACGGATCTTCGGAAAAATATTCAAAATTTCTGCCGTTACACGGGTGGCGGTGAACGTTCATTCCGGGTCCCAAAAGCGCATCAAGCTTATGCGTATAAAGCTCGACGCCCTCGTACGCGAACAGCTCCTCGACCGCATCGTCGTCAAATGTCGATGCCAAAAGCGTTCCGTTCGGCATAAGAGTCGTGATCTCGCCCCAGTCGGAGCGAATGCCCGAAGGGCCGTCCGTATTAGTCGTGATAGAGATGCCGAAGTGCTTAAGCTCCTCTGTCACGCCGCCGAATATCGCCGTCGTATATACGTCGACCTTGTCAAGTCCCATGCCCTCTCCGCGAACGAGGCACGCAAGATCCTCGTCCTTGAGCTGTGCGACAAAATCGCTCATTTCGCATCTGCCGTCACAAACGTCGCGGAGCTTCAGTCCGCGATCGCCCGTATACGGCTTACACGTCGGACGCGAAGCCTCAATACGCGCAACGGGATCGTACGTCCGCATCGGCGTACGCTCAAAGGTGAGCGTCCCGTCCGCGGCAGGTTTCATCCGCATAAACTCACGCGACGGAGAGAGCGCTTCCGTACAGCGCTTCACGACAGCGAGCTTTTCTTTTTTATACGTATATACAGGTGCGGCGGAGCGTACGTCAGCACCCATATAGATCACGTAATCTCCCGCCTCCATAACGTAGGCGGACTTGTGTCCTGTCACGCCGGAGTCGTCATACGACGCCATTTCGCGTACGGGGAAGGAAATTTTCACCGTTTCCGAGTGTCCCGAGGCGAGCGTTTTCGTTTTTTTATACGCCGCGAGCTGACGTACGGGCTGTCCGAGCTTGCCCTGCGGAGCCGAATAATACACCTCTACCGTTTCTCTTCCTGCCACGTCGCCCGTGTTTGTCACACGGACGGTGAGGAAAATACGTCCGTTTGCCTCGTGTACATCGATACACTTCAGCGAAAAGCTCGTGTAAGACAGACCGAAGCCAAACGGATAAAGGACGCGATCCTGCGCAAACGTTTCAAAATATCTGTATCCGACGTAAATATCCTCGTGATAGATGTTCGCATGGCGGTTTCCGAAGCTTCTGTCGGACGGATAGTCCTCGATCGTTTTTGCAATAGTGTCCGGGAGCTTACCCGACGGGGAGACCTTGCCCGTCAAAACGTCGGCAGCGGCAACACCGCCTTCCTGTCCGCCCTGCCACAGATAGAGCACGGCACCGACGCCAAATTCCTCGACCCAGCTCATGTCGATGATGTTTCCGACGTTGAGCGCAACGGCAACGCGTTCAAAATGCTTCGTGACACGGCGAATGAGCTCTCTTTCGTCGGCGGTGAGAAAATAGCTTCCCTCCTCCGCACCGTTATCCTTGTCCTCGCCCGCGAGTCTGCCGATGACAACAAGCGCCGCCGTTGACTCCGCCGCCGCGGACGCGATCACGTCTTCTTCGGGGACGAATTCCTTCTGAAACCACGGCTCAGTCGCCCAGCCGTGTCCTTTATCGAAGGGATTTTCAGAGAGCCATTTTTTATATTTTTTTATGAGCTTGCCGTTGAGCTTCACGGCGCGTTGACGCGCAAAGCCGTCGATGATGTTGGTCTTATATTTCGTGTTGACAAGACCGCCCGATCCCGTGCCGCTGCCGAGATAATCGAACGCGGTACGTCCGAAAACGGAGACGACCTCGCCCTTTTTATATGGAAGAACTCCTTCGTTTTTCAAAAGCACGATGCCCTCTGCGGCAATTTTGCGGCAAAGCGGTACAAGCTCCGCCACAGGCTCGCGGCATCTTTCGTGTAACCGAAGATCATAATTTTTCATGCGTTTTCTCCCCCGATTATTTTGATCTTATAATTTTTAGAGTCTGTCCTGAGTGTTATCTTGCCGTCTTCGTTTACGGCTGTAAACGTGACGCATTCGCCGTCACGTCCGCGGACAGTGACGGTTTTTTGCGTTCCTTTTCGCAGTCCGTATACGTTCACCGTCACGTTTTCGGTATAATCATAATCAAAGCTTCGCTTAAAATCTCCCGTCACGAGCACCGTTCCCTCGCGCACAAGCGCGGGGATCTCTTTGTAGCTGCATTTTTTGCGGTGCCACCTGCCTGCGGCGAAGCATTCGTTTGTAATGATATCGTACCAGCACTCCGCCTCACCGACGGGAAGATAAAACTCCGCCACACCGTCGTCGTTCATGATCGGCGCGACTAAAACGTCGTCGCCGAGCATATACTGCGTGTCGATCGGCAAGCAATTTTTATCATTCGGAAACGAGAGCGCCATCGCACGCATCATCGGTATACCATCCTCGTGTGCGCGGTACGCCTGCGTCCACAGATACGGCATCAGTCGTCCTTTCAGATTCGTAAAGAAGCGTGCGACCTCGCAAGATTCTTCGTCAAAATTCCACGGAACGCGATAGGAGGAATTGCCGTGCAGTCTGCTGTGCGTCGAAAGCATTCCGAACGCAAGCCAGCGTTTATAGATATCGGGCGGAGCCGTATCCTCAAATCCGCTTATGTCGTGTGAAACGAATCCGAAGCCCGATGCCGACAGCGACAAACATCCGCGAAGCACCTCTGCCATGGAATCATAGTTTGCACTGCAGTCACCGCCCCAATGAACGGGCATCGCCTGCGAGCCCGCCGTTGCCGAGCGTGCAAAAAGGCACGCCTGCCCCTCGCCGCGACATTCAAGTAAAACGTCGAAAACGGTTTTATTATATAAATACGAGTAAAAATTGTGCATCGTAACAGCATCGTCGCCGCCATAATATACCGCGTCGTCGGGGATCCGCTCGCCGAAGTCGGTCTTGAATGCGTCAACGCCCATATCACAAAGTCGGTGCAGATACGATGCGTACCATGCCGCAGCCTCAGGGTTCGTGAAATCCACGATCGCCATTCCCGGCTGCCACATATCGACCTGATAAACGCCGCCGTCGGCGCGTTTGAGGAAGTATCCGCGCTCTTTACCCTCACAGTACAGCTCTGAAAGCTGTGCGATATACGGATTGATCCACACGCAGATCTTCAATCCGCGTTCGTGTAGGCGCTTTATCATTCCTTCAGGATCGGGGAACATTTTCTTATCCCAAATGAAATTGCACCACTTCATCGCCTCCATCCAGAAGCAATCGAAATGGAAAACCTCAAGCGGTATATCACGGTCTGCCATGCCGTCAATAAAGGAATTGACGGTTCCCTCATCGTAGTTCGTCGTAAATGACGTCGTCAGCCATAAGCCGAAGCTCCATGCGGGCGGCAACGCAGGCCGTCCTGTGAGTGCGGTATAGTTACCGATAGCGGCGAGCGGATCACCGCCGCCAACGAGGAAATAATCGAGCTTCTCCCCCGGCACGGAAAAGGCGCATTTTGAAACGACCTCCGAGCCTATCTCGTAGCTTACCGGATCGGGTGTATTGACGAAAACGCCGTATCCGCGTGAGGAAACGTAAAACGGCACGTTTTTATATGACTGCTCCGAGCACGTTCCGCCGTCAGCATTCCACATCGTGAAGCTTTGTCCGTTGCGGTAGATCGGCGTGAATCTTTCGCCAAGTCCGTATATGTATTCGCCGACGGACAAGGTCAGCATCTCACGCATAAATGTCGCGCGCTTGTCTGAACGGAGCGAGAAAAACTCGGGATCTGCATCCCTGAGCCTTGCCGACGTCCGACACCCGTCTTCTGTCACGTACGAAAGCGCCTTGCCGCCGCTTCCCGTAAGAAATTGGTCTATGTAATAAAAATCAATTTTGTACCGTTCCTTATTTATTACGGCACGGGTCTTGCCCGAGATGACGGTGATCTCATTTTCTGTTTCCGTCAAAATCGGCGTAAAACCGCCGTCTTTATTGATCGGGAAGTATTCTTTTTCCGATTCCGTGTCGTAATGCGACGCTGTAACGCGGATCACGTCGCGCCGCGGTGACGATACCGTCACTTTGATAACGGGTCCGCCAAGCGTTTGCCCCCGATGATACATTCGGTCGGGAGTCACGATAAGCACAACTTTGCAGTCTTCGACCTTAACGCTATACGGATAACCCGCATAGCTTACGTGATACCCTTCTCTTGTGAGCCAATATCCGTTATTAAATTTCATATTCGCTTACCGTCCGCTCAAATATTTGCTTTATAGTTATATTTTCACACAAATCATGATAAAGTTCAAGATATAAAGAAAATTTCTCTTGATTATTTCACAGATTCATGTATAATATAAAGTAGGACTGATTCTTAATTATTGACAGGAGAAAATCAATGACACGGCAACGACAGCTTATATTCGATATAATCAAAAGCTCCGACCGCCATATGTCGGCAGAGGAGATTTTTCACGAAGCAAAAAAACACATGCCCTCTATCGCATACGGAACCGTATACCGCAACCTGTCCTTGATGCTGGAAGCGGATGAGGTCCGTCTTGTCGTGGTCGCCGACGCTTCCAACCGCTACGACAAGAACATCACACCTCACGATCACATCATCTGCCCTGTCTGCGGGGACGTAAAAGACGTTTTTTGGGGTGACCTGACGTCCGTTTTTGCCGAAAAATCGGGTGAGGACATCATTTCCTACGAGCTTAATCTGCACGCGTTGTGCGACAACTGCAAAGCAAACGCGTGATTTCCTCCAAAAAAAACACACTCCGAAGAGTGTGTTTTTTGCTTTATCGTTTGCTTTGAAGAAATTACTTAACTTCAACTTCTGCGCCAGCTTCTGTGAGCTTAGCCTTGTAGCCTTCAGCGTCTTCCTTAGAGATGCCTTCCTTAATCTTAGCGGGAACGCCTTCAACGAGTTCCTTAGCTTCCTTAAGGCCGAGACCTGTGAGTTCACGAACAACCTTGATAACGTTGAGCTTGGAAGCACCAAAGCTCTTGAGGATAACGTCAAACTCTGTCTTTTCTTCTTCTACGGGAGCAGCTGCAACTGCGCCTGCTACTGCAACGGGAGCTGCGGATACACCAAACTCCTCTTCAACTGCCTTTACGAGCTCATTAAGCTCGAGAAGGGATAAACCCTTAAGCTCTTCAACGATAGCTGTGATCTTTTCGGATGCCATTTTAAGTTCCTCCTAAAAATAAATAAAGATGTACGGCGAATTATTCTGCCGCAGGTGCTTCCTCTTCGGAAGCGGGAGCTTCTGTACCTTCGCTCTGTTTGTCGATGATCGCCTGGATTGCGCGAGCAAATCCGGAAATGGGCGACTGGATGCTTCCAAGGAAGCGGGAGAGAAGAATTTCTCTCGACGGGATGTCAGCCAGTTCGTTAACTGTGGCCTGATCAATAACCTTACCCTCAAGGAATCCTGCGCGGATCTCGAAGGTTTCGATCTTCTCGGCGTATTCCTTAAGAATCTTCGCCGGCGCAACCGGATCATCATAGCTGATCGCGATCGCGTTCATGCCTGTAAGGTGTTCTTTGATCTCGCCGTATCCAACTTCGTCACAAGCTCTGCCTGTGAGGGAGTTCTTCATAACGACATATTCGACGTTCGCTTCACGCATCTTCTTACGCATGATGGTGTCGTCGCCAACCGTTATGCCCTGATACTTAACGATAACGCCGGACTGAGCCTTGCGGATCTTTTCGGCAAGTTCAGCTACGATAGCCTGCTTGCTCTCGAGAATCTGTTTGCTGGGCATGTGTTTTCCTCCTCTATAAGATTTATAAAGGTTAGTCAACAAAGACAATAAAAAAATTTCCTACGGCCGAAACCGAGGAAACGGAATTTACAAACGCATCCTGTGCGCAAAGATGCACACAAGGACTCTATATAAACTCTCCTCGGCAGGGAAGCCAAATGCTTTTACCGCAACCTGCTGTCTTTGGATTAACGCAAGTATAATACCACAAACATCCGTGTGTGTCAATAGTTTTTTTCAAAGTTTTTTACATTTTTTTGCAAAAGATTTTTCCTATAGTTTTTCTATTGTTTTCGCACTTCTGCCGACAATAGAAGCAAATAAAAATCCGCAGGTTTCCCTGCGGATTTTTTTATCCCTTACGCAATTTTGCGGCGCGGATGTCACCGCCCTCAAAAAGGAGCGCCGAAAACTCGCCGAAAAGACGGCTCGTTATGCGGTCCGAGTAGCGTCGGCGCAGCTCTGCGGACGAAAGATTCGTATTGATTATCATTGCACGTCCGCGGCTGATCCGCGTGTTTATCAGATTATATAGGCACGATATCGTGAACTGATTCGTCATCTCCGTGCCGAGGTCATCAATTATCAAAAGATCACAGTCGAAATAACGCTCCGTCACGTCTTCGTCCATGCTTCCGTATGAGCTGCGGAACTGCTTATTTTCAAAATCGGAGAAGAGATTCTGCGCCGTTTCGTATTTTACGTCGAATCCACGCTCGATAACGGCAACGGCAACCGCCGTTGACAGATGCGTTTTGCCGAGCCCCGTGCCGCCCACGAAGAGCAGATTTCCGTCAGCCTTTCCCGAAAAAATCTCCGCGTAGCTTTTGGTCACATCGTAATTATGTTTCGCTTTCACGAGAGCTTCTCCATCGTAATACGAAAATGAAAACGTATCAAACGTCTGCGTTCCCATGAGTGCGCCGATGCCGGAGCTTTCATAGCCCGCCATAACGAGCGCGCGTCGCTTACAGATGCACATTTTGTTGTCAACGTAACCCGTGTCACCGCAATCGGGGCAGAAATATTTCGGATCCGTGTAGTCCGTCGGGTATCCGTTTTCCGAAAGAATCGCGGCGCGACGCGCTATAAGCGCCTCGTTTTCCGCCTCGATAGAGGCTATCCGTTCGCCAATCCCGTCGGAACCGAGCCTGATGGCATCGATGATCTTGCGCTCGGTGCGCGACAGCTCCGCATCCACTGCCTTGATGGCGGGAAGCTTTTCATAAATATCACGCAAACGGCGCTCTGCCGCCGCTTCGGCATTCGTTCGCCGTTCGGCTAACAGCTCGTTTGCCTTTATGTAATCTTCACATTTATATCCCATAAAGTTTCCTTTCGTCGTCAGCTTTTCAGTCCGCGTTTTACAGCCATGCTGAAGAAATCGTCCGTATCAAAGCTGCCCGCGTCGGTGTTGCCGCCGCCCGTATCTCCCGATTCAACATCCAAGACGGTTTTGTACCCCTTCGCATGCCACGACTCCAATATTTTATCCATATACGGAACCGATGACTTACCGATGGCGTCCACCGTTTTGCCGTACGCAAGCTCGATCACGGCAAACTCAAACGCAAACTCACGCAACCAACGCTCAATACAAGCCTTTTCCTTTTTGGAGAAAGCTCTTGCGCCCGTTCCGAGAAGTCGGCGCAGCTTCGATTCAAAGTCATCCTTCTTTTCAAGCCAGCAAAGATGCTCTTCGAGCGCCGGTGTCGTATCTATTTCACGGTCATATAGATCGATCGCCATTTTTTCAAGGTATTTTACCGATTTTTTATCTCTTCGCACGCAATACGCCGCAAGCATGAGTATGTAATCGTCCTCAACGCCAAGATATTCCTTCAAGCCCAGCACAACGGATGCCTCGGACGTGTTGAACATCTTACCCATCGTCTGCTGACAGGCATTTATTAAAGAAAGACGTTTGGGGGACGACGACATTATCTTTGATACGTCCTGCGCCGAAAGTGTCGTAGGCTCCGACTTCGGGCGCACCGTCTTTTTCGAGGACGACGTCTGCGGTGACAACTTCAGCTCACCCTCCGTTGTAATGACACCGGCACCGCGCCAGAACGAAACCGATGACAAAAACTCTTCCCGTCCGAGATCGGCGCGTGCCGCAAGCTCGTCTATGGACGAGTCAAGGTCACCCCACGTCTGCGGCTCGCCCGCCAAAATGATCAGCACCGCCAAGTCCGCCTTGGTTGCTGTTCTGACGTGCTTTTTTATGTCGGCAGGCATATTGATTATGCCGTTTTGATAATTCAAGTTAAGCTTCACTTCAAATTTACCGTTTGCGAGTCGATTCGAACATCAACACGCAATTTCCATCTTTTTCCACAGTTTCAACATTGTTTTCCACAAGTTACCAATTCTGTCGGGTCACATGGTAACATTGCGACAGCAAAATTCGACAGATCGGGGCAAAAAAACCGCGACCGTTATCAAAGGCTCTGCTCACCGGTTGCAAAAGCGTTGAGCGACGTGTCCGCCGTCACGCCGGACAAATATTCATAGTACGCCTGCGCCCCTATCATTGCGCCGTTATCTCCGCAAAGCGATCTTGGCGGTACGTAGAACGTAATGCCCTCAGCCTCGCACATTGCCGAAATAGCCTCTCGCAGATGTGAATTTGCGGCAACGCCGCCCGCAAGCACGAGCTTTTTATGTCCCGTTTGGCGGCACGCAAGGCAAAGCTTGTCCGTTATCGCCTCGCAAATAACTCGCGTAAAGCTTGCCGCGACGTCCTCACGGCACAGCTCCTCACCGCGCATCTTCGCCGTGTTTGCGTAATTTATAACAGCCGTCTTCAGTCCCGAAAATGAAAATTCAATGCTCTCCCCCGCGATTGCCGGCGACGGCAGCTTGATAGCTTTAGCATTTCCGAGGGACGCAAGACGGTCCATTTCGGCACCGCCCGGATACGGGATGCCGAGCACTCGCGCCGCCTTGTCAAAGGCTTCGCCTGCCGCGTCGTCACGCGTATATCCGATCTCTTCATAATCGACGTACGACTTTACGTTGATGATACTCGTGTGTCCGCCCGATGCCACCATAGCAAGGAACGGAGGCTCAAGGTCGGGATGCGCCAGATACGTTGCCGCGATGTGTCCCTTTATGTGATTGACGGGGATGAGCGGCTTGCCGTTCGCGTACGCGAGCGACTTTGCAAAATTCACCCCGACAAGGAGCGCCCCGATAAGACCGGGGGTGTTCGTGACGCCAACGGCGTCAACATCCGTCATCGTGATCCCCGCATTTTCAAGTGCTTCGTGGGTGATCTTAGAAATAATTTCTATATGAGCGCGTCCCGCGACCTCGGGAACGACACCGCCGAATCGGCGGTGGATCTCGATCTGGGATGCGACTTCGTTTGACAGGATCTCACGCGTCCCGTCGCCCATTCTGACGACGGCGGCGGAGGTCTCGTCGCAAGAGCTTTCAAGTGCAAGTATAATCATTCTGCTTTTTTACCGTTCGTTTATTTTGCTTCAAAAAATTTTGTCATCAGTATCGCGTCCTCACGCGGTGATGAATAATAGCCGCGACGAACGCCTACGTTAACGAAGCCCTCGGCTTCGTAAAGCGAGCGTGCGGCGACATTACCGTCGCGCACCTCAAGCATTATGCATTCGGCGCCCGCTTCCACGGCGACGTCATACAGCCGATGAAGCATCGACGCGGCGATCCCGCGTCGACGGTATCCGGGCAAAACGGCGACGTTTGATATTTCGGCTTCGCCGCAAATTACAAAAGCGCCCGCATAGCCTACGATCACGCCGTCAACGACGGCGGCTATAACGTGGGAATACCGATTCTTGATAAAATCCGTAACGGAGGATTTTGACCAAGCCGCCGCACCGAAGCATTCGGATTCGATCTTCGCTATGCAGTCAACGTCGTTCTCCGTCGGAGTTATAAACTGTACTGCCGTATTTTCGTTTTTATCCGTTGGGGACATATCAATAACCGAAAACGCCCGAAAGCGAATCGTCGTTTTCTATCCAATCGGAGGTGTCGATACGTCTGTGGCTTCCCTTTGCATCGCGGATGATAACGGTGGCGATTCCTGCGTTAAGCACAAGACGCTTACACATCATACAACTTGACGTTCCCGAAACGACCTCTCCCGTTACAGGGTCGGTACAGCACATATACAAAGTCGAACCAAGCATCTGCTCACGAGGCGCGGCAATAATGGCGTTTGCCTCCGAATGAACGCTGCGGCAAAGCTCATAGCGTTCTCCTCTCGGGATACCGAGCTTTTCGCGCTGGCACTGGCCTATGTCGGTGCAGTTCTTTCTTCCGCGCGGAGAACCGTTATAGCCCGTTGAAACGATGACATCATTTTTTACGATGATGCATCCGTATCTTTTACGCAGGCAGGTGCTTCTTTCCGAAACGGTCTGTGCTATATCGAGGTAATATTCGGTTTTTGAAACTCGCTCCATACTGTATGTTCCTTTTTATGTGTAGATTTTTGGTATAAATGCCCCTGCAGCTCAAACAGCCGCAAGCATACTATTATATTTTAGCATTACCGAGCAAATAAATCAATTATATTCTGATATAATATTTATTTCGGTAGGATATTGGCACCGTTATAACTGCCACGCGCAAAACAAAAAGGGGCTCGCACAAGCGAGCCCCGTATTCATTAGTTCAGGCTGCAAGCTTTGCTGTCAGCCTTGCTGTAAGCCTTTCTGTCAGCCGTTCTGGCAGCAGCAGAAAATTATTACAAGAGCGATGATAATGATCCAGCAAACGTTGTTATCATCGAATGCTCCGCAAAGGCAGTTTCCCATGTCAATACCTCCGAGTGTATGATGAACACAGCGGCACCTGCCGCCGCGTCCGACGGAAGCTTTTGCCTCCCTCGTTAATCATAATATGTCGGTATCGGAAAAGTGTTACGTCAAAGTCAGATCAGAAAGAGAGAATCCGCGTTCAGAAAATCGTTAGCGGAAGCAATGCTGTCTGCGGGGAACTCCTTCATCGCGCCGCAACGCGCGCATATCACGCGGATAGCGCCGTCCACGATCATTACTCTGTAATCGCCCTCGCCGTCACCGCAGAAGCAGTGTATCTTGCCCTCTTCTTCAAGATCGCGAACGACAAAGTTAACGACGTCGTAAACCTGCGGATCGGTGAACGTGTCAGCTTTGAGCTTCAGAAATTCCTCGGGATCCGTGTCTCCGAGAAGCTCAAGCAGCTCTTTTTCGGATTTTTCAAGTGCCGCGCCAACAGCGCCTCTGCCGCCGATAAAGCAAATGTCCATTCCCGTATACGGGCACGCAAAAGCAAAAACCTCGCGCCCGAAAAACATCGATCCGCTAAGGGTAAAGTGATGCGGCGTCGAGCAAAACAGGCACGGGACCGTCATGCGAACCCGTTTATCCGAGCCGTAAACGATCGTCATCTCGCTCTGTCCGCAAGAGCATTTCAGTCGCATCATGTCCGCAGAAAGGGCGAATGCACCGACAAGACTCATAACTCCCGCGCCGCAGGAAGGGCAACGGTATGCCACAGTCGTTTCTTTTTTTTCAAGTACCATAATCTATATTATGCTCCATCAACGAATGATTAATCCAAATCGGCAAAATTATTCACCGTAAATACGCGAGACACGTTTGCCGATCAGGCAAACGAGCTCGTAATTGATCGTCTGTGCGGCGCGTGCGAGCCGCTGCAAGCGCGACGGATCGCCGCCGAAAATAACGACCTCGTCTCCGATGTTCACAGATGGAATGTCGGTGCAGTCAACGACGCACTGATCCATGCAAATGCGCCCGATTATGGGTGCGTGGCAACCGTTTATGTAAACTCCCGCGTCCGCAAAGTGACGCAAAAATCCGTCCGCATATCCTACGGGCACCGTCGCCGCCGTCACATCGCGTGGCGCGGTATAGATACCGCCATAGCTGACTCTGTCGCCGGCACGTACCGTGTGGATATGCGAGATCATGCTTTTGAAAGTCATAACGGGCGCAAGCCCGAATTCGCTCACGTTCACCGCATACGGCGCAAGTCCGTAAAGAATGAGTCCCGCGCGCACTAAGTCAAGATGATATTCGGGATACTTCATTATGGCGGCGCTGTTGCAGACGTGACGCAAAAGACGCAGTCCGCGCAAGGAAAGCTCTGCTTCAACTTGTTCAAACAGCTCGTACTGATGCCGCGTTTTCGCATCGTCATCCTCATCCGCGCAAGCAAAATGTGTAAAAATCCCTTCAGGGGTGATGCCGATGAGCTTTGAAGAATCGATAATATTTTCGACCGCGTCGTCGTACGCATCAAATCCGAGACGGTTCATTCCCGTATCAAGCTTGAAATGTACGCGGACGGCACAACCCTGCTCCTCTGCCGCACGCGAAAGAGCGTTTGCGTACTGAAGAGAAAAAACGGTCTGTCTTATGTCGTATCTTGCGAGTATGCCTGCGTTTTCGGGAGGTGTATAGCCAAGGATCAGGATCTTTGTTCCATAGTAAAGACGCGACTCAAATGCGGCATGGATCTGCATCGCCTCTTCAAGGCACGAGACCGCAAACCATCTGGCTCCCGCCTCATAAAGCGCTACGGCACAGCGCTCCGCGCCGTGACCGTATGCATCGGCTTTAACGACGCACATCACGTCTGCAGAACCGTCCACTCCGCGTCTTATCGATTTATAATTCGAGCGAAGTCTGCTTAAATCTATCTCCGCCCATGTTTTGTGTTTAATGTCGTATTTATCTATTAGCATATAATTATGTTTCCGATGTTTCCGCCGACGTTTCCGTTACTTCCGCCGGCAGGTATTCGTCAATTTTCAATGTAAGATCTCCGCGCTCTATCACCGTGGGTAATGAGTTTTCGGTAATGAGCGTCACCGTGATCTTTTCATCCGTATCAAAAAGGAGTGTCGTGTAGC
This sequence comes from Eubacteriales bacterium, assembly GCA_045588245.1. Lineage (GTDB taxonomy): Bacteria > Bacillota > Clostridia > Oscillospirales > CAG-272 > DTU064. The sequence continues at coordinate 38,044 of JAZNDW010000018.1, forward strand.
CGTCGGCATCGTTTGAGACGGAATAAAGCAAGCCTCCGTCTATCGAAAACAGCCCGATTATGTCGCGGAAGCGTACAGACGCCTCCTCGGAGATCGGCAAACTCAACTCTCCCGACGAAAGCGTGACGTGTCCGTCCTTCGCTCTTACAGCGTAACCTTTCAGTGTGTCAGGATACGTAAACTCGATCACAGCGTCGCGCAGCGACGGTACGTATTCATCCGACGTTGACGGATAAAGCGTCAGCTTTATATAAAACGTGCCCGTGTCCGTCAGGAGCGTTCCCGAAACGTGTGCGCCCTCACTCTGATAATAGAGCGGATCTTTCTCTTCAGGTGCGCAAGCGGTGACGCTCAGCGTCAGAATAAACAAAACGGCAACAAGAAGCTTCCTCATCGCATCCCCCATAAAAAACCATAAAAACATCACGGCGCTCACGGCGCCGTAATATTTATATGCTTATATGTATGAAGGATATGCCCGTTTTACGTATTATTTCAGCGCGTTCTCGCCGGCGTAATGGAGCTCTACCGTAACGGTATCTCTCTTATAGTAAGAGATAATACCGAGCGACTTTTCGATCATATCGAAAAGGATGGCGCACTTTTCGCCTGCCTCGTTCGTGTATACACCGTAGTATACGTTCGGGTGAACGGGAGAGGAGGTGTGATTGAGGATATTCTTTTCGGGAATATTCATCGCGTCGAAATTCTTACGGTATTCTTCAATGTTATAAGGAGCGATAACCTCAAAATCCTTGATCTTCATTTTAAGGATAAGTTTTTCCGCGATATGCTCGTTTGCGTGTTCGTCGTGCTTGTCAACGCGGAACTTCTTGCCGTAGTAACGAGTGAAGCGGATCGTACCTGCGTCCATGATCTCATAACGCTGGTCGTAGTTAACGTATCTCCACGTTGCGTTGATCAAGGGGCGCGCGAGGATAACGAAGATCGGAACGAAAACGAATGCCATGTATCCCATGCCCGTCGCAAATGCAAGAATTGCAATGATCGTGAGGGGAACTATCCAATATGCAAGCTTAACGATAAGGCGCTTTCTTTTGTACTCGCCTTCGGATTTTTTCGGCACGGCATACTCGCAGTTATATCTGTTTTCACCATTCATAATAAACTCTCCTTGTAAAAAATCTGAATATCGGTATTGCAAAAACGCCGCAAATACCTAAATTAAATTATAACATGATAAACTTATAATATCAAGAGCAAAAATTCAGTCTGTGCGGAAATTGCGTTCATAATTGAATATGTATTGCTGCAGTATTCCCGCGTACGGCAAAAGCTCGCCGAAATCCTCCGCCGTTGGGATCTCCCCGTCGAAATATTTTCCGACGGTGCGTCTTATCCACACATCGATTGGGAACGCCTCCAGCCGTCCGAAGCCGAAAAGCAGCGTACATGCCGAGACCTTCGGTCCGACACCGCGAACCGTACGCAAAAGCCCGTCTGCCTCCTCAAACGTTACAGCATCGGCAACGCGATCGGCAAAATTGGGGTCAAACGTAAATTTTTCAGCCGCGTCGAAAACGTATTTCGCGCGAAATCCCATACGTGTTGCCGAAAGGCCGTCAACGTCAGCCTCGTAAAGCCTTTTCGGCGACGGAAATGAATACGTATCCGACCCCACAGCGCCGATGTGCTCACCGTATGTACGGCACAGCCGATCAATTATCGTCTTTATACGCGGAATATTATTATTCTGCGAGATGATGAACGAAACAAGCGTTTCCCACGGATCCTGCGCCAATATACGTATGCCACGTCCCGCTTCTGCGGCGCGCATGAGCCGACTGTCACAGCCCCATTTCGCCTTTATCTCTGAGATAATGGCTGCATAGTTAACGTCAAGTCCTAAATAGTGATAAAAGATCTTGTCAAAATCCTCCGCCGTCGCTCCCTCTATGTAAAGCGTGTCAAGATCGGGCGAGATCACCTTGACGTACCGTCCGAACGCAATACCGCCGTACGCTTTATCGGTGCCGTACAGCTCCGGGTATTCCGTCTTCGTTTCGCTATAACGGAAGCACTGACCGCAATCGAAGGTCGAACCGGCGTCGAAGGGATACACTCCCTCCGCTTTCACATACGGCACACCCGAGGGTGTAACACCTTCGGTTAGCATTATGTTACATAAAGCTTTCATAATTATCTCCATTCCGCCGCCACGAACCGCATAACGGCACGACAGCGGTAAATTAGTTGTTGATTAATCGTGCATTTTGATATATAATATATAGTAAGTATACCTTTATTCAAATCCAAAATCAAGTATCACGGCGGTTTTTGTCGATATGGAACAAATTTACACCATTCCCGTTAACGAAAAATTCGAGGCATCCGCGGAAAATCACGCGCTCGGCTGCCCTTTCTGCGCTCTTTACCGTATGCTCGAGGAAGACGAGCTTGCGCTCATTCTCGGCGCATCTATGATGGAGCCCGACATCAGAATTAAAACTAACGAGCTCGGCTTTTGCAAAACTCATTTTGACATGATGTTCGCACGCAAGAACCGTCTGCCGTTGGCGCTCATGCTCGAAAGTCACCTTGCCGAGCAGAGAAAAGCCGTCGCCGCAGGCGGACTGTCCGCAATGTTCAATCCCGGAGCCGAAACCGTAAAGGGGCTCACCGCCCTTGAGAGCTCCTGCTACGTTTGCGGACGCATCGAGCACAATTTCAAGCTCATGGTCGAAACGGCGGCACTCCTTTGGGATAAGGATGAAGAATTCCGTAAAAAGACGGCTTCTCAACCGTTCTTCTGCCTGCCGCACTACAGAATGTTTATCGAAACGGCAAAGGCAAGGCTGCACAAAAAGCGTGTCCCCGATTTTTACCGTTCCGTTTCGGAGCTTGAACTGGCATACTACGACGAGCTTATGAAAGACGTATCGTGGTTCGTTAAAAAATTCGACTACCGCTATGACGAGGAGCCCTGGTACAATTCCAAGGACGCCGTTCCCCGTGCCCTCGCCTTCATATCCGGCGACATTCACAAGCCGCCGGAAAACAATCAGCGATGACACAGATCTCGGCACACCGTCGGCTCTTCGCCGAAAAAATGCCGCGCATGAAAAAATATTCCGCCGCAACGCTCTTTTTGCTGACGGTCATTTTCGGAACACTTTCGGGAATCAGCTTCCCGAGCCCGATCTTTATTCTTTATTCCGCTTACGCGGCATCTCTTTTTGCCGCGATACTATTCATGCGCCGTACGAAATACGTTTACCTGTCGCCGATATTGACCTTTATCGTCACCGCCGCCGTTTCAGGGCACCTGCCGACGGCTCTGCTCGCAACGATGTATACGCCGATCGCGGTGGCGATCGCCGTTACATTTTATGAAAAGTCGTCTAAGGCGGCGTCAGTCATGGCATCGTCGGTTGCGCTTACCGCCTCACTCGCTCTCATCGCGCTTTTTACATTTATCGTTAATAAAGACGTGTTCCCATCGGTAAAGTCCGTAACCGATTCTATTGTTGAATCCTTGCGTTCCGCCACAGTGAACACTCCGGACGGAAGAGTCCCTCTTTTCACAGAGCAGGCGGCGTCGGGACTTGCGGAATACATCGTCTTATCCCTGCCCGCAGTGTTCATCATCGTCATTAACTCCGTTTCGTACCTTGCCGCATCGCTTTTTGCCCTGCAGTGCAGACTCTTTTATTTTGCTGACCGCATTCCGGGAGGCAAATGGGTATATTCACCCGAGGTAATTCCCGCCGTTATTTTCATTCTTTCCTATTTCGTTTCCGCACTCCTCGTCCCGTTTGCATCAGCCGACGTTTTGGGCTATGCGGCTGAAAACGTGTTGATCGCGCTGACACCGGCAATGATGATCGCGGGTGAGCGCTGTAGCTACGCGGTTTGCCAAAAACACGACAAAAAAGTCTCACTCGTCGTTATCTCCCTTATACTGCTTCTCATTTCGCCGTCGTTATACCTTATGATAATTTCTTTCTGGGGTGCCCTGCACGTCATAATCAAAAGCGTGCGCCCGAAGCTTAGAAAGCTTTTCCGCACCGACGATGACGATGAGCCCCGTTTTTGAATACAAATTCCGACATCAAAAAGCCACACGGAGGATCCACCATGGCAAATAAATCAAAAAAATCAAAATTTCCTGCCGCGCTGTCACTTGAGCTTGTGATCTCGGTTGCGGCGGCTGCCGTCGTGATCCTGCTTCTGACGGCACTCTATTCAGCCGCCGAAAAACTTACCCCGGCCGTGGGTATCGTTGCGGCGGTGCTTTATCTTTTATCCGTTGCCGCCGCCATCATCGTTCCGACCGTTTGGCGTCGCAAAGCCGCCGCAGACGCGGAAAGTCTCACGCCTTATATCGGAGACATTCTGACGGATGCGATGATAAATATTTCCGTTCCCTCTGCAATCACGTCGGACAACGGTACCGTTATCTGGAATAACGGCGCATTTCAGACGTTGGCAGGCGAGCTTGGCACGGGCGGCAAGCTCCGCGGCAAAACGCTTCCCGCCGTTTTGCCTGTAAAATGGAGCGAGGTTTCCGCCATTCACGCGGGCAGTGCGTCCGTTTCGGTTAAAGACCGCCATTTCGTTCTGAAAAATTACAGATTCCTTGTTAACGGACAGCCCTACCATATGTTCTCCGTTTACGACATTTCAGAGGTCGTTGAGCTGCGGCGCGAGCTCACCGAGGAACGCACGCTCGTCGCTCACATCCAGATCGACAACTTAAACGAGCTTTCGCTTTATGAGCACGACGAATTCCGCGACGCCTCCCGCGACGTTGACGCCGTTTTGCGTGATTGGTCAAACAGCGTCGGCGGAATCTTGCGCGAATATGAGAAAAACAAGTACATCTTCTTTTTCAAGGAGCGCCATATAGACGCATTCGTAACGAACAAATTTGACGTTCTCGACCGCGTTCGTCAGATCAAGGTAGGCGAGAGCATGACTCCCGTTACTATCTCCATCGGTATTTCGCGTGACCGCGGAACACTTTACGAATGTGAAAGAGCTTCCTATAGCGCACTCGACACCGCGCTTCAGCGCGGCGGCGACCAGGTCGTTTTACAGTCCGACGGAAATACGGAATTTTACGGCGGACGTCAGAAAGCGGTTCAAAAACGCACGAAGGTGCGCTCACGCACCGTTGCCGTCAAGCTTATACCGAAGATTAGAGCCGCAGGTAACGTTCTTATTATGGGACACAAGTACCCCGACTTCGACTCTATAGGCGCCTCTATCGGCATGGCCCGCTTCGTTCTTCAGGAAAAAGCAAACGTCCACATCGTTATCGACTCATTTAACGAAAACGTCAAAGCCGTGATCGAACACGTGTCGGGTGTTATAGGATACAGCGATATGTTCGTTGACGAAGCTACCGCACTTGATATGATCCGTTCGGATACGCTCGTCATCGTCTGCGACGTCAACAATTTCCAGAATTTTGCGGCTCCCGACGTTGCCATTTCCGCAAATGAGCTCGTCATCATTGACCACCACATAAAAACAGCCGATCCGCCGAAAGAAGCCGATATTCCCTACATTGAGCCTTCCGCTTCCTCTGCCTGTGAGCTCATCGCCGAAATGCACGAGCAGATCTATCAGAACGGTTGTCTTACCGTTGCCGAAGCCGATGCGATGTACGCGGGCATCCTGCTCGACACAAAACAGCTTTCTCGTTCAACCTCCGCACGCACCTTCTCTGCAATAATGTATCTGCAAAGCTGCGGCGCAAAACCAGAATCTGCTATGGAGTTTTTCCGTGCCGATCTTGACGATTACCTGCGCGAAGCGAACTTTGAATCAAACGTTCGGCTTTACAGAGATACGATCGCCATCGCCTGCTCGACAGAGGCGGGCACCGCCGCCGACAAGATCGCGGCGGCAAAGGTCGCAGACAAGCTGCTCACCGCAAAAGGCGTCACCGCCGTTTTCACCGCCGTTAATATTGACGGTGTCGTTCACATTTCCGCACGTTCGTCCGGCAGCATAAACGTTCAGCTCATTTTAGAGCGAATGGGCGGTGGAGGACACTTCAACGTTGCGGGTGCGCAGATCAAAAATGCCGAACTCGATGCGGCTCTCAAAAATCTGAAGACCGCCATCGATGACTACATCAAAGAAACCAAACTTGACACTTCATCACCAAAGTAAAAAAACAATCGCCGCCCAAAAGCGGCAATAAGGAGGACATACATTATGAAAGTTATTCTTTTAGCAGACGTCAGAGGTCAGGGAAAAAAGGACGATATACTTAACGTTTCCGACGGATACGCACGCAACTTTCTTCTTCCCCGCAAGCTTGCGCTCGAAGTGACACCCGCCGTGCTCCGCGATCTTGAAGCGCGTCAGGCGGAAAAGCGCCGCATCGCCGCAGAAGAGCTTGCGGCGGCAAAGGCTGTTGCGTCACAGCTTGAGGGCGTGCTCGTCAAGCTCACTCTCAACGCAGGAGCTGACGGCAAGATCTACGGCTCCGTTACCGCAAAGGACGTATGCGACGCACTCAAAGCACAGTGCGGAATCGAGATCGACAAGCACCGCTTCGGACTTTCTGACCCCATCAAGAGCTTCGGCACCTTCGCCGTTAAGGTGAAGCTCCACGCAGACGTCGTCGGCACCCTCAATGTGCTCGTAACCGAAAAATAATATGGCAAACGATATCACGGGCAGAAAACTGCCCTTCTCCCTTGAAGCGGAGCAGTCCGTTCTCGGCTCCATTCTGATCTCCCCCGAATGCTTCAACTCTATAGCCGACACCATAACGAGTGCCGACTTTTACCTTGAAGAGCATCGACAGATATACATGGCAATGCAGGAGCTTTTCCTTAAAAACAAGGATATTGATCCCGTGCTCGTCATGGATACACTAATGAAGCTCGGTGTTTATGACGAAGCCGGCGGCAAGGAATACCTCCGCACGCTCGCCGAGATCGTCCCCACGGCGTCAAACGTCCGCGACTATGCCACGATCGTCCGCGACAAGTCAACGCTTCGCGCCCTCATCGGCATTTGCGAGGACGTTGCAGGCGCCGCATACACGGAGGGCGAGGAAACCGGACACCTCATAGACTCCGCCGAATCCCGTATTCTCGGACTCTCCCAGGGTACGGAGCGCAGCGGATTCGTACATATCAAGGACGTTTTGTTAAAACAGTTCAACGCGATTCAGGAGATCTCCGAAAATCCCGATCAGAACACCGCTATGCCTACGGGCTTTTCCGACCTCGACCGCACCCTCGTCGGTATGGCGCCGGGCGACCTCGTGCTCATCGGCGCACGTCCCGGTATGGGTAAAACGTCGTTTGCGATGAACGTCGCCGTCAACGTTGCGAAAAAGCAGAAGATACCCGTTTGTGTGTTCTCGCTTGAAATGTCGGCAGAACAGCTCACCTCGCGTCTGCTTTCAAGCGAAGCTTTGGTGGACAGCACCGCGCTTCGCCGCGGTTCGCTTTCGCGTGACGATTGGCGCAGACTCGCCGAAGCGTCCGCGATCCTTTCCGAATGCGACATATACATCGACGACACATCGGGACTCACCATTTCCGCTATGCGAGCAAAGCTTCACCGAATGAAAAACGTCGGCCTTATCGTCGTTGACTATCTGGGACTTATGCAGAGCGACCGCAGGATCGACAACAGGGTTCAGGAGGTCGCAGAGATTTCGCGTAACCTGAAGCTTCTCGCAAAAGAGCTCGGCGTGCCCGTCATCTGCTGTGCGCAGCTTTCGCGCGGCCCCGAATCGCGTCAGGACAAGCGTCCGATGCTGTCAGACCTTCGTGACTCCGGTGCCATCGAGCAGGATGCCGACATGGTAATCTTCCTTTACCGCGGCGAATATTACAAAACGACGGGAGCCGCCGAAGAAGAAGCCGAGATCATCATTGCAAAAAACCGTCACGGATCTGTCGGAACGGTCAAGATCGGCTGGTTCGGCAAATACACGAAGTTTATCACAAAGGAATCCGATGATGCGGCACCGCCGCAGTAAACCGTTATACGAAAGGTTCGCCATGAAAAAGATCACGATCGCCATCGTATTTGCCGTCCTCGCCGTTATCGGCTTGACTGTCGGTGTGCTTGCGGCTGTCCCCGCCATCAACGACCGAGCCGCCGAGGTGCTTGCCGACGAGCTATACTCGCTTTCGCCTCCCGACGGAACCGTCGTTATCGAAAGCGTCAGCGCCGCAGGCAATCTCACGGGCAACGGAAACAAAATGCAGTATTTCGCCGCCGTCCTCGTCAGCTCGGATATGTCTATAGAGGAGCTGTACGCCTATTACACCGATGCCTTTGACGGTGATAGTATTTTTGTCAATGAGCAGACCGAAAACGCGATCCCACAATCGGACAGAGGCGCACTTTCATTCACTTCGACACTTGACGAAGATGAAACCTACTACATCATCTACCGTTGGGATTCGACCGATTCATTCTACCGCAACCTTGATATCAGATCACATTAATAACAAAAAAGTGCGAACACCGTGTTCGCACTTTTTTCTTGTATTTGCTATATAATTCCAATGCTGCCGTCTTCGCTTCGCGCCTTGAATACGGCAACCGAACGGTGTTATGCATCAGTCTAAAATACTGCCCTCTCGGGTGAGTCTACTGTCCATCCACTCGTATCTGTCGTTAACAAAGTCGCGGATGTAGTCGAGGTGTCCCTCCCACGTATGGACGAGGGTTGACGCGGTGCTGACACCGACCTGATATTTGAGCACCTTCGGCCATACGGCGAAGTTATTCACCTGCGCCTCGCGTATGATATCGGCGTTTTCATCAACTGACTGAAGCGCTGTTTGCAAGAGCTCATCCTTCACCTCCGCCCAACGCAATTTGATGCACGAAACGAAATATTCGTCGCGCAAAAGGAAGTACATCCAGTTCTGATACAGATACCCGTACGTTGAATCGACCGACACCCAGCCGTCGTAGCCCTTGATGTCGTCGAGGTGATTGCCGAACGCCATGTCATAGTCCCATATCGGCCCTGCCGTCAGCTTTCCGCCCGCAGGCTTGTACATATATAAGCTGCGGTAGAAAACGCATTCGGTGTTGTTCGTCAGCTCGTTGACGATGAACCAATCGACCCACGAATCAACATCGATGAGCGATTGCCAATCGCCGCCCTTCGATATTGCCGTATCCACGCTCTTGATATAATCGTAAATGTACTGATACGTATCGTTTTTCGCCTCTGTTATATCGGGCTCTTTTATGTAGACGCGCTTACAGTAGGTGGTATTGAAATAATCCTTGCCGTATACGTTTTCGCTGTCGTAATCCCAGCCGAATTCAAGCAAAAATCCGAAGTCAGAAACGTTGCCGTCCTCATCATAGATAGGATCGCCGAGGTCAACGCGGCTGTTTGCGTCCTCGATCTTCTCGGCTATCATATAAAGCCCCTGATATTTCCCGTTTATGTATAGGTCAACCGCCGTGTGAGTCGGCGTGAAGCCGAGTCCGTCGAGCGATTTTGCCATATCGGAGGCGACGTTGTTTCGTATCAGCGACGGGTCGCCGTAATTTGAAACGAGCACCCAGTCGCGGTTTGACGTCATTCCGAGGATCTTTGCTTTTTCGTCAAGCTTCAGTCGGTATGCGTGCTTCGGGAAAATGCGCCACGATGCGTTTCCGCGTCCGCGCACGTCAAGCGTGTAGCTTTCTCCGTCAAGCGTCATCGTTGCGCGGACGTAATCAAGCTTTGAGGTGATATCATTACCGCTGTCCGTATCAATCGACAGAACCGGTATGCCGTAGCTCTTCCGCTCTGCTGTAAGACGGTACGTGCGTGTGTCACCGTTGCCGTCGGCAACGGTGATGAGCTGCGGGCTTGACAGATCAAACGGCTTCGACTCGTCAGACGTACACTCCCCGTCGGAGATGACGTCGATATATGCCGCGCCGACGTCGGCATAGTCAAAATCATACGGATAATAAAGCGTGATGAGGTTGCCGTTTATCACAACGTCCGCGTCAGCCTCCGTCGTTTTCTTTTTGCCCGTATAAAGCTTAATGCCGTCGAGCGTTGCCGTGCCGATGCCGCCGAGCTTGTCTATGCCGTCCGTGACGGGCGAGCCGTTATATTCCGCGACATTCATGTATCGTGCAACCTCGTACATAAACGGCACGTCGCCGCCGTGCCAGAACAGCTCCGCTCGCGGTGCTTCAATGTCAAAACAAGTATAATTCAGATTTGTAACGACGTCGATACTGCATTCGTCGGCTGTTTTTATGATGATCTTCGCACCGTTCTCGAGCTTTGCCGAGCCGAGAAAGAACAGTTCAACTCCGCAGTCAAACGTAACGTCCCCCTCGATCGTGATGCCGTCCGCCAGCATGATGACAGGCTCAGCTTTGTTTGCCGCATAGTAAGCCGAAACGTTACCCGAGCTTAAAAGAAGATCAAGCTCCGCCCACGTGCCGACATGGAATAAGTCGCCGTAGCCGACCTTCGCAAGCGCATCGCCGCTTCCGTCCGACGTAAGGGATGAGGCGTGAACGTTGAGCATTATCGAATCCGCTTGCTTGCCATAGAAAATAAAAGACATCAGCCCGACGGCAAGAACGGCAAAAACTGCGAGCACAGCGGCAAGCATTATATACGTTTTTATTTCATTTCTGCGATTGCGGCTCTTTATCACGTCGGACCTCCTTTACAGTATTACAGTATTTTATTTATGATACCACATTGACGTGAATAAATCTATAAAAATCGTCAATTTATCCGCCTCTTTCGTTTAAAAATTCTTCTTTCTTCTTGTAAGACACCGTTAACTGTGATATACTACAAAAAGACACTGATAATTATAAAAAATCACGGACGGTTCACCTTTATGGAAGCCTCAAAGCTTAAAAGCACCATCAGCCAATATCTGCTCCTGACCGTTGCCACCGTCATGCTTGCGGGCGGTATTTACGTTTTCCGTTTCCAGAATAATTTCACATTCGGCGGCGTTACGGGTATGTCGATCCTGCTTTCCGCCATCACCTCGATGACGGCATCAAATCTCGTCGTAATTATGAATGCCGCGCTCCTTGTCGTTGCGTTCATCTTTCTCGGACGGCAGTTCGCTTTCAAAAGCATATATGTCACCGTGCTTTACTCTGCCCTGATAGCTTTCTTTGAACGTTGTTTCCCGATGAAGGCTCCCCTCACCGACGAGCCCCTGCTTGAGCTTATATTTGCGATCCTTATCCCCGGACTTGCATCTGCCGTCATTTTCAATTTAGGAGCCTCAAGCGGCGGCACCGACATCGTCGCGATGATAATCAAAAAGTACACGGGCGCTAACATCGGAACGGGACTTCTCATCGCAGACGCACTGACGGTGGCTTGTTCCTTCTTCGTTTTCGGCGTGAAAACGGGACTTTTCTCACTCTGCGGTTTCCTTGCAAAATCGCTCGTTATCGACACCGTTATTGAAAACATCAACCTATGTAAATATTTCAACATCGTATGCACCGATCCTGAACCTATCTGCAACTTCATCATCAACGTACTGCACCGCGATGCCACCGTTTACGAAGCCAAAGGCGCGTTTACGGGAGGCGCGAAGAAGGTCGTCATGACCGTTATGAATCGCAGCCAAGCAATCCAGCTCCGCAATTATATTAAAGAAGCCGAACCGAGCGCCTTCATCATGATAACGAACACAAGCGAGATCATCGGCAAGGGCTTCCGCGGATTCGTATAAAATTAAAACAAAAAACATAACGCGGAGAGGTCAACCTCTCCGCGTATGTAGTTTCAGTATCGTTTTACAAAGCTCCCGTTATCCCCGTGCCGCCGGCGACGCCTCCGTATGCGGTCGTGGCACTCGGTACGCCGAGTCCGAAGCTGACGGACAGCGCCGCATCGACTTCGCTCATGCAGACCGAATCGAGGTGCCCGATCCGCTCACGCAAGCGACGCTTGTCAAGCGTTCGTATCTGCTCGGCAAGGATCACAGAATCCTTCGAAAGTCCCGCCTCGGCAGACGTTATGTCAATATGCGTCGGCAGGTGCGTTTTGCTCATTTTGCTTGTGATTGCGGCGGCGATGACCGTCGGCGAATATCTGTTGCCCACATCGTTCTGTATTATCAGAACGGGACGGACGCCGCCCTGCTCCGAGCCCACGACGGGGGACAGGTCAGCATAGTATATATCTCCTCTTCTGACACCGTTCATTTTGTGTTTTCTCCGTTTTTAGACTTATTTGCGGCCGCAATAGTATTATTGACCGCCAAGCTGACAATTAACCGCTCCGCATAAAATATTTCATGCGAGTCTATTATCAGTTTACGAAGTCGGAGATGATATTGTGACACAAAATACTATTCGTTCATTCTTATAAAAAGGTTGTACGCTTCGTCGGGATCCGTAAATGACGTGCAGATGACGCGGCTTGCGTCATCCCAGGTATAGCTGCCCGGTATGTTATCGTGCTGCGAATAAACCATAACGGTGGCACACTGCAGCTCAAAGTCCTCATTAAACGAACCGAGTACTCGGAGTAGGCATGGCACGCCGTCCGCAGTATATGCGTGGTCGGAGTGCACAAGCTCTGTATCGTGACGCACGATCAGCTCATCCTTTGACACGGCATAGCTTGTGCGGATGCCGCTCTTTTCGGAAACGAAAAAGCTATGGCGATATGAGACCTTTTCCACGTCGTCAACGTAACCGTCGACGTAAATGATCCCCTCAAAGGTGTCCTCGCGTAAAACGTAATCCTTGTATCTGCCCTCGATGCGTATGGAGGCAGGCTCACGCGTTTCGGGGTCACCGACGTAAAAAGAGTATCCTTTAAGCTCGTATTCGACGTTTGTAACGTCAGCAACACCATAAAGTATCAAAAGCCCCGCGACGATAACGAGTAGAGCATATCCGCAAATGACAAGCGCCTTGCGTGTAACGTGAACGCCAAAGGACAGTCCGTCAAAAAAGTTTCTGACACGAAGCGAAACGTCATATCTGCGTTCCCAGCCCGTGTTTTCGGAAAAGTATTTTTCGTATATTTTCTCGTATTGCTCGGAGAAAAGGATCTTTTCCTCCTCGGTCGGCTCGGCGTCGGTGCGCTCAGTGCGCGACGGGGACGAAAAAATCGCGTCCGCCAGCGCCTCCGTTGACTGTACCGCCTCCTCATTAACTCTGTCGATGTGCGTCACAAGATACGATAAATTTGCAAAATCCGCGTGCATACGCTCGCGGTGCGACGCGACAACGGCAGGGATACGCTCGGGGCAATTAGTCATTTCCTTTATTTCGTCAATCGTGAAAAGCGCACGCCGCAAAGACGCGATCGTTTTTAGCTTTAGAACGTCAGCATCCGAATACTCGCGGAAGTCACGTCCGTTTTTATCTATGTGGACGGGCGATATGAGTCCGCGCTCTTCATAAAGCCTGACGGCGCGTTCCGTCAAACTCGCCGCCTCGGCGGCTTTTTTTATCTGCATACGGGCACCTCCTGTGCGGTTTACAGTATGAGTATAACATATCCCCCCACGTCATAAGCAACAATTATTTTGTAAAAAGAAATTTTTTTCTAAAATCCGGGAACATTTCCGCGGCTGCCCTCGTCTATATAATCAGAAAACCGAAATTAATCCCGAATTTCGCCGCCATCGGCGGCACGGAGGTAACTACAATGAAAAAACGCATATTCATCATTCTGACAGCTGTGATACTCATCGCGTCCGTTCTCGCGTCCTGCTCCGCCGAACAGCTCGGTGTCCCCAACAAGGGCGAATCCGACAATTATTACGGCGGTGCCATGGACGACGCAGTGGACGGCGACTACGATTACGGCTACGAAGATAAGCCCGCAGGCGACTATATCGAGGGTGCGCCCGAAACGGAAGATTCAGGCAGCGGTGTCGGCTCGCTCGATGCCGTAACGGAAACGGCGCGCAAGCGCATCCAATACGTCACAATAACGATGGAATCGCTCGAATATGATAAGGCTCTTGACGAGATCAAGGACCGTGCCGCAGCCGCAGGCGGCTACATCGAATCGTCAAACGAATCGGGCAAAGACGTATACGGCGTCGGTTCGCGTTCGGCAAAGCTCGTTTTCCGCATTCCCGCAGATAGACTTGACGAATTTTCGGGCTCCATCGACGAAGTCGGCAACGTGATCTCGCTTCTGACGGACACAAAAGACGTGACCGAATCCTACTACGACATCGAAGCGCGCCTTGCTTCCCTCGAAGCACAGCGCGACCGCTACATGGCGCTGCTTGAAAAAGCAGACACCATGGACGAGATACTCATCATTGACAATGCTCTGTCAAACGTGCTTTATCAGATCGAATCCTACACGGGCACGCTCAACAAGTACGATTCGCTCGTTGCGTACTCGACCGTGACGCTCACGCTCCGTGAGGTCATCGAGCTGACGGAGCCCGAACCGATCATCACGGAAGAGCCCACGTTCGGTGAGCGTATCGCGGAAGCGTTCTCCGATTCCATCAACGCATTCGTTGAAATATTAGAGGCACTCGTGATCGGTTTTGTCGCGGCAACACCCTTCCTCATCATCCCCGCCGCCATCATCGTGATCATAATAATCGTGATCGCCTCCAAAGCGAAGCGTCGCCGCCGCGCGATGAATGCTCCAAAAGCAGAGGAGAAATAATCGGCTCGCAAGTCAACATAATAATAAAAAGACAAGGCAGTTTCTTATATGAAACTGCCTTGTTTTATTTCGACATTATATCTGATTCAGTAATCAAGCATCAGGCTTGACCTGTGAATTCCTTCGGTTCTTGTCCTCTGCGGACGACGAACAAACGGCGGGATTCCCATGCCTCCTCGCACAATGCGTCAAAGTCCACCTTCGACTCCTGCTCAAGAACTCTGCCTATCTCGGGACGTGTTCTCGGATGCGGCGGCGTGAAGACGGTACAGCAATCCTCAAACGGCAATATCGACGTTTCATAAGCGCCGATCTTGCGTGAGATGTCGATGATGTCCTCCTTATCCATGCCGATGCAGGGACGGAGAACGGGGATCGACGACATCATATCGGTGACGGCGATCGCCTGCATCGTCTGGCTTGCGACCTGACCGAGGCTCTCGCCCGTGATGAGAGCCATTGAGCCGTTTGCGACGGCGGTGCGTTCCGCAAGCTTCATCATGAAGCGGCGGAGCAAAATCGTGAAGTAATCGTTATCGCATTTGTCGCGCAGCTCCTCCTGAATGTGGGTGACGGAGATGACATGCACCCTCATTGAGCCGCAGTATTCGGTAAGTATCGGTGCAAGCTCAAGCACCTTTTCGCGCGCTTCCTCGCTCGTGTACGGAAAGCTTTCAAAATGGACCGCATCGACGATAACACCGCGCTTCATGATCATAAAGCCTGCGACGGGCGAGTCGATACCGCCCGACAAGAGCAGCATTCCGCGTCCGTTGCTTCCGAGCGGCAAGCCGCCCGCGCCGCGGATCTGATCTGCATGGATATATGCACCGCGTTCGCGGATCTCGACGGAAACGGTGACATCGGGATTCTTAAGGTCAACGCGCAGATTCGGCATGACCTCCAAAAGCGCCGCGCCGACCTCGCCGGCGATCTCGGGCGACTTCATAGGGAAACGCTTATCGGCGCGCTTCGCTTCGGCGCGGAACGATACGTCTCCGCGCAAAAACTGTGGCAGATATATCTGCGCGACGCGCTTGATGTCATCAATATTTTTTTCGGCAACAGCCGCGATCGTCAGCCCCGAAAAGCCGAAGGTGTGCTTCGCTTCCTCAAGCATTTCGTCGATGTCGGATTCTTCGTCAAGCGGCTCAACGTAAACGGTGCTCTGCGCGGCGTAGATCTCAAAATTGCCGACGCGCTTCGCCTTGTGACGCAGGTCCGTCATCATGATCTGCTCAAACTGCGGACGGTTTGCGCCCTTCAGCGCGACCTCTCCGTATTTACAAAGTATAACTCTTTTTAATTTTTCCATATTAACCCTCATATTTTCCATAGACCGACGTCTACGTCACTTTCTCTTATTAAAAAATTTACAAAATCTATTCCAAAGTTGCTTCAATTATATTATAATAGATATATATGCTCTCATAATGGGAGTATTGTATCTATTATAAAACACGTGCGGTCAAATTTCAAGCCCATTATATCGGGTTAAATGTGCCGCGGCGTGAAAATATTCTTGATATAGGAGTGTAAAGCAAATGGAAAAGTACGATATCGAAGTTGCCGGCATCGCCATGACGGTCAAGACAGATGAAAACGAGGACTTTGTAAGATACGTGGTTGAGGAGCTCGACCGCCGCATTTTAGGCATGACACAGAAAAATCTCAACTGCTCCAAAATCGAAGCCGCCATCCTTTCCGCGCTTGATTACTGCTGCGAAAAAATCAGATCCGAAAAGAAGATCAAGAACCTTGAAGCACAGGTCGCTCTTTATACTGCAAACGTAAACAGACTCAAGTCCGAAAATCAGGAGCTTCGCGCAAAGCTCGAAGCTGATGCGAAATAAAGACTGCAAGACTCCCGAGCTTTTATCTCCCGCAGGCACGTTTGAGGCGCTCCGTGCCGCCGTTGCCGCAGGCGCCGACGCCGTTTATCTCGGCGTCGGTTCATATAACGCAAGAATGAATGCAAAGAATTTTGACGGCGACGAGCTTCAATCGGCGCTGTCGCTTTGTCACGCTCACGGAGTCAAAGTTCACGTTACGCTTAACACTCAGCTTTACGATCGCGAGCTATATGATGCGCTTCGCGTTGCCGAATCGCTCTACACCGCAGGTGTTGACGCCCTCATTGTTGCCGACTTGGGCTTAGCGTCGCTGATACATAAATACTTCCCCGACTTTGAGCTGCACGCATCGACGCAAGCGACAGGACACAGCCTGCGCGATGCCGAATATTTCGCATCGCTCGGCTTTTCGCGCATGGTCGTTGCGCGTGAAACGTCACGCAGCAACATAAAAACGCTGTGCGCATCGTCCCCGATCGACATTGAGATGTTCGTTCACGGTGCAAACTGCGTTTCCGTTTCGGGACAATGCTTAATGTCATCACTCATTGGCGGCAGAAGCGGAAACAGAGGTGAGTGCGCCCAGCCTTGCCGCCTGCACTATAACGGCTCGTATCCGCTATCACCGAAGGATCTGTGCCTTGCAGATCACATCGTTGACATCTCTTCGCTCGGTGTAACCTCGCTTAAGATCGAGGGGCGAATGAAGTCGCCCAACTACGTTTACCGCGTCACGTCCGTATACCGACGTTTGCTTGACGAACGCCGCAACGCTACTGCCAAGGAAATGGCAGAGCTTTCACGCGCGTTTTCGCGTTCCGGCTTCACGGACGGATTTTTCACGGGTTGGGGAAAGAACAATCCGAACTCCATGCTCGGCATCCGTACCGATGCCGATAAAGCAGTGACGAAAAGCACCGAATCCGACGTGCCACCGCCGTCGCCCGTGAAGATCATCTCTCTTTCGGCAAACTTTTTGCCCGATACGCCATCCACCTTAACTGTCCAAACGGCGCACAAGCGCGTCACCGTCACAGGTCCCGTGCCCGAAATAGCAAAAACGCGCCCTATGACAGAACAGTATGCCGCCACCCAGCTTTGTAAGCTCGGCGGCACTCCCTACACCGCCGACGGCGCACAAATTTCCGTCACCGTCGGTGACGGGATCATGCTTCCCGCGTCGGCGCTCAACGAGCTTCGCCGTCGCGCCGTATCGGCGCTTGGCGAGGTCAGCCGCTGTGCCCGCACTCTCCCCGAAGGGGACGTAACAGAAGGCTTGCCTGCCGCTAAAAAAGCCTCGCGCGTCACGCTTTCCGCGGAGTTTCTCTCTGCCGACGCCGTAACCGAGGAGGCAAAAGCATATTTTTCGCATATCTATCTGCCGCTCGACGCTTTCAACAGCGCCGCCAAAGGCGGCGCCTCCGTCGCGGACGGTATCGTTCTGCCGCCCGTCATTTACGACGATGAGGTCGACGGCGTTCGCGCCGCCATCGAACGCGCCGTCAGTTGCGGCGCCGTTCGCGCCATCATTGCCGATCCTGCGCAAATAGCGCTCCTTTACGGTTTGCCGTTAGAGATCGTCGCAGGTTATCGCTGTAACGTCAACAATTCGCATTCAGCTCTTGCGTCCGTCAACGCAGGTGCCGACACCGTCACGCTCTCACCCGAGCTGACGCTGCCGCAAATGCGTGATATATCGCACCGCTTCAAAACCGCCGTGACCGTTTACGGCAGAATACCGATCATGACGACGGAACGCTGTATCGTGCGCGCCGTCAGCGGTGATGAGTGTATTTGCCGAGACAAAAACGTATCTCTCAAAGACAGAATGGGCGCGGAATTTCCCATTCGTTCGATTGCTGGATGCCGCAACGTCATCTATAACAGCGTGCCGATCTACATGGCGGACAAGCCCGACAGACTCGCCGTGGCAGGTGCTGACGTGCATCACTTCATGTTCACAACGGAAAGTGCAAAAGAGGTCGATGCCGTCATTTCGGCTTACAAAAGTCAAAGTGAGGCAAAATTCCCTATAAGACGACTCAAATAAAGGATCACACAATATGAAATCGAATATGACTTTACAAATAAAGCGTCTTTCGCCCAATGCCGTAATTCCCGAATATGCAACAGCGGGCGCCGCCGCGCTCGACCTGCGCTACTGCGGCGATGAGATAATAACGATCCCCAAAGGCGAGATCCGTTCGATCCCAACGGGACTTGCCATCGCGGCACCCGAGGGCACCGTTGCCATCGTATCAGCGAGAAGCGGACTTGCGTTCAAGCGCGGTATCTGCCTTGCCAACGGCATCGGCGTCATTGACTCCGACTACAGAGGAGAAGTTCGCGTCGGTCTCAAAAACGACGGTGGCGAGCCGTTCGACGTCGCCCCCGGCGACAGAATAGCACAACTTATGCTGATGCCCGTTTATGCCGCCGCCATCATCGAAGCTGACGAGCTTGACGAAACCGAACGCGGAGCGGGCGGCTTCGGTTCAACGGGAATCAAATGAAAAAAGAGATCATACTCGCGTCAAAATCACCGAGACGGCGCGACCTGCTCGCGTCGCTCGGACTTAATTTCACCGTGACCGTCACGGACACGGATGAATCCATTCCCGACGGCACCGCGCCCGACGCCGCCGTTTGCCTGCTTGCAGAGCGAAAAGCAACGGCTGTTGCCGCCGGAAACCCCGCCGCTATCGTCATCGGAGCCGACACCATCGTTTATTTGCCCGATGACGGCATCATTCTCGGCAAGCCGAAGGATGACGAAGATGCAAAGCGCATTCTTCGTATGCTTTCCGGCAAGAGCCACTTCGTTTATACGGGCGTCGCCGTTGTGTCCGACGGCAACGTGACCGTTGACGTTGAGGTAACGGAGGTGAGCTTCCGCAAGATCGACGAAGACGAAATAGACGATTACATCAAAACGAAAGAACACACCGACAAGGCGGGAGCGTACGGAATACAGTCACTCGGAGGTATTTTCGTCGACGGTATCATCGGCGATTACTTTAACGTAACGGGTATGCCCAAAGCGCTCACAGCAGCGCTTTTGCGCCGACACGGTGTTGATATACTCAAACTCAACATTGCTACTAACTGAAAGGATTTGCGGCTTATGCCGCACTGCATCAACAAATGTCAAGAAGTATTGGAATAGACCTCGGAACAGCTAACACCCTCGTTTGCGTAAAGGGCAAGGGCATCGTATTGCGCGAGCCTTCCGTCGTTGCGATCGAGGCAAGAACAGGTAAGGTCGTTGCCGTCGGCTCCGACGCAAAACTTATGCTAGGCAGAACGCCCGGTTCCATCACGGCGATGCGTCCGCTCAAGGACGGCGTTATCGCCGAGTTCGATGTTGCGGCAGCTATGCTGCATCAATTTTTCAAGAAAGTTTCGGGCAACACGATGCTGACGCGCCCGCGCGTCGTCATCTGTATTCCCTACGGCGTCACGGAAGTTGAAAAGCGCGCCGTGGAGGACGCAACGCTTGAGGCAGGCGCGCAGAGCGTCGCTTTGATAGAGGAGCCCATCGCCGCCGCCATCGGCTCAGGCCTTAAGATTGGCGGTGCTCGCGGAAACATGATCATCGACATCGGCGGGGGTACGACCGAGGTTGCCGTCATCTCTCTCGGCGGCATCGTGCTTTCAAATTCTCTCCGCGTTGCGGGCGACGAGCTTGACGAAGCCATCGTCAACTATCTGCGCCGCAAGTTCAACGTGCTCATCGGCGACGCTACCGCTGAGCAGCTCAAGAAAAACATCGGATCGATCCACCCCATCGCCGATCGCGGCAATATGGACGTGCGCGGCAGAAACCTGCTTTCGGGTCTACCTGCAACCGTTTCGATCAACTCCGCCAACATCCGCGAAGCGATAACGGAGCCCGTCTCACACATCGTTGACGCACTACGCACAACGCTTGAAGCAACACCTCCCGAGCTTTCGGGCGACATTTACGATAACGGCATCATGCTGACGGGCGGCGGCGCCCTTCTTGCAGGCCTTGACGTTCTTTTGTCCGGCGTCACGGGAATCCGTGTGCTCCGTCCGAAGCATCCGCTTGATTCAGTCGCCATCGGCATCGGAAGAGTTCTTGAGGCGGAAGACAAATTCGCCGGCGCGATACAGTACCGAACAAGATAAAAAAGCGGGGGCAAGCCCCGTCCTACTAAAATTTTTAAGGAACCTCAACCATATGAGAAAGTTTTTCAAAAGTAAGTTTTTCTTAATAATGCTGTGTATTGCGCTGACGGCTGTTATCGTGCCCTCGGTGCTTTCGCTCATGGGACTTTCCGATTATGTCAGGGGTGCCGTCGCATCGGTATTCTCTCCTCTTCAAAACGGAATGACGCACGTGACGAACGCTTTTGTTGGCTTTACGGAATATTTCACCGAATTCGATCGGATAAAAGCCGAAAACGAAGAGCTGCGTGCCAAAATCGAAGAGCTTGAGGACAAATATTACCGCATCGACGAGATCGAACAGACGAATAAATGGCTCTACGACTACCTTGAGATCAAGCGCGAGCACACCGATTATGACTTTGCGATGGCAGAGATCGTCGGCCGAGAGGTCGGCAACTACATGACGGTATTCACCCTCGACGTTGGCGCCGAAAACGGTGTCACCGCCGATATGCCCGTCATCACGTCAAGCGGCATCGTCGGCTACGTTACGGAGGTCGGTTCCAACTGGAGCAAGGTTCTGACCATCATTGAATCCGCATCCGCCGTTGGCGCTTGCGTCGAACGCACGGGCGAGCTTGGTCTGCTCGAAGGTGACCACAATATGCGCGAGGAGGGGCTTTGCAAGCTGATCCATCTCGCCTCCGATTCCGAGGTCGCCGTCGGTGACAGGATCATATCGAGCGGTCTTGGCAGCATCTACCCGCGCGGACTCGTTATCGGCATCGTTGAATCGATAGAATACGACAGCTACAGCCGATCCATTATCGCATACGTGCGTCCGTCGGCGGATCTTGAAAACATCAGCCGTGTTATGGTTATCAAATCGTATGAAACCGTCGTCGAATAAAAAAGCGAGCGGCAAAACATCCGCCGTCGGCGGAACTTTTGCCGCTATACGCTCTCAAATATCGTATTTTCTGAAAAACAAAGCCGCCATCACCGTTGGCGGCAAGTATAGCTCGGGTGTCACGGTATCCGAGGTCGTCAAATACTGCGTTTACGCCGTTTTGTGCGTTTTTCTCATTCTTTTGCAGGTATCGTTTTTCTCGCGCCTGCGTCCGTTCGGCTCCGTCCCCGATATTCTCATCGTTACCGTTGCCATGATAGGTATGTTCGAAAATGAGCGCGCAGGCGCCATTTTCGGCGTTATTCTGGGTTTTGTGGTCGAAGCGCTCGCAACGACGGGTATCACACTTTTGCCGCTCGTTTATATGTGCGTCGGATACTTCGCAGGCATCATTGCCACTGATTACTACAAAAAATCGATACTTTTATTTTTGATCTGCGACGTCGGCGTTGGCGTCGTACGCAGTTTTACAACTCTCATCTACATCGTGCTCACGTGGGCTATCGTTGACATCTCCGTCGTCATTCCTCACGTCCTTTTGCCCGAGCTCGCTTCAACGCTTATAATATCGCCCCTGCCCGCGGCTCTGTTGTGCATCGTATGGCGGATCTTCCGCGGCGAAGAGGTGAAAAAGCCGGGACTCGACTGATCCTGACACAAAATTACTCTTAACAAAACTAACTATAGGAGGGAACAAATGAATCAACGGCACGTGTTACGCTTGTGGTCGCTTGTGCTGCTTTTTATCCTCATCTCCCTCGTTTTTTCCGCGCGTCTGATAAATATTCAGATCGCTGACCCCGATTTTTATGAATTTATCGCTTCGGAAACACATACACGTACCGTTGCGATACAGGCACAACGCGGCGAGGTTTACGACTGTAACGGTAAACCGCTTATCAAAAACGAATATAAATACAGCATTCTTCTCGACCGAGGGACACTTCCCTCGTCCAACAGCGAGCTGAATGAAAATCTGCTTGCAATATACGAAAAAATAAACAGCGCCGACGCAGAATATTCGCTTTCTGCGATCTCCTTCCCCGCAATCGGAATTTATCCTGACTACACCCTTGACGATGAATTTTTAGAGGTGACGGCAAACAGGTCCCGTTTTTTGCGTTTTCTTTCAATGATAGGACTTGAGGAGATCGGAACCATCATCGAAGGCGAGGTTCATCCTTACGCGCTGTCTATCTTTGAAAATTCACTCGCATCCGATGACTTCGGACGCGAGCTTTATGCGCTCGGCATCATGATGAGCGACGGGCCGAAGTCCGTGTCACTGGATACCATCGTTGAACAGCTCGCCGTCCGTTACGGTATCGTTGACAAAGAAGGCGAGTTGTTATATGACAGAGAAACGGCAGACTTTATACTCCGCCTGCGCTACGACATGGAATCGCGCGATTTTTCCGCAAGCAATCCGTACACTGTCCTGACCGACGCCGACATCGCCCTCGTTACGCATCTTAAAGAGGGCTCGCTGCGCGGCTTTGCCGTTTCCGTCGTTGCAAACCGGGTTTATTGTGAGCCCGGCGTTGCGTCGCATATCCTTGGCAGAACGGGCAAGATACAGACCGCCGAAGACCTTGAGTATTACACATCAATGGGATATAAGTACGACGCCATCGTCGGCGTCGACGGCGTTGAGCTTGCGTTTGAAGAATATCTTCACGGCATCGACGGCACGATGACCATAACTGAAGACGAGTACGGCAACATCATCTCCCAAGAGATCACGAAAGAGCCCGTCGCGGGCTATGACGTTTATCTGACGATAGACATTGACCTTCAGCGCGCCGCTGAAAAAGCGCTTCTAGACAATATTGAGTACATTCACGAGCGCGCAGAGGCAAGCGGCGAGGAGCTGAACGGCGAGGACGCAAACGCAGGCGCCCTGACGGTGCTTGACGTAAAAACGAACGCCGTAAAAGCGCTCGCTTCATACCCGACGTACGATCTTTCCACGTACCGCGAGGATATCGGTGATCTTCTGCTCGACGAAGACGCGCCGCTATATAACCGTGCCCTCAAAGGCACGTACCCTCCCGGCTCGACCTTCAAGCCCGCCGTTGCGGCGGCGGCTCTCTCCGAACAGATCGTCAAGCCGAAAACCGTAATTGAAACGCTCGGACGTTATGATTATTACGCCGCATCAGGATACACACCGCGTTGCTGGCTTTACGTATCCAAAGAGCAAAATCACGGCAAAATCAACATTTCCGAAGCGATCAAGGTTTCGTGCAACTACTTTTTCTACGAGATCGGCAGACTTCTCACGATAGAAACCATGAACGAATACTGCCGCGCCTTCGGGCTCGGAGAAGCGACGGGAATTGAGCTGCCCGAAAAAACGGGTGCGCTTGCGGGTCCCGATTACAGGACCGAAAACGGTCTTGACGGCTGGAACCCCGGTGATACCCTTGCTGCCGCTATCGGTCAGTCCGACAACATCTTCACACCGCTTCAGATCAGCGTTTATATGTCGGCACTCATCAACTGCGGCGTTCGCTATAACGTTCACATCCTCGACTGCGTCAGAACTTACGGTACAAAGGAAATCATATATAGATCTCCCATGTCGGTTTTAAGCGAAATTGACGTGTCGGAGGACAACGTTCAGGTCATTCTGAACGCAATGCAGACCGTTGTTGAATCGGGAACGACAGCAACGCTCTTCGACAATTATCCGATCAAGGTCGGCGGTAAAACGGGTACGGCTCAGACGACGAGCAATCAGAGCGACAACGCCGTTTTCGTTGGATTCGCACCGTTTGACGATCCTGAAATCGTTGCGACCTGCGTTATTGAACGGGGTGCGAAGGGTGCGTGGGCAGGCATGGCGGTCCGCGACGCCTTCACTGAGTATTTTGATCTCACGATCGCGCCTGCGGCGGATGCGGAGGAATAAATGAACGAGTACACAAAAGAAGAAAAGCTCCGCGTTATGGCGGAGGCGGTGCGGCGGCTCGCTGACCGCTACCCCGACGCTGTCTGTTCGCTTGAGCATGGCGGTGACGCGTGGCGTCTGCTCGTTATGGCGCGCCTTTCGGCGCAGTGCACAGACGCAAGGGTGAACGTCACTTCGCGTGAGCTGTTCGCTCGGTTTCCGACGGCAGAGTCCATGGCTGACGCTGAGCTTCACGAGATCGAAGCTCTCGTAAAGTCTTGCGGACTTTACCGCATGAAAGCTAAGGACATAAAAAATATGTCCGCTGATATCATTTCACGCTTTGGCGGCACCGTCCCCGATGATATGGAATCACTCCTGTCGCTTCCCGGTGTCGGCAGAAAGATCGCAAACCTCATTCTCGGCGACGTTTACGGTATCCCCGGCGTCGTTACCGACACGCACTGTATCCGCATTTGCGGCAAGCTCGGAATGTATCCCGAGGAAATGTCAAATCCGCAAAAAGCGGAAAAGATCCTCTGCGAGCTGATCGCACCCGAAGTGCAGACGGACTTTTGCCACAGGCTCGTTCTTTTCGGACGCGATATTTGTTCGGCAAGGTCGCCTAAGTGTGACTTATGTCCGCTTTCGGATATTTGTGCACATAATTTGCGCGGCGCGTCGGAAAACGGAGATTCGTGACGGCGCTTTCTTGTGACGCGACGACAAGTTACTCTTGACATCGGCACAAATTTATAATACTATAATGTTATTAATAAAAAAATCTGACCGAAAGGAAACAATATAATGGCAAACGAAGAATACAGAGAGGGCGACGTTGTTACCCTGACAGACGAAGAAGGCAACGAAAGCGTTTACGAGATTGCAGGCACGACCGAAGTTGACGGCGTGACATACTACGCACTCGTTCCCGTTGGAAATGAAGAAGAATACGTTATCCTCCGCCTTGAGGCTGATGAAGATGGCGAAGCCATTCTCACCACCATCATGGACGACGACGAATTCGACCGCGTTGCGGACATTTTCGACACGGAGCTTTTCGAAGACATCGACTACGACGAAGAATAATCGGGCAAAACGTGCGGACTCTATTGTGAATCCGCACGTTTTTTCTTATTATACAGCGTTTAAGATTTTATTTATTCTGTCAATACTTGATTTGACACGACCTCTGTGATAGAATTTAATTAACAAAATCTCACCTACAAAGGAGACCATCATGGGCAAGTTCGTTATTAAAGAGACAAACACCGGCTATAAGTTCGACCTTAAGGCTACTAACGGTCAGGTGATCGCTACATCCGAAGTATACACCACCATTGAAGCATGCAAAAACGGCATCGAATCCGTAAAGAAGAACGCTCCCAAGGCACAGATCGAAGATCAGAGCGCTCCCGATTATCCCGTTCTCAAGAACCCGAAGTTTGAAGAGTACATCGACCTTGCAGGTGAATTCCGCTTCAGATTGACGGCAAGAAACAGTGAAATCATCGCCGTATCCGAAGGATACGCGGCAAAGTCGAGCTGCGAAAGCGGCATTGATTCCGTTAAAAAGAACGCTCCCGATGCAGAAGTTGAAATAGCTGAATAAACAAACATGAACTGCAGCACCTGCTACTTCAGGTGCTGCAGTCTTTTTTTGCGCCGTTGTCAATGCGTCGGATTATGGGGTTTGATAATACTGTCAAAATAATTTATAATATTATTATGGTAAAGAAATTGTCAGCGTCGGTATTATGACTTTTCCAATTATTATATTTCTCGAAAGGAAACTTCTATGAAAAAAAGAATTCGCTGTCTGAAAATCTCTTTTATAATAGCTTTAGCCGCACTTATACTGACCTTTGTTTCCTGCTCTGATGAAAACGACAATACAAACGCAAGTCAACCTCTCGTTTCGCTTTCCGTTGACACCTCGCGATATGTAGAGAAAGGCTTTCTTGATATCTCTCTGACAAACAACTCCCCCATCGAGCTCAGCACGTCAAACGATTGGTACTGTAAGTTATATCGGTTTGATAACGGACAGTGGGTCTGCTATCCAAACAGAAAAAATGTTCAAGAGGTTGACATCACAACTACCGTTGCTCCCGCCGAAACACTTAATTTTTCCCATCACATTGAGTTTTGGCAGATAACGCTCGAAGATGAAGCCGATATGCCTGCCGGAAAATATATGATGATATTTTCATTCTACGGACTTGACATATCATATAATGTAGCTGAAAATACTCCCACACCATACATAGCCACGGCAGTTTTTGAGCTGCCCGAACGAGCGGCTGAATAACACGTGTGCCCGAGAAAAAACCTCGGGCTCTTTGTGTCTTTTACACAAAAATCATCATTCGCTTTTGTAAAAATTACCGATACTAAAATCGGCTGTTATATGATAAAATAGATACGTAAGCAAGATGCGCTTACATATACAGCAATTATAATGCTCTGCCCGGTGCGTGATAGCTCGGTTATTTAAACCCACGAATAGAATAAATGGGATCCGGCTTCTTTCGGTGTCGATGCAGGCCTCCCGCTGCATTCTGCGGCGGACGTTGGAAGCTCAAAAGCCGAAGAGAGGATATACCAGCCTTGCGAGAGCAGGGTTTCTAATCGCCGTGTTACACGGCTGCGGCGGGGCATCGTAATTTTTATGGCGCTACAGCGCCTTATAGCGCCACGTTGTTGGCGCTTTACTTATATAAGGAGAAACACTATGAGCAGTGCTTATTTATTCGTCCATTTCCGCGAAATGTCCACGCCCGAAGGCGAGCAGGTCAGATTCTCTCTCAGCCTCGACGGCTTCAACTGGGAAGCCGTAAACGACGGCAGACCGCTGATGTGGGCTTACTACGGAGACAAAGGCGTTCGTGATTTCACGATCACACACTCCGTCCTCGACGGCAAATATTACATACTCGCAACGGACCTGAGCCTTGCATACAACATGAGACGGTACAGACGTCAGTTCTGGGACAAAGTCTCCCGCGAGGGAAGCAAGTGCCTTGCCGTCTGGGAATCCGACGACCTCGTTCATTGGAGCGAGCAAAAGCTCGTAAAGATCGGGGATGAGGACTTCGGCTGTCTTTGGGCTCCGGACATCATCTTTGACGAAAAAGAGGGTGATTACATCGTTCATTACTCCGCATCTCACAAATCGAACGATTTCGGGCCCAAGGCGATCTGGTATTCGCGAACGAAGGACTTCAAAACTTATTCTTCCCCTGAGATCCTTTACAAAAACCCCGAAGGCGAGATCATTGACTCTGCCATATACGAGGAAGACGGCAAATACTATATGTTCGTCAAAAATCATTGCTCGCCGAACAGAGTCGTGCTTATGGTCGCCGACAGCGTGACGGGTCCTTACGAAAGAGTCACCGCCTTTGACGAGGCAATGGAACGCGAAGGAGTACAGCGCGGTCTTTACGAAGCGCCGACGGCGGTTAAGCTCGACGACGGCAGATGGTGTCTGTTCATCGATTTTTACGGCGCATCGGGCGCAGGTCAAGGGTACGTCCCCTTCGTTGCGGACAGCCTCGCCGCAGGCGACTTCAGCCGCGCTGACGAGAGCTTCCGCTTCCCCTACGGCTTCAAGCACGGAACGATACTCAAGATCACAAAAGATGACTACGACAGGATCAAAGCCCACGATTGGGGTAAAATCAGAGGTTGGTAACAGTATAGGGCACATCCATTCGGATGTGCCCTCGTTTTTTGCACTCAGGCAAAAACATATTTTTTGTTAATATTCTCACTCGTACTTGATTTTTCCTTTATAATGTATTAAAATATATATGTATGTGATTTCTTTTAATAACATTTTAAGGAGATATAAAATGGCAATCGTAACAACGAAAGAAATGTTCGAGAAGGCTTATAACGGCGGTTACGCTGTTGGTGCTTTCAACGTAAACAACATGGAGATCATCCAGGGTATCACCGAAGCTGCTATCGCGCAGAAGTCCCCCCTTATTCTTCAGGTAAGTAAGGGCGCTCGCGGCTATGCTAAGCACGCATACCTCATGAAGCTCATCGAAGCCGCTATCATCGACGCTCAGGAAACCGCAGGCTTCGATCTTCCCATCGCAGTTCACCTCGACCACGGCGACAGCTTCGAGCTCTGCAAGTCCTGCATCGACGGTGGCTTCACCTCCGTTATGATCGACGGCTCCTCCAAGAGCTTTAAGGACAACATCGCTCTCACAAAGCAGGTAGTTGAGTATGCTCACGCTCACGGCGTAGTCGTTGAAGCTGAGCTTGGTACTCTCGCAGGCGTTGAAGATGAAGTTAACGTTTCCGCTGAGGATTCCTCCTACACGAAGCCTGAAGAGGTTGAAGAATTCGTTCACGCAACGGGTTGTGACTCTCTCGCTATCGCTATCGGTACTTCTCACGGCGCATACAAGTTCAAGCCCGGCACAGAGCCTCAGCTTCGCTTCGACATTCTCGAAGAAGTTTCCCGCCGTCTTCCCAACTTCCCGATCGTTCTCCACGGTTCTTCTTCCGTTCCGCAGGAATTCGTTAAGCTCATTAACGAAAACGGCGGCAACATGCCTGGCGCTATCGGCATTCCCGAAGAACAGCTCAGACAGGCAGCTTCGATGGCAGTCTGCAAGATCAACATCGACTCCGACCTCCGTCTCGCTATGACAGCTTCCGTTCGCAAGTACTTCAACGAGCATCCCGATCACTTCGATCCCCGTCAGTACTTGAAGCCCGCCCGCGAAGCTATCAGAAACATGGTTGAACACAAGATCGTTAACGTTCTCGGTTCCAACGGCAAGGCATAATTTATCTTTTCAAACGGGGGAGTTATAACTCCCCCGTTTATGTATTTTTGAATAGGGAGTTACCTATACACTATGAAATGGACTGAATCTTACCGCATATGTTCGCATGATATTGACGCTGCCGGCAACGTCAAGGTGGCGGCGCTGATGCGTTTTATGCAGGAAACGGCTTATTGCCACATGGCAGGCATGAAGCCGTCCGCCGAGGAACTGCGTGAGCTTGGAAAGGTTTTTCTGCTCGCTCGCATCACCGTAAGCATCTATGGCACGCTCGCTCACGGTGACACCGTTTCGGTTGCGACCTGGGCAACTGAAAGCCGCGGTGTCAGCTTTGGACGCTGTTTTTCGATCAGTTGCGGCGATAAGCTTATCTCAGAGGCGCAATCCGTTTGGACATTTTTCGATTTTATCTCACGTCGCATCCTTCGCGTCGGAGATACAGAGCTCGGCTACGGCACAGATGAAGAACTTGAGCTCGATCTGCCGCGCCGCCTTTCCTTTCCCGAGAATGAGGAGTTGATCCTTGAAGGTGGGCATACTGTTGAATATTACGACGTTGACGAAAACAGACACATGAACAACACCGTTTATGCCGATCTGCTCTGCGGTCACGTCCCTGAAATAAAAAACGGCACTGCTCGCGCGGTTTCCGTTTACATCAATTATTCCGCCGAATGCCCCGAAGGCGACGAAATGCGCATTTATCGATGTGGCGGCAACGGCGAATGGTACTTCAAAACAAGACGCTCCGACGGCAAAGTAAACGTCGAAGCAAAGATAATAACAGAATGAAAAACGGACGTATCAAGCTTGAAACAGCCGATCGCGAGCTTTACGCGCTTCTTTATATGTGGCTTACTGACGAAGGCTACGACTGCATGGCAAAGGATAAGCACGATCTGCGTATCGTGGACCTGGAAACGGAGTCGTATGACGGCAAAACGGGCACGCTTTACATCGCCTCGGGGACTGATGCCGTATCCGAGGGCATCGAAAACGTCATCTGCCGTCCGTTTTCACGGTTAGGTTTTCTTGACGCGGTGCGAACGCATCTGCAGTCAAAAAAGTCTCCGCTTCGCCTAGATGCAGAGCGTCACCGCGTATACCACCGCAAATCGCACGTTACTTTGACGGAAAAAGAGTTTGCCATTTTCCGTATCCTTTACGATAACGCGGACAGCACCGTTTCACGAGACGATATCGCCGCCGTTGCAAGAAGCGGCGATCAGCAAACAAACGCCGCCGACGTTTATATCTGCATGATCCGCCGCAAGCTCACAGAGCTTCTCGGCGAAAATCCGATCAAAACGGTGCGCGGACGCGGCTATATGCTCACCATAAGCCGATAACGTAAAAAACGAAAATGACGACTATTATTGATAAATTTTACTCTCCCTCACTCGGCGAAAAAACGCCGTATATGGCTCTCATCCCCGATTCGCTCCGTGATGCACCCGACAAGCCGTACGTTCTGATCGTTCACGGTATGACGGACACGGTTGAAACGTGGCTTCGCGGCACGCGCATTGAAGAGTATCTCGAATCGCACGGATTCGCGGCAGCGTTGACCTTCGCCGCTAACAGCTATTACACCGATATGAAGCACGGCAAGCGCTATTACACCGCCGTCGCCGAAGATTTCCCCGAGTTTCTTTCAATGAAATACGGCTTTTCAAGATCGCGCGAAAAAAGGTTCATCATGGGCAACTCGATGGGCGGCTACGGTGCCCTCAAGTTGGCGCTAACGACGACCGAACGGTACGCCGCCGCTGTCAGCCTTTCAGGTGTGACAGATCTCGTTTACAGATTCGTCGATGAAAACGCATGGCCCGAGGACGGCGCCGCCAACTGGGGCGCGGACTACAAGCGCACACTGTCGGGTTCAAAGCACGATCTGTACCGACTTGTCCGCGACGTTGAAGCTTCCGACACCGAGCGTCCGATCCTGCGTCAGATCTGCGGCACCGAGGACCATCTTTACCCGAACAACCAACGCTTCCGAGAGTTTATGCTCGCCCGCGACGGCTGGGATTACGGATATTCCGAGGGGCACGGCTCACATTGGTGGGATTTTTGGGACAGAGTCCTACCCGACGTGCTTGACTTTTTTGAAAGCCTGCTACGCCGTTCGGCAGAGCAAGAATAAATTTAATGGAGATTAATATGACAGAAACACGCGAATATCCCGTACACGCAAGAGATATTTTCATCTCCGATCCGTGCGTTTTGGCATGCCCCGACACGGGTAAGTACTATATTTACGCGCGGATGTTTGATCCGAAAACGTTCCCCGAGGTCAAATTCGGCGCTACCTTTTACGCGATGGAAAGCCCAGATATGATCCATTGGAGCCGTCCCATCCTCGTGTTCGATAAGCCCGACGATTTCTGGGCACCGCTTGATTATTGGGCGCCCGAATGTCATTATTACAAGGGTAAATACTATCTCATTTCGTCTTTCCGCGCGGAGGGCAAGTACCGCCGCTGTCAAGCGCTCGTTTCCGATTCGCCGACAGGACCGTTTTTGCCTTTCGGCGAGCCGCTGACTCCTGCAGGCTGGCAATGCCTTGACGGCACTCTCTATATTGACAAAAAGGGCTCGCCGTGGCTCGTTTTCTGCCACGAATGGCTTCAGGTCTGGGACGGTCAGGTCTGCGCCATTAAGCTCAAGGATGACCTCTCCGCTGCTATTGGCGATCCCGTCATCCTCTTTTATGCGAGCGACGCACCCTGGCGCGGAAGCATCAGCAAAGATGGCATCGGCGGTCAGGTCACGGACGGATGCTGGCTGCACCGCATGAAAACGGGAACGCTACTTATGCTTTGGAGCAATTTCTCTCGCGGCGGCTACACGATCGGCACCGCACGCAGTGCGTCGGGTGAGATCAACGGTCCGTGGATCCAGGATCCCGAACCGCTGTGGGCGATGGATGGCGGACATCCGAGCTTATTCTACACGTTTGAAGGCAAGCTGATGATGTCGTTCCACTGCAACAACAAGCAAAAACGAATGCACATCTGTCAGATGGAGGAGGACGGCGACAGACTCCGCATCGTGAATGAGATCACGGGCAACTGGTACAACTCCATCGGCGGCGAGTTTGTCGGTCCGTACGGATATAAAGTACCCTGCACCGACACGGACGGCAACGTCCCCTACACGGTGGCAGGCAAACGAAGAAGATAATTTCTTACAACAAAAATCCCATAGGACGCTCCATGCGTCCTATGGGATTTGTTGTTTTATTCAAAATTTCACGTCATCAGGCGTGAGTCGGAACGCTCCGCGGACGAAGTAAACGAAAACGATCACGGCGAGCAACACCGTCAACGCGATCTCGGACGCAGTCCAGATCGTGCCGCTGCCGAGGCGCGGCACGGCAAATCCGCAAAAATCATAGATCGCGTGGATCGCAACGCACAACGGCAAACAACGCGTTTTCACCATGACGACGGCGCACATACCGCCGATCAGGAACGAGTATCCCACCTGCTGCAACGTCGGTCCGACTCCTGCACCTGCAAACAGATTGAATATATGCACGAGTCCGAATACCGCCGACGATATGACGAGCGAGACGAATAGTTGCTTTTTCGTTTTAGAAAAGCGTTCAAGGATCGTTACTAGGATTATACCGCGGAACGCGGTCTCCTCAAACAGACCGATCAGCAAGCACTCCAACATAAGCATTGCGAGTGCGCCCGCGTCCGCGTCAAGACGGGCTTCTCCCGTTACGATCGGAATTATAGGAAAATTGTTGATCGCTATGGCAAATGCAGGCAGAGAGAACAGAAGTGCGCGCCCAAAATTCGGATGCGGAGCGAAAAGCCGCTTCCCGTCGGCGACAATCAGCGCAACAAACGCGGCAGATCCGCACGCACGCGTCACCGCCATGCCCACTGCATCACTGCTGTCAAACGACGCTATGCCGAGCAAAAACAGCTCCGCCAGTACCGCTATCGCGGCAAACGCCGCGGTGTATAAAAGTTTACGCTTCATTCTGATCGACGTCGGCGGGTGTCTTATCCGCCGCGGTTTCGTCAGCGGTGATTTCATCGGCGGATGTTGCATCCGCCGATTCCGTTGTGTCCGTTTCTGTTGCGTTCGCCGTCGCCTTCTTTTTCGGATTCACCTTTATCATAACGATAAACAGCGCTACGCTCACAAGAATGAGCAAAAGGGACGTAAGCTGTGACGGCGAGAGAAACGACACGAAGGTCTCGCCTCTGTCATCGAAGCGGAAATATTCGATGAAAAATCTCCACACGCCGTAAACGGCGAGATAAATGGGCAAATTATACGATTTGCCGCTGAGCACACGTTTGATGAGCACCGCCAGAAGCGCGAAGAGAAACAGCGACTCAAAAAGCGGGATCGGCACCGTTTTCGCGCCAAGATGAACGTTATAAATGCCGTACCACGCACCCGTGATGGCACCGCGGCAGCAGCCCGCGAAAACGCATCCGATGCGTCCGATCGCATGAGCGACGACGATGGAGCACGCCGCAAGGTCGGAAACGAAGAAAAAACGCGAAAGATACAGCTTTTCTTTGTCAACGATTCTGCCGCCGATAAAATAAACGATGAGGAACGTGAGCGCGCCGCCGATAAGTCCGCCGTAAAACGTCATACCGGACGTGATGTCGAACGTGCCCGATGCAAGGTAATTGTAAAACGCCTGTACAACGAGCGCGGACGGATAGCCGCCTGCGATAGCGACGATGCCCGACACAACAGAAAGGTTATGGACTCGCACCTCCAAGCCCGTTTTATCGCCGAGGATGCGGAACATCAGGACTGCGGAGCAAAGCGCGATTAAAAAGCAAAGGGAATATAGATCAAATCCCGGAAATATTTCGTATGGGTACATATCAGTCTCCGTTTTATATGATTACTTCTAATATAATACCGCAAAACGCGGGATTTTGCAATACGTGATTTTTGATCGCGGCACGAACCTCGACGGAACGGACGCCTGTCTCTACGATGGGAGATAAAACCGTTCGTTTTTTTTGCGCAAAAACAAAGGAGCCTTACGGCTCCTTTATTTTTTGTTTCGAGTAATTTTAATTAGTGCTTCTTAATGATAGCGCAGCCAAGTACAGATGTAAGAGCTAGGATATATATATCCGTGGAACCCTTTTCCGAAAAGGGTTCCCCATACCCCCTCCCAAAGCGTTGATTGCTCGGCGGTGTACCGTCGAGCAATCAAATAACGTTTATTTATCTAAAACCGTTCGTTTTTTTGCGCAAAAACAAAGGAGCCTTACGGCTCCTTTATTTTTCGTTTCGAGTAATTTTAATTAGTGCTTCTTAATGATAGCGCAGCCAAGTACAGATGTAAGAGCTACGATAGCAGCAGCAGCGCCCATAGCAGATCCGCAACCGCCCTTTTCTTCGGGAGCAGCAGTGGTGTCATCACCCTTGGGAGCTTCTGTTTCGGGAGCTTCTGTCTCAGGAGCTTCTGTTTCGGGAGCTTCTGTTTCGGGAGCTTCTGTTTCTTTGCCTTCGCCTTCAGCTGCAACTACGTCGCAGTCAGCTGCGAATTCGTCGTAGTTAGCATACTGCTTGGGAGCAGCGTAAGAACCGTAGATAGCAGCGATTTCGTCAGCAGAGAGAGCTCTGTTGTAGATAACGAGATCGTCCATACCGCCTGTGGACATGTAATCCGGCCAAGCGTTTACGCCGTTAACGT
Source organism: Eubacteriales bacterium (assembly GCA_045588245.1). Taxonomy (GTDB): domain Bacteria; phylum Bacillota; class Clostridia; order Oscillospirales; family CAG-272; genus DTU064. The sequence goes on from JAZNDW010000018.1 coordinate 72,954, forward strand.
AGATCCAGTCGCCGTTTGTTTCGGGATCACCGGTGTAGGGATCCGGGAAACCGGAGTTCGTGCCAACTTCAACACCGTTTACATACATGGTGATGGTGTAGGTATCAGCAGTAGCTTCGTCTTCGCCCTTAACCTGTGTAGCGGTGTAAGCGATGTGTGTCCACTGCATGATGATGCCGCCGTCAGCAGCAGCGTCTGCATCGTAGTTGTTCTCAGCGGGAACGATTTCGATACGAGCGCCTGCAGCGTCGTTAGAACCGATGGTGATACCGGGGGTGCGAGTCCAACCAGCAGCTACGTTTACGTTCCAGATACCGATCCAGTTTTCAGGAGACTGGGAGGTCTGGCCGTACCAAACGTAAGGGATGATACCGGGGTCAGAGATTTCGAGGAGCCATACAGCTACTGTGAAATCGTTATCGCCGGGGTTAACGTATGTGCAGAAACCGTCGCCTTCAGCGCAGTCAAAGCCATAACCCTCAACGGAGTTGTGTACCCAGAAGAGCTCGGAAGGATCATCGTACATGGATTCGCCGAATGTCTTACCCATAAGTACACCGGGAGTGTCTGCTGCAGCCTCATTGTTGAGGTTGCCTTCGAACTTGAAGTAACCGATAAGTCCATCGGTGGGGATCTCAGCTGCAGCTGTGGAAACTACGAGAGTAGAAGCTACGATAACAACAGCGAGAAGAACAAAAAGAACCTTTTTCATTTCTTTTCCTCCAAAAAAATATTTGGGAACGCTTCTCGAAACTAAAGCGCTCGCCTGTTTGTAACACATATTTTATACGATTATGAATCGTTTGTCAATATATTTTTTAGATTTAACATAAGATAGTCGTAAAAATGCCCCCTCCGATGTATATATTTGCACAAATACCGTTTATATATATGAATAATTTCAAAATAAAAGATTAATCTTTTCGCAAAAAATGAGCTTGGGCTGGCATTCACGGCGCGTCTCCCCCTGCATCTAAAAAGGAAAGCTCCCTTGTCGGGAGCTTTCCTTTTCAACCTATAAGCGTCTATGGTTTTAATTAGTGCTTCTTGATGATAGCGCAGCCGAGTACGGATGTAAGAGCTACGATAGCAGCGGCAGCGCCCATAGCGGAGCCGCAACCGCCCTTTTCTTCTTCGGGAGCAGCAGTGGTGTCATCACCCTTGGGAGCTTCTGTTTCGGGAGCTTCTGTCTCAGGAGCTTCTGTTTCGGGAGCTTCTGTTTCGGGAGCTTCTGTTTCAATGGGAGCTTCTTCGCCGCTCTGTGCAGCGTAGAGGTTAGCAACCTGCTCATCGTTCATAGCGTAGGGGTAAACTACGAATTCATCGATGTAACCGCCGTAGAGCTCGTTGCCGAGGCCGCCCCATGTAGCAGTACCAATGTAGAAGTTGCTTTCTTCGCCGAGGATGTCAGCGAGAGTTTCAGCGCATGTGTCATAGTATGTCCAAACTTCGCCATCCTGATAAAGTGTGAAGCTTGTGTCGGTGAATGTAACAGTGTACATCTGCCATTCGCCTTCGTAACCCATACCGGAGAGGGATGTGGTACGAGCACCGTCGCAGAGGTAACGCTCTACTGTGAGAGAGGTGGTGTTCTCAAGAGCACCGATGTACTTCTCAGAGAGGTAAACCTGTGTGTAAGGAGCGCCATCGATTACGGGAACAGCGAAGAAGGACCAGCCGTTAGCTGTGCCTGTGTAGTTGCTCCAGAAGGAGATGGTGAGTTCGTTGTAACCGGTGAGGAGAGAAGAGCCGTCTTCCTTAGCAACTTCGAGCCAGTAGGGAGCTTCGCTTGTGTTGTCAAGGGAGAGAGCGCCGCCCTTGAAAGCGTTATCTGTGTCGATAACAACTTCTGCGGTGCCGTCTGCAGCTACATTGTTGGGGGTAGCAACAGCGCCACCGCCTGCAAGACCTGCTTCAGCATCGTCAAATGTGAAGTATGCGATGTAATCTGTGGGCATTTCAGCCGCAGATGTGGTGATAGCGAGCGCGGAGATGATAGCGATCGTCATCACGAGTGTGATAAACTTTTTCATTTGAATTTCCTCCAAAAAATTAGCCTATAGGCAAATGCACAATTATAATATCACTCTGCATCTAAAAAATCAACTCTTTTATAGTTTTTTTACACTTTACCAAAAAAATTCACACTCTCGGCGATTTTGCCGAGAGTGTGCGTCCATAATTATTGTTATCATTCACCCGGATCGGTATCTTTTTTTGAAGCGGAGCCGAAATAAAGCTCGCGGAAAGCAACGGCGGATATTCCTTCGTGATATTTGAAGAATTTCTGAAAACTCTTTGAATTATCAAATCCGAGCTCCGCGGCGATGTCCTTTATCTTCTTATTGGTTGAAAGCAAGAGCTCGCGGCTCTTTTTGATACGAACGGCATCGATATACGCTTTGATCCCTGCTTTATAGTGGACCTTGAACATTCGCGTGATGTAATCTTCGTTATAATTAAAATGCGCCGCAACGTCCGAAACGCGAAGCTGACGGTGCGCGTTTTCCGAGATCCACTCGCAAATGGCGAACAGCTTTGAATACGGGGCGTCCTCGTCGATGGCGCCCGCACGCATCATTTCAAAAAGAACGAGGCGGAGCGCACAGCTGCACGCTTCGTTATCGTATTCGGGTGAACGCGAATACATGATAAGCTCGTCAAAAAGCCGCGTCGTGCGCTTTACGTCGGGGGTGCTTTTTGGCGGCAGAGTGCCGAGAGTGCCCGAAAAGTGCGCCCAATAAAGAGTCGCGTTTGCGTCGTTTTCGCGGTAACCGTAACGACGGGTGCCCGCAGGCAAAATAGCCGCCTCGCCTGCCGTCAGGCGGAAGCGTTCAAAGCCGAGTCCGATATAAACGACGCCTGACGTGCACCACAAAAGCTCGTGCGTTTCCGTGTTGCTCGACGGATGGAACCAACCGACAGGAGCGTCGATCTTTCCCGCAACGGCGTAAGATATGTCAAAATTCATGCGCGGACTCCTTTCTTTGCTCTTTTACCGAAAAAGTAGGTTTTTGGCACCTATCTATGATTTATTTTATCAAAATCCACACAAAAACGCAAGGAATTTTTGAAAATACTACCTCCTGTCGGCAAAAAAATATTGAAAATTAACGCATATAGAGTTACAATATATAAAATACGGCGGTGCGGCGCGCTTTTTCGGTTGACATTTACAAGCCCGTCACACGTCCGTCACACAAAAATGATAGCATTCATTAAAGCAGTACCAAAATGAATGCTGTTTATTATTGAAGATTATTTTTTTCACACGGAGGGATCGGTTTTGATACAGGTCATCAACCTTACCAAAAAATACGGATCAAATCTTGCGGTGGATAACATCTCCTTCACCATTGAATCGGGGAAGATCTACGGTTTCCTCGGCCCGAACGGCGCAGGTAAATCAACCACCATGAATATTATCACAGGCTGTCTTGCCCCCACCTCGGGCGAAGTCCTCATTGACGGTCACAGCATCGTAACGGAGCCCGTTGAAGCGAAAGCTCACATCGGATACTTGCCTGAGCTTCCTCCTCTTTACACTGATATGACTCCTCTTGAATATCTTACTTTCGTTGCTGAGGCGAAGGGAGTTCGCCGCGACAAGATCGATGAGGAAGTCAATTTCGTAATGGAAAAGACCGACATCACGCACGTTTGCCGCCGCCTTATCCGCAATCTGTCGAAGGGATACCGTCAGCGTGTCGGCGTCGCTCAGGCGATGCTCGGCGATCCCGACGTCATCATTCTCGATGAGCCCACAGTCGGACTTGACCCTCAGCAGATCATTGAGATCCGCGATCTCATCAAATCGCTCGGCGAGGACCGCACCGTTATTCTTTCAAGCCATATTCTGACGGAGGTTTCCTCCGTCTGTGACCATCTGATCGTCATTTCGGGCGGTAAGCTCGTCGCCAACGACACGATGGGAAACATCAGCCGTTCTCTTCAAACGGAGATCACAATGGATATCACCGTCAAGGCAAGCGAGAACGAGGTTTCCGCCGTTCTTTCCTCCATCGGCGAGATCACGTCGTGGCAGATCACGTCCGCGAACGCGGAATCTACCTCCGCGAAGATCAAATATCCGACGGAGCTTGACTTGCGCGAAACGGTTTCGTTTGCTTTCTCCGACATAAGACGCGCCGTGCTTTCAATGTCCGTTGAGGAAGACGGACTTGAGGAGATCTTCCTCAAACTTACCGATTCGGGCAGCGGCGCCGTTAAAAACGGCGCTGAAGAAGACGAAGAGAGCGAAGATGATGTCGAAGACGAAGAATACGGCGATGATGAAGGCGCTGACGAATTCGACGATGACGAAGAATACATCGTATACGACCCGAAGGATTATCTTGGCGACAACATCAAGGTAGACCTCGGCAACGCCGATGATACCGGCGAAGTTGAAGAAGCTGACGACGGCGGCGCCGTTGAAAACGGCGCTGAAAACGGCGCTGACGATGATAACGGCACCGATAACGGCGATGATGACTACAAGCCGCTTTTCGGCGGAAAGTGAGGTAACGGGAAATGCTTGCTATATATAAAAAAGAAGTAAAATCGTATTTATACAGCATGATCGGATGCGTTATGATAGCGGTACTGCTTGCGTTTGTCGGATTTTTCACGATGATCATCAACATCGCTATGGGCGACCCTCACTTTGAGCTTTCGCTCGGCTTTCTCGTCGTTTACTGCATCGTTCTCGTTATAGTTCCGTTCGTAACGATGCGTTCTATCGCAGAAGAACGCCACTCAAAAACCGAGCAGCTCCTCTTTTCACTGCCGATACCGATGCACCGCGTCGTTTTGGCGAAATATTTCGCGCAGCTCACCGTTTTCGCCATTCCCATGGCGATTATGGCTCTTTATCCGATAATCTTCTCGCTTTTCGGCGAGGTAAATTTCGGCGCCACATACAGCGTTTGGCTCGTTATGCTTTTGCTCCTCGCCGCTATGGTGGCTATCGGAATATTCATCTCCAGCCTCGTTGAAAGTCAGATCGTCGCCGCGATCTTAACCGCGGGCGTCTATTTCCTGTTGTTCTTCATGTCGAACATCACATATTCTATGTCTGACTCTCCCGTTTCGTCGCTCGTTTCGTTTTGTCTCGTTGCCGCCATTTTCGGCATTATCGTTTATTTCCTGACGAAAAACGGAACGGTTTCGATGATCTCCGCACTCATTCCCATCGTCGGACTTCTGGCATTCTATCTCATCAATCCCGATGCTTTTTCGGGACTTTTCGCAGCCGTTATCGGAAAGCTTTCCCTTTTCGATCGCTTCGTTGCGCTCGTTTCCTACGAAACGCTTGATCTTACCGCTGTCGTTTACTATATCACCGTTTCCGTCGTCTTCGTTTTCATGACGGTTCAATCGGTTGAAAAACGCCGCTGGAATTAACGGGAGGTAACCGTAATGGAAAACAACAAATTAAACACCCCCGATAAATCCCGCTCCCTGAAACTCGGCGGATACAGCATCATTCTAACCGTTATCGTTATCGCCGCAGCGATACTCGTCAATCTTATCGTGGAAGCGCTCCCCGCAAGATTCACCGTTTTCGACCTGTCGGGAGATAATATTTACGAAATATCCGAGGACTCCGAAAAATTCCTCGAAAAGCTCGATTCGGACATCACCATATACTACGTTTCCTCCGCAGAAGGCAAAAACGGCAGGCTCGACGCTTTTGTAAAGAGCTATGCCGAGCGTTCGAACCGCATCACGCTCGAATACGTTGATCCCGAAGCAGATTACGCTTTCGTCAGCGAACACGGTGTAACGGATGAAAACTCGCTCATCGTCGTCTCCGAGCTTCGCACGCAGACGATACCGTACGATTCGATCTTCCAATATTCTGAAGAACTTTGGCAAGAATATTATTCAACGTATTACTTTTACGGTCAATCGATCGAAGAAGTATTTGAATACGACGTCTTCGACGCCGACAATCAGATCACTTCCGCCATCGACTACGTTACGACCGACAAGCTTCCCGTCGTTTATATGCTGACAGGTCACGGCGAAACGGCACTCTCAACCGTTATCTCCGCGCTCGTCGATTATAACAACATCATCACAAAGGATCTGAGCCTGCTCTCCACCGCAAACGCGGTCCCCGAGGACGCAAGCGTCATCATCATCAACAATCCTACCTCCGACCTGACAGCAGCCGAAGCCGAAGCACTCTGTGCCTTCATCGACGGCGGCGGCAAGGTCATCATGGTAACGGACGTTAATAACTACAGCACGACCGTCATGGAAAATCTCACCGACGTTGCCGAGCATTGCGGACTTACGGCGCACGACGGCGTCGTGCTTGAAGAAAACACGAGCTACTATTCACAGTATCAGTATTTTCTGCTGCCAAAGCTTAAAGAATCACCCTTGACTGCATCAATCGCAAATCCCTCAAGCGTAACACTCGTAATGAACCGCGCTCACGCCATCGTTGAAGACGAAACTTACGAAGGAACTATGACGGTTTCGCCCGTTATCGTAACTTCCGACACCGCATACGTCATCGGCGAGAGCGAAGAAGTGCGTGCACGTAAGGATGATGACGTCACCGGTACGTTCTATCTCGGTGCCCTCTCGCGTGATTATGAAACCGAGGGCATGCTCGTTTGGTATTCATCCTCGTTCATCAATGCTGATGAATCCATGTATTACGTAAATTACAACAATGTCTACGTTTTCGGCTATTCGATCACTGAGATCTGCGATAAGCCCGCCACGATCACCGTCGATTCCGTCAACCTGAGCACAGACTCGTATCTCGTTTTCTCCGAGACGGCGTCGCTCATATGCACGGCACTTTTCCTCGTTGTGATCCCGCTTGCTGTACTCGTTCCCGGCATCGTTATTTTCATAGTCCGCCGCAGACGTTAAATCAAGGAGCTTCCCTATCATGAATTCAAAAAAACGTAAAGAAAGAAAGCAGATCATAACGCTTCTCGTATGCGTTGCCGTCATCATTTTGCTCGTCGTGGTTTATGCGATGGTGAAAAACGGCTTTGACGGTCCTGCCGACACAGACACCGGTCTCGGCGTCGAAAACATGGACGTCGGCACGTTTACCATAATCGACGAAACGTATTCGCTTATGACAAAGCTTTCCTATACCTACGATAACAATACGATCTCGCTTGAGGTTGCGGAAAATAAATGGATACTCTCCGAGAATCCCGATTTCCCTCTCGATCTTGAAAAAGTCCTTTTGATGACTCAGGCGATCTCCGATTACGGCGGATACCGCCGTATCGCTTACGACGAGTCAAAAATGGCATCTTACGGTTTTGACACTCCCCTTTACGACATCACAGCCACCTACGTTGAATCCGACGACGGCGAGCCCTACTCGCGCAGATACTATATCGGCGACAAAAACGAGCTGACGGGATACTACTACTTCTATGAAGACGGCAGCAACTATATATATATGGTAACAGATGCCCTCTTCCGTTACTTCAGCTATTCCGAAACGGATCTCTTCTTTGAGGACACGATCCCCGCGCCCGAGCTTTCGGACATCACCGCCATGACGGCAACTTTGGCAGGACAGGAGCCCGTCGCTCTTGAAGTTCCCGAAACTGCCGCCAAAGAAAACGAAGACGGTGTGATCGAATATACGCCTCTTGAGCTCATCATGAATACGCTCATGTTCAAAGTCGATCTTGAGTACAAAAATCACGTTGCTTTCGCCGTCCGCGGCGAAAAGCTTGCCGAATACGGTCTTGACTCCCCTGCTCTTACGCTGAAGCTTGACTACACGAAGTACGTTTCCGTTTCGACCGAGGACGGTTCGACCGGAGCTCAGATCAGCCTTGACGATACCGTCACCGTGATGTTCGGCAACACCGCCAACGTTACCGAAACTGACAAGAACGGTGTCGAGGTTGAAAACACGATCGTTTACATCATGCTTGAGGGCTCGGAAACCGTATATGCCGTTGACGCCGATTACTATACCGAGATTCTCGTCGCACTCGGCGTTGCGGAATAAAAATAAGGATAAAGTCGGAAAATTGTTATTGACAGTGCCGATTATATGTGATACAATAAGCCGTTGCATAAAAGCGACGGCTTTTTTGTTGCGCTTTTATGTCTCCTTACTGCCGCAAATTTTATGTTAGAGGCGGCAGTCATCACAGTCCATGAGGAGGTTATAAACATGGAAAACATCAAGAACACTTACGAAGTCCTCTACGCGCTCAGCGTAAAGAACGGCGAAGAAGCTGTTGAAGCAAACAAGGCAAAGATCAGAAGCCTTATCGCTGAAAACGCAGAAATCGTTGCCGAGGACGTTTGGGGCAAGCGCAAGTTCGCTTATCCTATCAACTATCAGAACGAAGGCTACTACGTGCTCACGTACTTCAAGTCTGCTCCCGAATTCGTAGCAGAGCTTACCCGAGTACTCGGCATCACAGAAGACGCTCTCCGTTACATTATCCTTTCCGTTGACGAAAAGAAGCAGACCATCAACGTTAAGCCCGCTGCTGTAGAAGAAGTTGCAGTTGAGGAAGAAGTTGTTGTTGAAGCTCCCGTAGCTACTGAAGCTACAGAAGCTGCTGAAGATTCCGCAGCAGAATAAAGCGAGGCTGGCAGATGGCTAACTTTAATTTTAACAAGGTAATTTTAGGCGGAAGACTGACTGCTGACCCCGAATTGAAAATGACATCTTCCGGCATCCCCGTTACCACATTCTCCATAGCTGTCAATCGTCGTTTCCAATCAAAGAGTCAGGACGGTCAGCAGCAATCCCAGCAGGCAGATTTCATTAACTGCACCGCATGGCGTTCCACCGCGGAGTTTATTACACGTTACTTCCGCCGCGGCAGCTCCATCTGCGTTACAGGCTCTATCCAGACAAGAACCTGGACAGACCAGCAGGGACAAAAGAGATACGCTACCGACGTCGTTGTCGACGAAGCTATGTTCGTTGACGCGAAGGGTGAAGGCTCCTCTGCGGGCACGTACACTCCCGACGCTTACGGCGCACCTGCATACACCGGCGGCAACACTGCCGCACCCAAGTTCGAGGAGATCTCGGACGACGATGACCTCCCGTTTTAATCGGAAGGACCCAATTCACGAAAGGATAGGATTATTATAATGGATAACAACCAGAACACGGCTCCCAAGACCGAAAGAACCGAAAACACACAGCGCTCTTACCGTCAGGCTCCCAAAAGAAGAAAGAAAGTTTGCATCTTCTGCGCTGACAAGATCGACTACATCGACTACAAGGACACCGCACGTCTTCGCAAGTTTGTAAGCGAGCGTTCCAAGCTCCTTCCCCGCAGAATCACCGGTACTTGCGCAAAGCATCAGCGTCAGCTCACGCTCGCTATCAAGCGTTCCCGTCAGATGGCTCTTATGCCCTACGTTTCCGACTGATTTTAGAATGAAGTCAAAAAAACGCACACCATACGGTGTGCGTTTTTTGATTTTCACTTCAGTCAGTGCTTCTTGATCACAGCGCAGCCGAACGTGCCAACGAGTGCAACGATCACGGCAGATGCCGCAAGAGCTGAGCCGCAGCCGCTCTCTTCGGGTGCTTCGGTTTCGGGTGCCTCTGTTTCGGGTGCTTCAGTTTCGGGAGCCTCCGTTTCGGGTGCTTCGGTTTCGGGTGCTTCGGTTTCGGGAGCCTCTGTTTCGGGTGCTTCAGTTACAAGAGATTCAGCCGTATAAATGACGTCAAGACGTGCGATAGCAACGTCGAAGGTGTGGAACGTGCTCTTCATCCAGAGGCAGAACCAATCAGACTGCCGCCAGAGCTCGTCGCTGTTTTCGTTGTTGTAAAGCTCACAGAGCGGCAGCTCGATGTGATTCCAGCCGTTCACAAGCTCAAGATTTACAACAGCCTCGTAATACTGATACTGCTCGGTCGTGTTGCCGTGTGTGTCCGAACCGTCACCGAACTTGACCTTGAATTCACCCGAAATATCATAATCGATAACGGGGATAGCTTCAACGTAAATGTCCGCAACGAAGAGAACTCTGTCATACTCGTACTGCGACCAGTCCACTTCGTAATAGCGCTTCATGGAAAGCGAACTGCCCCACGCGGTGTCCCAGGTAGCGTGCTTGAGCGCCATCTTGCCGTCAACCTCCTCGATCGTGAGGGCGTCGGCAACGTTTGCGAGCCACGGATCAACAGATTCTGCAGCAGGGTCGAAAAGACGAATGATAAGCTCACCTTCGTCAACCGTTTCAGCAGATACGGAAACAAATGTTACCGACATCATAATAACGGCAACGATGATTGGAATGATCTTTTTCATGGGTATATCCTCCATACACATAATTCACAGCTTGTTTGCTGTCAGTTTCATATTTATTATAGCAAATCAGAAAAAGCAAAGCAACCGTACATTAATAATCAAAAAATAAAATAGATATTCTAAAAATAACACAGTTTCCGCTAAAAAAGCGACGCAAGTTTTATATCAGCAAAACACGCATCTTGCTTGACATATCACTTATGTTATTATATAATGCATACGTATAACTATGCCGTGGCACGGCAAGGAGGATTAATAACTGTGCCTGATGATCATTTGTGGACTTTTGTAGCTTTATACATACTGTTCTTACTCTTATCAATGATGTTTTCCCTTTGCTACCGAGCCGTTTATTCGGGTATCGAATCAAGGCTCCGCAAAGCCGCAGACGATGGAGACAAAAACTCCGCCGCGCTGCTCCGAGCAACCGAAAACTCAGCCAAATTCGAACGTGACGCTCTTTTTGTCATTTTCCTGTCTGTTGCTATTGCGTGTATTTGCGCCGTAGCCGCTTTCACTCCCGCGATCGCGTCACTCTTCGAAGGCTTTGATTCCGACACCGCCACGTTTCTTTTGGGCGCCGCTGTCGCTATTGTTGCCATGTTCGTGATCTACATCTTCACCGTTGTGATCCCGAAATCCGCCGCTGAGCAAAATCCCGTCAAAGCTTATGCGCTCTCCGCATGGATATCGCGTCCGTTTTTCATTATTTTCAGACCCTTCGCGGCGCTCGCCACCGTCATCGCAGGTGCCGTATTGAATCTTTTCGGAGTCCGTCAGGACGACTCCGAGGTCGTCACCGAGGATGAGATCCTCGACATGATCGACGCGGGCGAGGAATCCGGCAACATTGAAGCTGCCGAAAAGGAAATGATCGAAAACGTCTTTGAATTTTCCGACATCACCGCCTCGGACGTTATGACGCATCGAACAAAAATGGAAGCTCTTGAGATCAACGACGGTGACGACGTTATCAGTGCACTGATCAAAGAAACGGGATTCTCACGCTTCCCCGTCTACGAGGATGACATTGACAATGTTGTCGGTGTGCTGTACGCACGCGAATACCTGCTTGACCGTATGTCCGACACCCACACTCCCGTGTGCGAGCTGATGCATCAGCCGCTCGTCACCCCCGAACAGGTGAGAGCTGACGTTTTGTTCCGTGAGATGCAGCAGAGCAAGGTCCATATCGCCATAGTTCTCGATGAATACGGCGGTGTTTCGGGTCTTGTCACGATGGAGGACCTGCTTGAAGAGATCTTCGGCAACATTTACGACGAGTTTGACGAGCATGAAACGCTCGACATACAAAAGCTCGGCGACAATCTATGGCGCGTTGCGGGCTCCGTTGACCTTGAAACGCTTGCAGATACGATTGAATGCCGATTTGACGACGAGGTATACGAGGATTACGACACGCTCGGCGGTCTTGTGTTCTCCTCCCTTTCGCTCATTCCCGATGATGGCGAGCAGCCGCACGTTCAGGCGTTCGGACTCGACATCAACGTTGAGGTCTTCGCAGACAGGCGCGTCGAATGGGCTACCGTTTCCGTTATCAAAAATGACGACGAGGACGAAAACGAAGACAAATAATCAATCAATAAAAATGCGAACACGGCGTGTTCGCACTTTTTTATATAAATAACGGTCTACATTGTCTGCCGTCAAAAGCGGCGGCAAGCGCCTCCGGCAATAGACGGAAATCCGCCACAAGCGAATGCGGCTTTTTCACGACGTCATCCTGCCGCATGGGAACAAAGTATATATTTTTTCTCAAAAGTACGCTTCCGATGTTGGAAAGATTCGCCGCCATCGCATCGTTTGACGCAAGTGCAATAAGCAATATCCCTGAGTTTCGCAGGTGTGCCTTCGCCGCCATCGTAACGGCGGTGTCCGTAACCGCGTGCGCGAGCTTGGAGAGGGTGTTGCCCGTGCACGGACTGATAACAAGTGCGTCAAGCTGAATCTTCGGGCCAAGCGGTTCAGCATCCTTGACGGTCATTATCGGCTTATGCCCCGTGATTGCTTCAACACGAACGATAAGATCGACGGCTTTGCCGAAGCGTGTATCGGTTGCGGCTGCATTTTCACTCAATATCGGCAAAATATCATAGCTCTGCGAGAGCGATTCAAGCGTTACCAATGACGCTTCATGCGTGCAAAATGAACCGCACATTGCATATCCTATCATGTCAGCCCTCCTATAGTGTCATAATGTGCGGATATCACCTCTGATATGATCCGCGCCGCGCTTTCGGGCGCATACTTGCCGGGAAGCGACGCGGCACGTTGTGCGTTTTTGCCGCATCTTGCCGCTTCGGTGACGTCAACGCCATACGGCGATGAGGCAAGGTCGATTATGAGCGTTTCATCGGGGATCACGTGTAAGCTGCATCCCGTGATAAACGCAACGGGAATCGTGTTCACGATCGCGTCGTAACCCGACGCGAACTCACGCTTACGCGCATTCACGTCGGATATGTCAACAGTGTCCCTGCCCCAAAGCTGCGCCCACGCAAGCTCCCCGCTGTTGCGCGCCATTACGGTGACGTGCGCGCCGAGCGCCGCAAACGCACCGCTGACGCATTTAGCAACACGCCCCGAGCCGAGCACAAGTATCCTCGATCCCATGACCGACACCTTCTTTTCGCTCATATAAATGAAAAGCGCGCCTTCGGCGGTCAGCCACGCATTTTTCACCGTCAGCGGTTCGGATTCATAATAATCAACAAATTGCAGCCCACGCTCGCGGCATGCGCCTGAAAACGCCGCATCCGCACGTCCTGCGAAAACGACGCAGTCTTTTTCCGCCGCGTCAAGAATGTCCCGAAACGGTGTTTCGGTGTCACTTCTTTCATTCAGATATTCCCCGCCCTTGACGGCAGGCATGGGAAATATTACCGCGTCCGCGCCGCGGACGGCGGTGACAGCATCACTGCATCTTTCCACACCCGTCACATCGGTATACGTACCGTACACTCGAACCTGCCACCCTCTTGCCGCAAGAAGTTCGGCAAGATGCGTTTGTCTGTCATCGCCGCCGAGAACGGCGGCTTTAATTTTTTCTTTCATTGGGTCTGTGCCTTTCCGTTATAGTCGGTACATAGATATAATATGAAAATATGTGTCAAGACGTGAAGCCAAGTCCCGCGACAGCAAAAAAGGAGAAACGAAGACGTTTCTCCTTTTTTCGTCAATTCTTTTTTCATTCTGTGACGGCAAATCCGTCGCTTTTGCGTATTTCCCCGCTTGCGAGCACCCATAAAGCTTCAACGCCGTTTTGCGAATCGATGAAGGCTTCGCCCTCGCCAAGGCTCATGTTAAACAGTGCCGTTGAAAGTGCGTCTGCCAAAGCCGCGCTGTCAGCGCGTACCGTTACGGACAAAAACTCGTTTTCGGGGTAAAGCGTGTCGGGGTCGATTATGTGATGATAGCGCACACCGTCACAGTCGTAATACCGTTGATATGAACCGCTCGTCGCCATAGCTCCGCCGTCAAGCGCAACGCGCGCAACGTAAGCTTCGCTTGACTCCTCATCGGGATTTTCAACGCCGACGACAAAAGATTCCCCGTTTGGCTTATTGCCAACGGTGACGACGGTTCCGCCGACGGAAACGGCGTAGCCGTCCTTGCCCGAATCGGCAAGATAATCTCTGATCCTGTCAGCAACCCAGCCTTTCGCCACAGCCCCGAGATCAAGCGACATTTCCCCGTCGGCAAGGTAAACGGTGCCCCCCTCGCCGTCAAGCTTAACGTCATCTGCGTTACAGTGTTCTGCGGCATCGAAAAGCTCGCCGTGCGTGGGCACCGCCACGTCGCCGTCAAGTGCACGTGTACGGTATTCGTGCCATATCGACAGCACCGCGCCGAAAGCGACGTTAAATTTGCCCTTGGTGAGCGTATGCATTCCGATCGAATATTCAATTATCTCTAAAAGCTCCTCCGGCACCGCGACAGCCTCCGTGCCTGCGGCACCGTTAATACGGGAGATGGCACTTGCCCCCTTGTATATATCGAGCATTTCGTCATATTTCCGCAGTATTTTCTCGATGTCGCCGCAGGCTGTGTCAAAGCCGTCTGTATCGTCATAACCTATGACGATACAGACGGTATCAAAATAATCGTAATACGTTTTGCTCTTCGGCGCATCGTATAAGGCGCACGATGAAAGAGCCAACATCGCCGCCAAAAGCAGTATCGCGATATATCTATTCACCGTGCGCCTCCAATTTTACTTTATACGGTCGGGCCGCCCGATCCCGGTCCGAGTCTTTGCGGGATCTCGCCGACTTTCTTTGCCCAAACGGCAACGCCGTCGTTCGTCAGTCCCGTGATAACAACTGTGGGGCATTCGTTTTCAGCATCCCACGCTGTCAGCACCTTAGCGTCGATAGTGTGGCCACCACCCATATCTATCTTTATGCCGTAATCTCCGTTCTTTTCCCACTTGATGCGTGTATGGCTCGATATGTGCATACCTCCGTGAGGCATCAACGTTGCGGGAGCACATCCGATAACGCTCTGCGGTACGGTCGGAGTAAGCGTTATCCATTCGTATCTGCCTGCGATCGCCTCAGCCGGGATCGGCTGTATCGGCTCACCCGCATAATTTTCGGGGGAAACCATCGGCCAGCCGTCCTCCGACCAAACGATGCGGCGGACGTGCATCGTTGAATCGACGCGCTTATATACGCCGTACGGGCGGATGTGGCAGACGAGATACCACTCATTCGTAGCGTCCAGAACGAGAACGGAGTTATGTCCCGGTCCCATCCAGCCACGTGAATTTTCAAATCTGTAGCCGCAAGCTACCATGAGTCCCGTCTTGCAGTCGTAGTCCTCCGTATCGGTCATCATTCGTCCGTTATAGTCAAGGTACGGACCACCGATATCGCGGCTTCTGCCGACTCTGATATTGTAATCGCTCGAAAGCGAGCCGTATGAAACGAAGAGATAGTAGTAGTCTGTTTCGGGGTTGTAGCGTATGTATGCGCCTTCAACTGCGCGATCGCACCAAAGCGGACGGCAACAGATACACGGGCCCATTGCGGCTTCCGTCGAGCGTCCATCCTCACATTCGCTCTTGTCGGCGGCAAGACCCGTCTCGGGATCGAGCTTCATCAGTCTGATTCCGCCCCAGAAGGAGCCGAACGCCATATACTGATCGCCCGTTTTCTCGTCAACGACAAGGTTTGCATCGATTGCGTTTACTGTAGCGTTCTTGTTAGTTTTAACGACGATGCCGCGGTACTCGTACGGTCCTTCGGGCTTGTCGGAAACGGCAAGATAGATGCAGGAAAGCTGCACACCGAACGACGAGCAGGAGCAGTACATGCGGTATTCATCACCGACTTTGATAATATCGGGCGCCCAAAGGCCGCGGCTGTTCGTCCAGGCGAACACTTCTTCGGGTGTTTCTTCGATTATTCCGCCGATCCAACGCCAATCGACAAGATCGGGGGAGCGGTACACGTTCTGATGAGTGCAGTATGCAAAATAATCGCCTGACACAGGATCGCGGTATATGGCAGGGTCATGTGCGCCCCAAAGGCCGCGTTTCGTCATGTCCGGTCGCTCAAAATGCGGGCGACGGCGAGGCGGATTTTGTCCGTTGTTGGGCGCAGGCGGAGGGGGAGGTCCTGACGGACGCTTCCATTCAGGCATCGGCGGCTGTGCCGGCGGCTCGTTCGGGAAAATGATCTGCAATATTCTTTCGTCTGTCATAAAACTAAGTATCCCTTTCCGTATTTTTTTATATGTATAATTTTACATCATAATTTCTTCATAATCAATAGACACTGTGTAAATAAACGAATTTGCGAATAATATTTCGTATCATCTTGACACTGTCTTTTCTCGGTGGTAAAATATAGCATATTTTTCAAGCCGCAACGATCCGTTGCCGCTTGCTTTTTCTAAAAATACGATAAGGAGGATACCGTATGAACAACTACGAACGCAATGAACAAACAAACAACGCGATAAAAGAGGTAGCTCTTCGAATTCGCGATCTGAGGGAAATACTCGAGATTGCGGAGGAAACTGCGGCAAAGGCAACCGGTGTTTCGCTCGATGCATACCGTGCGTATGAACGCGGCGAGCTCGATTACTCATTCACTTTCATTTATAAGTGCGCGCGCCTTTTCGGCGTTGACGTAACGGATATTCTCAAAGGATCGAGCCCAAAGCTCACGGAGTATTCCGTAACACGCCGCGGAGGTGGCTTGCCCATCGTCCGCCGTCGCGGTTTTTCCTATAACAACCTTGCCCCCTTGTTCAAAAACAAGATCGCGGAGCCTTTCGCCGTTGTGGCTAAATATTCCGAAGCGGAGCAAAATGAACCGATCCGTCTTTCATCTCACGCAGGGCAGGAATTCAACATCGTCACCAAAGGTAAACTTCTCGTTTGCCTCGACGGCAGAACTGAAATCCTCGAAGTCGGCGACTCCGTTTATTATGACAGCTCTATGCCTCACGGCATGATCGCCACAGGCGGCGAGGATTGCGAATTTATCGCGATCGTTATGAATCAGGACGGCAAAGCTTACGAATATCCCGAAGAGGAGCCCGAGCTCTCCGTTTCCGCCGTTAAGCACGAGCACGTCACCACCGACGTTGCCTCCGAGTTCATCTCCGTCGTTGCCAACGAAAAGGGCACCCCGACCGAGATCAAGTTCAAGAACACAGAACGCTACAACTTCGCATACGATACCGTTGAGCGTCTTGCAACGCTCTACCCGGATAAAACTGCTCTCATACATCTCGACGCAAGCAAAAATGAGCTTCGCCGCACGTTTAGCGAGCTTGACTGTGACGTTAACCGCGTTGCAAATTACCTTTCCTCGCTCGGAATCGGCAAGGGCGACCGCGTAATGCTCGTTCTGCGCCGTCACTATCAATTCTGGACGACGGTCTGCGCTCTTCACAAGCTCGGCGCGATCATGATCCCCGCAACAACACAGCTTTTGGCAAAGGATTACGTATACCGCTTCAATGCAGCGGGCGTCAAAGCCGTCATCGCAACACGTCTTGACGGCGTGACTTCGCACATCGACGAGGCTCTCCCCTCATCGCCCACGCTTGAGCTTCGTATCTCTGCCGGCGGCGACGCTCCCACTCCCGACGGTTGGCTCAACCTTGACGAAGAGGTTACATCCGGCAAATACGCCGACCAGTTCCCGAGAACGGCTGACACCGCCTGCGGCGACGACACGATGTTGATGCTCTTCACGTCGGGCACGACGGGATATCCGAAAATGGCAGCTCACAGTTACAAATACGCGCTCGGTCACTACATGACTGCGAAGTATTGGCACAACGTCAATCCCAACGGAATGCACTTCACCATTTCCGACACGGGCTGGGGTAAAGCTCTTTGGGGCAAGCTCTACGGTCAATGGCTGTGCGGTGCACCCGTATTCGTTTACGACTTCGACCGCTTCCACGCAGACGATATCCTTTCCGTAATCGAAAAATATAAGATCACCACGTTCTGCGCACCTCCGACGATGTATCGCTTCATGATCCGCGAGGATCTTTCGAAATACGATCTGTCCTCGCTTGAATATGCCACCGTTGCAGGAGAAGCTCTCAACCCCGAAGTCTATAACCGATTCCTTGAGGCTACCGGCATCAGCGTTATGGAAGGCTTCGGCCAGACAGAAACGACGCTCGTTCTTGCCAACTTCGTAGGCACGTCCGTCAAGATGGGCTCCATGGGACGTCCCAGCCCGCAGTATGACGTTGACCTTGTGGATTACGATGGCAATTCCGTTCCGCTCGGAGAAACGGGCGAGATCGTTGTCCGCACGGACAAAGAAGTCCCTGCGGGAATCTTCAAGGGTTACTACAATGCAGATGAACCCACCCGTGAGGCTTGGCACGACGGCATGTATCACACAGGCGACACCGCTTGGCGCGACGAGGACGGTTACTATTATTACGTCGGCAGAGTCGACGACGTTATCAAGTCGTCGGGCTACCGCATCGGACCGTTCCAGATCGAGAGCGTCATCATGGAGCTGCCTTACGTTCTTGAGGTTGCCGTCACTGCGGCTCCCGACGAGATCAGAGGCAACGTCGTTAAAGCGTCTATCGTGCTCACGAAGGGCACCGTCGGCACCGACGAGCTCAAACGTGAGATCCAGACGTACGTCAAAGAGCATACGGCTCCTTACAAATATCCGCGCATAGTCGAATTCGTGAACGAGCTCCCGAAAACGATCAGCGGAAAGATCCGCCGCAATGTGATCCGCGGCGAGCAGAAATAACACTGAAGCGGGGCACACACACCCCGCTTCTGTCATAATAAAAATATATAAATTATGGAGAAAATTATGGAAAACATCATCAAAACCATCAGTGAGCTGTGCTCGCAGTACGCGGTTACGATCCTGCTCAAGATCCTTTTCGCAGGTCTTATCTTTTTCGTAGGCAGGTACATAGTGAAGGGTTTCGTGAAGCTCTTCGGCCGCGCCAAATTCGTAAAAAACCTCAATGATGCCGCCGAAAGCTTTCTTAAAAGTGCTATCAGCGTCGTACTCAACGTCGTTTTACTGCTGACCGTTGCCGCCGTTCTCGGCGTGCCCATGACGTCCATCATAACCCTGCTCGGTTCTGCAGGTCTTGCTATCGGTCTTGCACTTCAGGGAGGACTTTCCAACTTCGCAGGCGGCATAATACTTATCGTTTTCCGTCCCTTTGACGTTGGCGATTACATCGTTTGCGCTGACGCGGAAGGCACCGTTCAGAAAATCAGCATTTTTTACACGACACTCATCACTCCCGACAATCAGCGCATCGTCGTTCCGAACAGCAACGTGACGAGCAACACGATCAAAAACGTCGCTGTGGAAGGCACACGCCGCCTTGACATCAGCATAAACGTAACGCCCGATTCGGACATAGATCTGGCTCTCGACGTTCTCAAAAACAAGGTTGCCGTTGATGACCGTGTAATCGACAAAGCCGAGCCCTTCTCCGCCGTAACGGGTTACGGTGACGGCTGTCTTATCCTTGCACTTCGCGTTTGGTGCACGTCCGACGATTACTGGGGACTCAAATTCGATCTCACAAAGAAGATCCCCGAAGCATTCGCCGAAGCAGGCAATATCAAGATCGCAAAGCCCGTCCTCGAGATCAACACAAAAGCGTAAAAACAAAAATGAACGAAAAAACGGTATCCCGCAGTCACGGGATACCGTTTTTTATGTAAGTTATATTAACTTTAGTGTCTGCCGCCGCCCCAATCGAACGAGGGCTCTTCATATTTGTTCGTTGCCTCTCCGAGGATCTCTATCTGCTTTGCCTTTTCCTTAGCCCAATGCTCGGCATAAGAGCCTGACCATACCTTTACAACGAATGATCCGCATTTTTCAAAAGCGGTGTCGGGAATATCGATTACGGTATCGGGAATGGTAACGGATTCAAGGCCCTTACATCCGGAGAAGATAGACATCTGAAGCTCCGTTACAAGTGTGGGGATCGTAATATTGGCAAGGGAGGTGCACTCCATGAATGCGCCGACACCAATGTGGGTGATGCCCTCGTGGAGCGTAAGGTTTTCCAAAGATGTACATTCTTTGAACGCCTGCTTGGAGATCTCTGTCACGCCTTCGGGAATCGTAACAGTTTTCAACGCGAAGCAATCGGAGAACGCTGCCTCTCCGATATATGTAAGCAAGGAGGGAAGATCGCACGTTTCAAGGCTGCTGCAATAAATGAACGCGCTGTTGCCAATGGATGTAACAGATTCGGGAATCGTGACCGTAGTTAAGGAGCTGCATCCGTAGAAAGTGCTGTCCTTGATCTCGGTGATGCCGGAAGGAATCGTGACTTCGGTAAGTGACGTACATTCAGCGAAAGCGCTGCCGCCGATTGCAGTTACGGTTGAGGGGATCTCAAATCCTGTGAAAGAAGAGCATCTGTTGAATGCATAGTCACCGATGGTAGTGATGACACCCTTTACGTTGAGCGTTGTGAGAGCTGTGCATTCCCAGAAAAGACTTCCGGAAACCTCCGTGATCTGCGAGGGGAGCGTTACTGTCGTAAGCGCGTTGCAGCCTTCGAAAACACCCTTGCCGAGAGTCGTTAAAGATTCGGGGAGCGTTACACTTGTAAGCGACGTGCACCCCTGAAAAGCACTGCCGCCAACGGACGTAACGCCTTCGGGAACGACGACGGAGGTCAACGCTTTACATCCGAGGAATGCATTTTCGCCGATCTCTTTAATGCCTGCACCGAATACGACTTCCTGCAGACTGTCACAAGCTCTGAATGCGCCGGCACCGATCTTCGTTATGCTGTCGGGAAGTGTGATCTTCGTGATAGCTTCCTCACGGAATGCGGCTTCAGCTATCTCGGTTACGGGGACGCCGTCATATTCGGCAGAAATCTCAACCTCAAGCTTATCGCCGACATATTCCGTTACGATAGCGTGGTCGCCGGATACGGTATATCTAACTCCAAAAGTGCCGCCATTACCGCAAGATGTAAGCACTGCGAGCATCATTACAACTACACACAAAATCAAAAAATACTTTTTCAATTCTTTTTCCGTCCTTATATTCAATAGTTTTCAAAAAACAGCTCCGCCACAGCGGAGAAATTTTTACATACGCAATTTTTAGTATAGCAAATCAGCGCTTCTTTTTCAAGGCAGTGCATCAAAATTTACAGCCCGTTAAATATTTTGCGTTCACAGCCGCACAAAAGAGAAAAAACTTGATTTATTTTTTTCGCGTGGTACAATATAGTTGTGTTTTTATAACATAATCGACCAAGACGACATAACATAGATAAAAGGAATATATGGAAAAGAAAAAAACGACGAGAAAGCGCGTCAGCCGTTGTGAGGACTGCGTTTACTACGATTTTGACGAGCTGACCGAGGATTATTCATGCCAGATGTCGCTCGACGAGGATGAAATGGAGCATTTTTTGCGCCGCACCTTCTCCGACTGCCCCTATTATAAATTCTACGACGAATATAAAAGCGTTCAAAAGCAAAATTAACAAAAGGAATCATTTATATGACATATACGGGAAAACAGCTCCTCGAAAAATGCCGCGCTCAAGAAAAAGGCGGTGCCACAGTGCTCGGCTTCGGCATATCCAACGTTCCGCTGACTGATTTTTTACTCCGCGAGGGCATAAGTGTCACCGTCCGTGACGGCAAACCGCGCGAAAAGATCGCGGAGCTATGTAACGTTGACGAATACGAAGCTCGCGGCGTCCGTTTTATCTTCGGGGACGCTTATCTAAACAATATCGAATCGGGCGTTCTGTTCCGCACGCCCGGCATACGTCCCGACGCGCCCGGCATCGCCGATGCCGTAGCACGCGGAGCGACGCTCAGCAGCGAAATGGAGCTTTTCTATGCACTCTCCCCGGCTCACAAGATCGCCATCACAGGCAGCGACGGCAAAACGACAACGACGACGCTGACGCATCTGCTGCTCACGGAAGCTTTCGCCGACACCGATACCGTGATCGGGCTCGGCGGCAATATCGGCGCACCTCTTTTGCCTCGCGTTTATGAGCTTGGAGAGAACGATTACGCCGTAACGGAGCTGTCAAGCTTTCAACTTATGACGATGCCGACGCCTCCCGAGGTCGCCGTCATCACAAACATTACGCCCAACCACCTGAATTGGCACGTTGACATGGACGAATACATATCGGCGAAGTTCCGCATCATCGGCGACGGCTGCCGCCGCGCCGTGCTAAATTACAATAACGAGCAAACGCGACGTGCCGCCCGACTCACGAAGGCGAACGTGACATTTTTCTCATCCGTCCCGATTCCCGACAGCATCAGCGACGCCGTTTATCTTCGCGGTGACGACGTCGTACTTCGCCATGACGGCGAGGAAGCCGTGATACTTGACCGCCGCGCCATTAAGCTGCCCGGTCTTCACAACGTCGAAAATTACATGGCCGCCATCGCCGCCGTTTCCGATTTCGTGCCGACAGACAGGCTTCGCACCGTTGCCGACCGCGTTGCACGCACCTTCGGCGGTGTACCGCACCGCCTTGAATTTGTTCGGGAATTTAACGGCATCCGTGCCTATAACGGCAGCATAGATTCAACTCCGACGCGAACTGCCGCGGCGCTTTCGGCACTCCCCGAGCGAAAGATCTCCCTCATCGTTGGCGGTTACGATAAGCAGATACCAATGGAGCCGCTCGCCGATGCCATCATCGCGCACGGCGGTATTCTCTCCGTGACCGTTACGGGTGCTGTTTCGGAGCTTATCAAGTCCGTATTCGATAGTAGAGCCGACGAGATGCCCGAATACACCGTCATCCCCGATTTTGACGGTGCCGTCCGCCACGCCGCCGAACGAGCCGCCGTGCTCGGCGCCGACACGCTCCTGCTCTCGCCCGCCTGCGCGAGCTTTGACCGTTTCCGCAACTTTGAAGAGCGAGGCGAGCATTACAAAGCATTGATCAATAGCCTTTAATTATGTTTTGCATATTGTTTTATGTAAAAATTTGGTGTAAAATATATTAAAAGCGAATTTTATATAGGTAGGTTCAAAAATGTCAGGAATCGAAGCCCTTCACAAAGAAACAAAACTTCACCGACTCGGCAGAGCGGCACTTTGGCTCATCGGATTTATCCTTATTAGACTGCTCATAAATAATGCCGTCGGATTCTGTATCGACAGAGAATCCGTTATGGCATCGACACAGACCAACATTCCAAAGGTCGGCTCCACCGTTTCCGCACTTTGTGGAGATACTCCCGTGCTCGGATTTCTGATCAACGTCGGCGACGTTGCAATGAAGTTTTTATATCCTGCCGTTATGTCGTTATCTTTCATTTGGTTTGGCTGGAACATCGCAGCCTGGCTTCCTTATGCCGGCTATGCCATCGCCGCCGCCGTTTATTACACCGTAGGAGTTCAGTCTATCTCCGGTAATAACGTCGGTCTTAACGGACTTCCCCTTTACGTTCTCATACCCGCCATCGGTATGGCTGCGGGGCTGATCATTCAGCTTTTATATAACAAGCTCGCTCACAAGGAATGGTTTTACAGCTACGTTGAGCCTTGCTTCGATCCGAATGCCCCGACAACAGATAACGAAGACGAAGAATAAGCCGTCATTACCGTCCCCGACAGATTTGTCGGGGATTTTTTTGCAAAAAAAATCTTCTCTTCATGCAATTTTTTGCGATTTTTATATTTATTTTCGCTAACCTTTGTGATAAAATAGATAGCTGTTGGTAATTTTATTTTTGAAAATTTTAATGCCGCCGTTGCGGCATGGAGGTATAACTTTGAAGAGAGAAGATTTAAGAAACGTCGCCATAATCGCGCACGTTGACCTCGGTAAGACTACCCTTGTCGACGAAATGCTCAAGCAGTGCGGCGAATATCACGATAAACAGCAGGTAACCGAACGCGTTATGGACTCAGGAGACCTTGAGCGCGAGCGCGGAATCACTATCCTTGCAAAAAACACGTCCGTACTTTATAACGGCGTAAAAATAAACATCATCGACACTCCCGGTCACGCCGACTTTGGCGGCGAGGTTGAACGCATACTCAAAATGGTTAACGGCGTTATCCTCCTCGTTGACGCGGCGGAAGGACCTATGCCGCAGACGCGCTTCGTTCTCGGACGCGCCATGGAGCTCGGCCACCGCGTCATCGTCGTTATCAACAAGATCGACCGTCCCGACGCGAGAATCGAAGAGGTTGAGGAAGAGGTCCTTGAGCTGTTGCTTGACCTCAACGCAACGACAGATCAGTTTGAGTCTCCCATGATATTCTGCTCGGGCAGAGCGGGCACCGCTTCCCTTTCGCCCTACGAAGAAGGTCACGACTTAAAGCCCCTTTTCAACACGATCCTTGACTATATGCCCGCCCCCGAGGGCGACGCGGACGGTGAGCTTCAGATGCTCATTTCCAACATCGACTATAACGAGTACGTCGGACGCATCGGCATCGGACGAATCGAGCGCGGCTCAATCAAGGTGGGACAGAACGTTTCCATCGTCAACTATCACACACCGGACGCACCTGCCAAAAAGACCACCGTCGTTTCCCTTTATCAGTTTGACGGACTTTCCCGTGCGCCCGTTAACGAGGCTCACGTCGGCGACATTATCTGCTTCTCCGGAGCCGCCGACATCACCATCGGCGATACGCTTACGTCTCCTGCGTGCCCCGAGCCGCTACAGTTCGTCAAGATCAGCGAGCCCACGATCGAGATGACCTTCTCCGTCAATGACAGCCCGTTTGCAGGACGTGAGGGCAAATACGTCACATCCCGTCAGCTCCGTGCTCGACTTTACAAAGAAACGCTCCGCGACGTTTCGCTTCGCGTTTCGGACGGCGAAACGACGGACAGCTTCTCCGTCGCAGGACGCGGCGAAATGCATCTTTCCATTCTCATCGAAACGATGCGCCGCGAAGGCTACGAGCTGACCTGCTCGATGCCTCACGTTCTCTATCGTGAAATAGACGGTGTGAGATGCGAGCCGATGGAGCGCGTTTCCATCGACGTGCCCGAGTCTTCAGTCGGCGTCGTTATCGAAAAGCTCGGTGCACGCCGCGGCGAGCTGCTTGAAATGAACCTCTCAGGCTCGCGCATGAAGATCGAATATTCTATCCCGTCACGCTGCCTTTTCGGCTACAGAAACGAATTTCTGACCGACACCTGCGGCGAGGGTATCCTCAACACCCTCTTTGACGGCTATCAGCCCTACAAGGGCGACATCACGCTCCGCTACACAGGCTCTCTCGTTGCATCCGAAACGGGCGAGGCTACGTCGTACGGCCTTTACAACGCGCAGGACAGAGGCGCCCTCTTCATCGGCACAGGCACAGACGTATACGAGGGTATGCTCGTCGGCGAATGTCCGAAGATGGAAAACATCGCCGTCAACGTCTGCAAGAAGAAGCATCTTACCTCTATCCGCTCAACGGGCGCGGATGAGGCTCTCCGTCTGACGCCGCCGAAGATCCTGTCACTTGAGCAAGCGATCGAATTTATCGCCGACGACGAGCTCATCGAGGTAACACCGAAGTCGCTCCGACTCCGCAAGCGTATCCTTGACACAACTCTCCGTCTTAAGGCTGAATCAAAGCTGAAAAACAAATAATATCCGAATCATCACACGAGGGGAAGATTGATTTAAGCTTCCTCTCGTTTTTTGGCTCCGCCGACACTGCTGTATAAAAACATAATTATGATATTGCATATCGAGGTGTGATATGATAAAATATATTCGCGGATGTGCTCTGAGTAACGTTTCCGCAACAAGGAGGACAAAAATGAATTTTCAAAACGCACACGCAACACCGCGGCAGATCGCACAGCAAAAGTATGATTCGGCAAGAAGCAACCTTTTGCTCATGCTAATCCTCACCGTCGTGAACATCATTCTGCTTTTCACCGGCTCCTCGTCGATGATGCTATTTTCCGCTACCGTCCCTTATTTCGCCGTTTCCATCGGAATCTTTATGGAAGATGCCGCCGTCCTTACAGTTTGCTGTATCATTGCCGCCGTTACGATCATCCTTTACCTTTTATCATGGATCTTCAGCAAAAAGCAATATGCATGGATACTCTTTGCCCTCATTCTTTTCGTCATCGACACTGTTGCCATGATCGGAATGTATATCTCAGCACAGGATTTTTCGGGTATACTTGACATCCTTATTCACGCATGGGTGCTTTACTATCTCGTCCTCGGCGTCATAAACGGCAAAAAGCTCAAAAATCTCCCCGAAGACGTCGAATCGTTCGACAACGACTCCGCAGAAACCGTTTCCCCTTGGGACAACACCGCCGAATAAATCCCAAAATGCACTTTTATAAACAAAAAAATGCTTACACACAGCTGTGTGTAAGCATTTTTTGTTAATACGTTTTTACGCGGCGCAATTTGACGACGATCGCGGGCACTCCGTACATCACGAGCCAGACGACACCGATCAGAAGCGGCAGCGAAATGAGGTACAAGGGATTACCGAGTATGCTCTCGAAGAACGACAGAGGATTGCCCTCGCCCGCACCGTTCAAAAACATGAAACTCGTATCGAAAATTTTATTGAACATATACACGAAAACGGCAACTGCAAGAAGCGGCAGCATTGCCAATTTCAGCCGACGGAACGACGGTTTATGTCCGCCGACGAGCAAAAGCAGCGGGAACAAAAACAGTTCGATATGCACCGTAAAGCTGTGGATATGCATGAATGACGTCGGAGGCAGCGCCGTCCACGACGGGAACAGGAGCGCTGCTAAAGCGCCCGGCAGGCATATCGCGTAAAGCGCTTCCGCGACAACGTCGTTTTTATGTATCACATACGCCGCAACAACGAAAATGTTTATGCTGCACAGGTGCAGCGGCAAATATTCCGCGCGCCAGTGATCGGACATTCCGAGCACGATATATTTGGAGATCTCATTCCACAGGATCAACGCGGACAAAACGACAAGAAATCTCCTCCGTCCGACGTCCCCGAGCCGACGATACACAATTGACGATACAATGCACACAAGAGCGAACACAAAAAGCCAAATGAGATGCGTCGTACCGAACGCAGCAAAGCCTTTTCCGTCGGCGATCGTGTGGGTCGTTTCAAAAAAATATTCTTTCATGCCCCGTCTCCGTTTACAAGATATTTGTCAGTTCCGACAATCAAAGTTTGTCGGCTAACAGTATATCACAAACACAGACAAAAATAAACCTTTATTTGCTTAACATTTTTTTAAGGTTTTGGTATCGGCACTCCCGTCGTCGTCGGTTCGATCATTCTGTCAAGGCGGTAAAGCAGAAAATCACCGTCGGTTTTTGCCGCGATCGCGCTTATTATGGGCTTGTTTAGCGCAGGCTTAACGACGCTGTCAACAGCGTCGATGATGAGCCGCCGTCCGGGCAGCTCGCTCCATTTCACCGTGATGCTTCCGTTGCGGTTGAAAAATATCTTGATCCGCCGCTCTGCGGCAAGCTCAAGGCAAGCCACGCGAAGCTTTAGGACAGGAACGTCATCTTCGTTTTTTGTGAGTTCACCCGTCACGGCAAGCTTATATATCTCGCCGTTCAGGTTATAGTCGAAGCATTCCGCCGCGTCAAATCCGACAGTAACTCGCGTCGTACGCAAGCTGTTCGTAAAAACGACGGTGAATTTATCCGTTTGTTCGTTATACTCAAAACCGACCGTATCGACGCCAACGTCGTAATTGTTTGCAATAACCTGCGTCAAAAGCGGCAAAACACTCACGTTTTCGGAGCCGAGCTTATATTTCCTGCCGTTTTGACGCTTGCAACAGTCGGGGACGGCGGGCGGTGTCGGCTCGGCAAAGATCCTGCCGAAAAGCCCCTTTTTTACGTATTTTTTATTGACTTTTTTAGGCTCGTATAAAGACGCAGAACGGCAAAAGCGATCAAGGCACTCCTGCGCGGCTCTGTTTTCGGGCAATTTGCCGGAATAAAAATTTCTGTCGCACAAGAAAAATTCCTCAATTATATCCGTCATGCGGCACGTCTGAAAGAGCACGTCGTTTGCTGCCGTTGTGACAACGACAACATCAAGATCGGGATAAACGATGATGTTCTGCCCGAACAGTCCGTTACAGACGACGGAGCCGGAACGTGCGCCGCACCAAAGGTGCCGCGCGTAGCCGTATTTGCCCATATCTTGAGGTGTGTCGAAGGTCTTTTCCGTCATTTTTTCGATCCACACCTCCGAAACGATGCGTTTTCCGCGCCACTGTCCGCGGCGCAGAATCAGCTCGCCGAGCTTCGCCATATCCTCGGGCAAAAGATAAAGCCCCCAGCCGCCCTTCGTGATCTCTTTCGGGCACGTTTCCCAATGGTACGTGGTGATCCCGAGAGGCGACCAAAGACGCGGCAGCAAAAACTCCGACACTGTTTGACCCGTCAGCTTCGTCACGATGGCTGAAAGGATATATGAATTCATACTGTTGTACGCAAATTCACTTCCCGGCTCGAATTTGACAGCGGATTCAAAGAATCCGCGCACCCAGTCCTCATCCGTAACGCTTCCGATCTCCGCAAAAGACACTCCGCTCGACATCGACAAAAGATGGTCGACCTTTATGCTCTTGTATTTGGAGAACGGCACCGTTTTTACCTCAGGGAAAAACGAGATCACGTCATCGTCGAGCGAGAGCTTACCCTCGTCGATAAGCATTCCGACAGCAAGTGCCGTCACCGTCTTGCAAACGGAATGGGTGACGTGCCATATCTGCGTTGAATACGGACGTCGCGACATCTCCGCAACGACGGCACCGTGACGGAGTATCATTATCGAATGTAAATTAACGTCCTCATCCTCACAAAGACGCAAAAACAGCTTTTCGACAGCACCGCTGTCGATGCCGGCTGCCTCCGGCGTCGTCCGCGGAAGCGGTGCATGCTGCGTTATGCCGCCGGGGAAAGGCGCTTTCTGCGGCATCGTTTTCACATATTGAGATTTTCCGGGGCGAAGCAAAAACAGATCCGTGATCACGTCAAGCGCGCGTTTTTGCTGTAATATTTCCATATAAAACTCCAGTTCGCCGCACGCGGCGCCACAAATAATAACGGCATGATGCAAAAATACGCCGTATAATCATGATACCACGACGCATACGGCGTAAAATGCAATAACTTGTAAATTTTTAGTTACTTATAAAATTTTTTCATTCTTCCTCTAATTTCAAGAGCAGCTTGCTGAAATTTTCGGGAAGCGGCGAGGAAAACGACACCGTTTCGTTCGTTCGCGGATGTCTGAATGACAAACGATAAGCGTGAAGCGCCTGTCCGTCAAAGAGCGCGGCGTTCGCTCGCTCGAAGCGAGTTCTGCCCGCACCGTACACCTCATCTCCCGCAACGGGGTGCGAGATGTGCGCCATATGAACGCGGATCTGATGCGTTCTGCCCGTATGGAGTCTACATGAAACGAGAGAGAAAAGCTCTCCCTCGCGGGAGCGAAGTCTGCTCTCCACCTTATAATCCGTGACCGCCGTGCGTGCTTTGCCGCCCGCGGTGATGACCGCCATACGTTTTCTGTCAACGGGATGGCGCCCTATGGGTGCGTTGACGGTGCCCTCTCGCTCGCGCGGCTCGCCGACGAGGATCGCTTTATATTCGCGGTACATCTCGTGCGTTGAAAGCTGCTCGGAAAGGCTCGTGTGCGCTGCGTCGTTTTTTGCCACAGCGAGCAGTCCGCTCGTTTGCTTGTCAATTCTGTGAACGATTCCGGGACGCATGACACCTCCGATTCCCGACAGCGAATCACCGCAATGGTATAGGAGCGCATTGACGAGCGTGCCCGTTTCGTTGCCCGGTGCGGGGTGCACGACCATTCCCGACGGCTTGTTTATTATGATAATGTCATCGTCCTCGTATATAACGTCGAGCGGAATATTCTCGGGCTTCGCCTCGTACTCCTGCGGCTCGGGGAGCAAAACCTCAACGGTGTCGCCGACGGCGAGCACCGTTTTTTTGTTTACGTCACGCCGTATTCCCATAGCAGAGTATATCTCCACCGATCCGTCAGCGATGACACGCTGTGCCTGCGAGCGCGACAGCTCCGTGACACAGGCAAGAAAAACGTCGAGGCGTGCCCCGGCGTTTTCTTCTGTAGCGGTATATATTTCTTTGTCAAATTCTTTACTGTTCATCTTCGTTCCCGGTCGTTTCGTGTTGCTTTACGGCTTTTTCGGCTTTATACTCTCTGACGAGGTCTGCCGCAAGGTAACATATCAGCAAAAATGCGCCAACGCATACAAAAGAATCCGAGCCGTTGAAAACGGCGAAATCTATAAGCCTGAAATCGATAAAATCGACGACGAAGCCGAGGGAGATACGGTCTATCATGTTACCGATGCCGCCGCCGAGGATCATGGATAGACAGATCGACGCGAACGGATACTGCCGCCCGTATTTTATGAGCACAACGGCAATAATAACGATCGCAACGGTTGATACCGTCATAAATATCCAACGGCTGTTCTTCATCATGCCAAATGCGGCACCCGTGTTTTCAACGTACGTCAGATGAAGCGCATCTTTGATTATCGGCACCGTGTCAACGACGGTGAGATACTTGACGGCGTACCACTTTGTTATCTGGTCTATCCCCACCGAAACGGTAACGATGAGGATATACCAAAAATAGAGTATCGGGGATCTTTTCGTTTCCGTCGTCATACGTTTACGGTCTCTTCGCAGCGGCGGCAGAGAACACCGCCCTCCTCGTCGTGTACGCAATCCGTAGAATACTTCCAGCAACGGTCGCAACGCTCGCCGTCTGCAGGCGATACGAGAACGGCAACGGTTCCGTTTTCGGGGACGAATGCGCCTTCGGGTGCTGTATCTTCATTATGGATCGCAACGCCTGAGGTGATAAAGATGTCCTCAAGCTCGTTTGCCTCAAAGGAAGAAAGAAGCGCAAACTTCTCAGCGTCAGCCGTATAGATGTCAACCTTTGCGTCGAGAGATTTACCGATCTTCTTGTCTGCTCTTGCAAGCTCAAGCGCACTTGTCACAGCATCACGCTCCGCAAAGAGAGCGTCGTAATGAGCCGCGATCTCGGAAAATGCCCATTCGGGCTTATATTCGGGCATGGGATTGCAGAATACGCTTTCCTTAACGTCGTCTTTTGCGTGAGGCATGAACTGCCAGATCTCCTCGCCCGTGAAGACGATGAGGGGCGCTACGAGGCGCGTGAGCGAGGAAAGGAGCAGATACATCGCAGTCTGCGCGGAACGGCGAGCCTTCGACGTCTTTGCCGCGGTATAAACGCGATCCTTTGTGATGTCGATATAGAGCTTCGACAGGTCGATGGTGCAGAAATTATTGACGGAATGATATACGACGTGGAATTCGTACGTATCGTATGCTTCGCGGACCGTCTTCGCAAGCGAATTGAGTCTTGAGAGTACCCACTTGTCGATATCGTAAAGCTCGTCAACGGGCAGCATATCCGTGTCAGGATCAAAGTCACCGATGTTCGCCATAAGGATACGGGAGGTGTTTCTGATCTTGCGGTACGTTTCGGAGAGCTGCTTGAAAATGTTATCGGAAACGCGGACGTCGACTCTGTAGTCGCTCGATGCCGCCCACAGACGAACGAGGTCTGCGCCGTACTTTTTGATAACGTCCTCGGGGTAAATGGAGTTGCCGAGCGACTTGTGCATCGCCTTGCCCTCGCCGTCAACTACCCAGCCGTGCGTCAGAACTGCCTTATAGGGAGCCTGCGGCTCGCCCTTTGCGCCGACTGCCGTCAGCATGGAGGACTGGAACCAACCGCGATACTGGTCTGCGCCCTCAAGATAGAGGTCTGCGGGCCAATGAACGCCTTCTTTATTTTCGATGGTTGCAAAGTGGCTCGAGCCCGAGTCAAACCAACCGTCAAGCGTATCGGTTTCTTTTGTAAAGTGAACACCGCCGCAATGCGGGCAAACGAAGCCTTCGGGCAAAATCGAGCTTGCCTCGTCCTCGTACCATGCGTTCGAGCCGCGATCAGCGAAGAGCTTCGCTACAGCGTCGATGGTTTCGGGAGTGGAGATGACCTCGCCGCAGTCGGCGCAGTAGAATACGGGAATGGGAAGACCCCAATGACGCTGACGGGAAATACACCAGTCTGCGCGTTCGCGGATCATGGACGTGATGCGGTCACCGCCCCAAGCGGGAATCCATTCTACCTTTTCAGCCGCCTTGATGGCGTCGTCCTTGAATGCGTTAACGGAGCAGAACCACTGAGGAGTAGCGCGGAAGATGATCGGCTGCTTGCAACGCCAGCAATGCGGATAGGAGTGCGTTACCTCTTCGGAAGCGAAGAGAGCTCCGGACTGCTGCATATCGGCAAGGATCGCCGTATTCGATTCTTCGTAGTACATACCGGCGTATTTGCCTGCTTCTTCTGTCTGATAACCTCTGTCGTCAACAGGAACGACGATGTCGATACCGTACTTTTTGCAGGTCATATAGTCGTCCGCGCCGAAGCCGGGAGCTGTGTGTACGCAACCTGTACCGCTGTCCATTGTAACGTAGTCTGCGTTGACAACGACGCTTTCACGGTCAAGGAAGGGGTGACGCGCGCGCATAAATTCAAAGTCGCGGCCCTTCATAGTCTTGATGACCTCGTACGTTCCAATGCCGCCTTCGCTCATCGTGCGCTCGGAGAGAGCTTCAGCAACGATGTAGCATTCGCCGTTTTCGGTCTTGATAACGGCATAATCCTCAACAGGAGAGAGCGCAATGGCAAGGTTGCCTGGGAGCGTCCACGTAGTCGTTGTCCAGATGATGAAATACGTTCTGTCGAGGTCGCAAACGTCGGCGAGAAGCCCCTTGTCGTCGCAAACCTTGAACTTAACGTAAATGGAGGTACATTTGTCGTCTCTGTATTCAATTTCGGCTTCTGCGAGTGCCGTTTCGTCATGCGGGCACCAGTAAACGGGCTTGAGTCCCTTATAAATGTAGCCGCGATTGAACATTTCGCCGAACACCTTGACCTCACGCGCCTCAAATTCGGGACGCATGGTAAGGTACGGTTCATCCCAATCCGCTGTTACGCCGAGGCGAATGAACGACTTCATCTGGATGTCAACGTAATCCTCTGCGAACTTTTCGCAGGCGGTACGGAACTCAGGAATGCTCATGCGCTTGCGGTCAAGCTTGGATTTTTTAATGATTGCGGATTCGATCGGCATTCCGTGGTTATCCCAGCCGGGAGTAAAAGGAACGCGATAGCCTTCCATAGACTTGGACTTGTTGATAAAATCCTTAAGTATCTTGTTAAGAGCCGTTCCCATGTGAATATTACCGTTGGAGAAAGGAGGGCCGTCGTGAAGAACGAACGTGGGTTTTCCTTCGTTAACCTCGAGCATTTTATGATAAAGATCGATGCTACTCCAATATTCGAGCATTTTAGGCTCGCGTTCGGGCAGATTTGCTCTCATCGAAAACTCTGTTTTCGGCAGGTTCAGTGTGCTTGTGTAGTCTTTAGCCATTGTAAAGATCTCCTTAAATGTCGTCTATATCGTTATTTTTCTTTGTCGGTACGGTTTCGATCTTATTTTCCGTATCGGCAAAGAAATAATTGAATTCGTCAAAATCATGTGTTTCGAAGCTTTCCCCGTCAGCGTCGACATCGTCATCGCCGATTTCAGCGACGCTGCTTTCAGTCGGTGCATATCGCTCTTTTAAGAGCTGAAGAAGCGCTTCCGCATCTTCGTCGAGCTCGGACTCGGACTCGGACTCACTCACGGGCACGGGCTGCGGTTTCTTTGCAGCTCGGCTGATCTTATATGATCTCTTTTTCACCTTCGGCTTTGAGGGTGTTTGTACGGGCTCGATCGGCTCGGTCGGTTCAGCCGTAGACTCGGCTTCCGTCACGGTCGGCTCATCCTCATCGGTCACGGGGGTGTCAATGTGGATCTGTTCGGGTTCGTCCTCGGGAAGCTCGAACGAAAATTCTTCGCCCTCCTCCGTCGGAACAGCGAACAATCCGTCCATGAACGAGTCTATATCGTCGGGCAACGTCGGCTCGATCTCAATTTCGCTTTCGGTTTCACCGTCGGCTTCGGTCACTTCTGCGGGCTCTTCGGCTTCCGCTTCATTTTCTGCGTCCGACACCTGCAAAGCGTCGTATTCAACCTCAGTTTCCAGAGCGTCGTCGGCATCGGCAAGAAGCGCTTCAAGATCAAATACGGCTTCGTCCGTGAACTGTTCTATAATCTCGGCTTCGTCTTCGGGAACATCAAATTCGATTTCCTCGACAACTTCAGTTTCGGTTTCGTCCTCCGTCGCCTCAGCCTCTGCCTCAATCTCGACTTCAGCTTCGACTTCAGCTTCGACTTCAACCTCAACCTCTGCTTCAGATTCAGCTTCAGCTTCTGCCTCGGCTTGAATCACGGGATCCTCCGCTGCGCTCTTTTCCTTCTCTTCTTCATCGGTAAAAAGCGTGCCTTCCATCACAGACAGCTCGGTCTTGAGACGCTCAAGATCGCTCTGCAGTCTGGTGACGACCTCACGGCACAAATCAAAGACTCTTTCATCAACGGGTTTCCCCGTTGCGGAGCCCTGTTCGCGGTCCGCCGCCGCTTTATGAAGCTCGTCAATGCAGTTATATGCTGCCTCAAGTTTGCGCGTCAGCTCGTCGTTTTCACGGCGAAGCGTTTCATACGACGTCGCAATATAGTCAAGGTATGACTGCACTTCGTTTTTGGCGTATCCGCCGATAGCGTGCGAAAATTCTTTTTTTCTGATTTCACGCGGTAAAAGCATAGTGTTCTCCTCGCCGCCGCAAACAGCGGCACAAATATTTGACGAGATCCCCGAAGCCGCACTTCGAAGGATACTGTCGTGAAACTGTCCGTAGTCTTCGTGGAGGAACACGCACGTTTCACGCTATTTTCAGTTTCTCTGTCGTTTATACGTATTTTTCGGCAAACAGCCGCAGCCGTCCGCTTCGCGTCACACCGTCTGTGCCGCGTATGATAAATTTCCCCTTGCCTCGCACCGAAAGAATGCTGCCTGCGGCAATAACGGCATCGGGCTTATAAAGCACTTCGTAATCAAGCTCGCAAAGCCCCGCGCGAAGATACTCCTTGGCGCGCTCTCGCGAGCAATTTATGAGCGCCGCTATAACGGCGTCCGCTCTCATTGACGCAACAGTGTCCGTTATCGGCTCCGTGCGCTTCTGCGCGGCAAAGCCGGTAGGCAAAACGGTCTTTCTGACCGTTATCGCATCGCGTCCCACTCGAATGAGATTGGTTGCGATATATTCCGCGATCTTGCAATCACAAAAAACGTACGCACCCTCCTCGTCAACTAAAATATCGCCAACGAAGCTTCTCTTTATGCCGAGCGCCAATATAGATCCCATATAATCTCTGTGCGTCAGTTTTTTATATCCGCTGGGATAGATACGCAAAACGGCAACGTCTTCCTCAGCGTAGCTTGACGCCGTACGCCACAGCGCGTCCTCGTCCCCGTCAGAAACGTCGTAAAGTGCGTAATCGGGCAGGCACACAATCCTTGCGCGTTCCGCGTCGCGGTAGCCGCCAAAAAAAGCAAAACGTCCGGCATGACCGGCACCGTTCAGGATAACTTTAGCGTAATGTATTTTTTGCGGATCCAGAAACTCGCTTAATGAAGCCTCTCCCCTGTCTGCCGCCGACATAAGCTCAAGCACCCGCTTACCGAAAAGCTCGTGTTCTGCGTCCATATACTGTTGCTTCATGATAACATAATCAAAATCAGCTCAATCAGTATGAGCAGAAGGTATGCGACTATTAACGACAGATCGATCGGCACACGGTCAGCGCCCGGTATACGATCCATAAAGCCTCTGACAAACGAAAGAAGCGGCTCTGTTACCGTATTCACAAAAACCGCGACAGGTCCGTCCTCATCAAACGGCAAAAACGGCAAAATAGCACGCATCAAAAGAAAAAGCGAATACGCAGTCAGAATGAACCGCGCCGCCGTTTCCAGGAGAGTTAAAACTATCTGCATCGATGCACCTGTAAAATTGACAGTTAAAATGCCGTATCCAACATCGCCGGATACGGCATTTTACCGTTTGTTGTCTGGTAAAAAATCAATAGCCGTAGTTGGCGTCGTCATCGTCTTCAGCCGGAGCTACGGGAGCCGATGCGGGAGCCTTGCGCTGTTCACGGAGAGTTTCTCCGCTTACGTCAACGTTGCTGGGCGTGATGATGTATGCGTTATTGGCAATACGCTTGAGCGAACCGTCGATAGAATATGCAACGCCGGAAAGGAAGTCGATAAGACGGCGGGACGTTTCTTTGTCAGTTGCTTCAAGGTTGAGCACAACGGTGCGCTGGCTGAGAAGGTGGTCCGCGATCTGCGATACGTTTTTGAAGCTGTCGGGACGGATGACCTTCATCTGAAGAGCTGAGCCGCCGATATTGATTCCGCCGGAGAACGACGTTGAGGGTGCGCTTGCGGGCTGCTGGTATCCTGTGCTGTACTGACCGGGCTGAGCATATCCCGTGTTATACTGACCTGCAGACTGTGCGTTCTGCTGGGGCTGTTCGGGTTCGGAAACGTAGCCGTCGCTGATATCTTCAGAGTAGAAATCGTCGTCGTATGCGTTGTCGTCGTATTCGTCAGTTCCTGTAAATTTTCTGATCTTATCCATGAATCCCATTGTTTTTTAATCCTCCGAAATATGTATTGATTATTTTTCGTTTTTTACGGTGACGGCGGCGAGGCGTCAGGTCGATACACGTTAGTCGCGCGCGCCGAACAGCGCACTTCCTATGCGCACCGCGGTGGCACCCGAAACAACCGCTTCGCGGTAACTGTCACTCATTCCCATTGATAATATGGGCTCTATTATATTATGCTTCGTTTTCGACAAAAAGTCAACAAAGATATTATAAGTTTCATTAAAATATTTCAAATAATCTTCATTTTTTTCACATTTTGGCGCCATTGTCATGATACCGCGCACCCTGATTCCCGGCAGAGCGGAAATATTCTCCGCGGCATTTTGCAGCTCTTCGGGGAGAAAACCGCCTTTGGCGGCTTCCCGTCCGATGTTTATTTCAAGAAGAATGTCCGTTCTACGACCGATAGCAAGCGAGCGTTTGCTGATCTCCTCCGCCAATGCGACAGAATCGACCGAATGTATCAGCGCCACTTTATCGACGATATATTTGACCTTGTTTTTCTGAAGCGTGCCTATAAAATGCACCTCCAGGCGCGGATCATAAGCTTCATATTTGGACAGAAGCTCCTGCACGCGGTTTTCACCTATTACACGAAGTTCGAAGTGCTCGGCGGCATAGTTTATGACCTCCACGGGCACCGTTTTCGTCGCGGCAACGAGCATCGGTTCACGTCCCGACGAGGAAGCCGCTATCTCTTCGCGGACGCGGGCGAAATTTTCGCCGATCCGCGCCATATCGTAGCCGTTTACAGTTTCGTTTGTCATGTCGGACGTCCTCCTCAATCAGCAATGATCTTGCCCTCGTACAACCCCTTCGCCGACGTTATGACAAGGTCGTACATTTGCAAAAACGGTATCAGCTCGTATTCTTCGGGCGGCTCCGTTTCCGCCTCTGTCTCGTCGATTATCGGAAAATCGACATAGCCGCCGTCGTCCTCTTCTTCGTCTTCCGTTTCGGTGCGGCAAAGAACGTAGCCGTCCTGACGCAGAATTATGTCGATGCGTCTGAATGCGACGGTGTTGCCGTACAGAACGTAAACGCCCTCAACCGTAACGCCGTCATAATCAACGGCACGCACCGCCGACAGCGGCACCTTATAGCCCTCGTACGTTTTCACGTCTATGGAAACGGGTTGCATACGCGAATATCCGAAGCCGTCGGGCATATCCGACGTTGTAAAGATAAGGCACGCCTTGTCCGTTTGTCCGCCCGTATCGGTGACTACGGAATAAAGCTTCATCTGTATGTTCGCCGTTGCGGCGCCAAATTCAAGAGTATAGCTTTTTCCTACCGTAAAAAACTGAAGTGACGCTTTATCCGTGGGTACGGCAACGTACCAGTTATAATCGAAAACGAGCTTGCCCGTCTCATACCCCGTCAGAGCCGATGGCTCTGCGGACACCATCGCGTCAATGTCGGCAAGCGTCAACGAGTCGATGCTTTCAAACGAAAATGCACTCTCATAGCCGTCAACATCGTAAAAATAATACGCGCTGTGCTTACTTTTCAGCGTTTCGGCAATGTCCGAAAGCTGTGCCACAACGGACTGCCGTTCGGCACGGAGCTCTCCGATCTTCGCTTCATAGCTTTCGAGCTCACCGATCACGATGCGTCGAATATCCATAAGGAGCCGTATCTCTTCCGCCGTCGCTGCCGCAGAAGACAGATCGTTATCCGCTGCTTGCGTTCTCGCCGTCAGCACAAGCTCCGCGATCTCCGAGTCAATACGGTTCACGTCAGACACAGAAAGATACTTCGCCTGCGACTCTACCTCCGTCAAGCGTTCGATCTCCGCATCGATCTCGTCGATCCTCTCGCGCACGTCCTCGCCGCCGATTCTGTAAACGTCGGCAACGGCGTCGCCGACGGCGACTTTCGCTCCGTCGGGAACGAGATAATTTACAACTCCGCGCGAGTTCGAATAAAGCACCTCCTCTTCCCGAAGGATGTAGGCGTCTCCCGTCACCGACTCGCTGAAGCTGTCTATATACGCAGGCTGAGTTTCGATGTCAGCCGTGAAATTCGAGATCATGTGATATCCGAAGTACACCATCATGGCGATGGCGACGACGGCAACCGAGACGTACATCAAGACCTGTTTCAGATATTGTTTATCCAAGCTTTAATCCTCCCCGTCTGCGGCATCATCCGATATCAGCTTCATAGCGTCGGCGGTAAGCTCGTCGACGGTCTTCGTTCCGAGCACAAGCCCGTCAACGTTCAGCCAACGGACGTAATCTTTTGCGTAAAACCACGTTGCCTGACGCTTTGCATAGCGGCAGGTAGCGTAAAAGAGTCTTTCTTCCGACGCGGCAAGCGATTCTTCGCCTCGGATATACGGCAATATCTCCTTATATCCGATCGCTTGCGCCGCCGTCGTTCCGGGTTCGAGCGCGCCTGCGGCGTATAGACGCTCTGTTTCTTCAACGAGCCCCGACTTCATCATCTCGCGGCATCTTTCGGCTATAACGGCACGGTGAAGCTCACGGTCCGCAAAGCATAGACCGATAACGGTCACGTCGTCGCGCCGTTTGCCGCGTGAGGCGGCATCCCATTCCGTCTTCGTCTTTCCCGTGGAATAGTATATCGTAAGCGCACGGATGACGCGCCTTACGTTATTCGGATGCGTCGCCGCTGCGGCTTCGGGATCGACTTCGGCAAGGCGCCGATGCAGCGCGTCCGCGCCGTGAAGTTCCACCCACGCCGTCAGCTCCTCCCGTAACGCTTCTTCACGTTCATCGTCAGCGTCGCTGTATTTGTTGTCGTACACAAGAGCGTCAAGATAAAGTCCCGTGCCGCCGCAAATAACGGGCAGCCGTCCGCGCGACAAAATATCCGCTATGGCGGCATTCGCCTCGCGTGCGTAGTCCGCAACGGAATAGGGCGCGTTCGGCTCAAGTATATCTATCATGTGATGCGGCACGGAAAGCAGCTCTTCGCGCGTCGGCTTCGCGGTTCCTACGTCCATTCCGCGGTAGATCTGCATGGAATCCGACGACACAATCTCGCCCGAAAGCTCGTCCGTAAGACGAAGCGCAAGGCGCGATTTTCCCGTCGCCGTCGCACCGCATATCGCAATTATCGGTTTGTGTTTTTTCATAAATGTTTTTCTTTTTTATAGCGCCGTGCGCTGTGATTTTTTGCAACGTTTTGTTGCCGTATTGTGCCGTTTATTCAATGAACATTGCGTCGCCGAAGGAGAAGAAACGGTATCTTTCCCGAACGGCTTCCTCGTAAGCGCGCATGACGTTTTCCTTACCGGCAAGCGCGGAAACGAGCATTATGAGCGTCGATTCGGGCAGGTGAAAGTTCGTTATCAGCGCGTCAGTCGCGCGGAATCTGTAGCCGGGATAGATGAATATACCCGTGTCCGCCGACATCGGAACGATCATTCCGTTTTCGTCGGCGACGGATTCAAGCGTACGGCACGACGTCGTGCCGACGCAGACCGTTCTTCCTCCCGCCGCGCGGCGCGAGTTTATCAGGTCTGCCGCCTCTTTTGTGACGGTGATGAACTCGGTGTGCATAACGTGCTCGGCGATCTTATCCTCTTTAACGGGACGGAACGTACCGAGCCCGACGTGAAGCATCACGCGGGCGAATTTTACGTCCATCGCCTCAAGCTTCGCCATCAGCTCAGGTGTGAAGTGAAGCCCCGCCGTCGGCGCCGCCGCCGATCCCGCATCGCGGGCATAGACAGTCTGATACCTGTCCTTATCCTCAAGCTTTTCGGTAATGTACGGCGGCAGAGGCATCACGCCAATCATGTCCAGGACGGAGAGCACGTCCGTATATTTTTCGCGATCAAAATCGAAATTTATGACACGGCAGCCGTCTTCGACGATTTCGCCGACTTCCGCCGTCAGCATTCCGTCACCGAAGGATAGACGCGAGCCCGGACGGGCACGCTTGCCCGGCTTGACAAGACACTCCCACTCCGTTTCGGCACGGCGGCGAAGCAGTAAAAGCTCCACGTCACCGCCGGCACCGTTCGTGCGGACGCCGTAAAGGCGTGCGGGAATAACTTTGGAATCGTTGATAACGAGTGTATCGCCCGGGCGGAGCATTTCCGCAATATCCCGGAACGTGTGATGCGAAACCTCTCCGCTCGTTTTGTCAAGGTGCAATAGTCTTGACGAATCACGCGGATAGATCGGTGTCTGCGCGATCAGCTCTTCGGGCAGATCATAATAAAAATCGCTCGTCAGCAGTTCCGTTTCGGGAAGCCTGTTTTTTATCGTTGCCATTTATGTTAATCCTTTCGGATGAAATGTAAAGTAACGGCTGTGACGCATCGGGCATATAATCGTTACCGTACGGATGCGCATACATAGCCATATTATATTATAATACTTTCCCATAATAATTTCAACAATTTTATTCGGAACGGAGTATACACCATGACAGCGAACAACAGAAGAAAAAAACTCATATTCCGCGGCGCCGCCACCGCCATGATAACACCGTTTTCGGGCGGAGCCGTCGATTTTGACGCGCTC
The DNA here is from genome assembly GCA_045588245.1 of Eubacteriales bacterium. Lineage (GTDB taxonomy): Bacteria > Bacillota > Clostridia > Oscillospirales > CAG-272 > DTU064. The sequence goes on from JAZNDW010000018.1 coordinate 113,923, forward strand.
GGCAGAATGACGGATTATCAGCTTTCGTCGGGCATATCCGCCCTCGTCGTTTGCGGCACGACGGGCGAGGCGCCGACGCTTTCGGCGAGCGAACGTGCCGCCGTCGTTTCCTTTGTTGCCGAGCGCGTTGGCGGCAGCACCCCCGTCATAGTCGGTGTTGGCTCAAACGACACCGCATCGACCGTCGCCGCCGTAAAAGAGGCGGCGACGGATGCCGACGCCGTCATGGTCGTGACGCCGTACTACAACAAGCCGACGCAGTCGGGGCTCATCGCGCACTTCACCGCCGTTGCCGACGCGGTGACGGTGCCCGTAATCTTATATAACGTCCCCAGACGCACGGGGGTGTCACTGACGGCTGAGACGTGCCGCGTGTTGGCACAGCACGAAAACATCGTTGCGCTGAAGGAAGCGTCGGGGACGGCGGCGCTGACTGCGTACTGTACCGCCGAGCTTGACGGCGCCCTTGCCGTATACTCGGGGTGCGACGAGCTAACGCTTCCACTGCTCTCTATCGGCTCAGAAGGTGTCATTTCCGTCGTGTCAAACGCCGTGCCGCACGCCGCGGTGCGGCTCTGCAACGCTTTTTTCGGCGGTGACAACGCAAAAGCGACGTATATAGCGCACGCGCTCCGTCCGCTTACGGAGGCTCTTTTCGCCGTATCGAATCCGATCCCCGTCAAGGCGGCGTGCGCCGCTTTGGGCTTGTGCAAGAACGAACTGCGTCTGCCGCTTATGCCCTTGTCCGATAAGGATGCCGAACATCTCAAAAGACTCGTCAAAAACGTCATTGACGACCGAAATATATAATAAATGCGTTGTAAATCCGCAAAATTTATGCTACACTAAGTGTGACTACAGTTTTTAGTTAAATATCGAGGTACGTTATGGAATTTTGCGGATTTTCCGTTTCTGCTGTCCGTTATCCCAACGCCGCAGACGGCTGGGTTGACGGTGTATACCGTAAACGCGTCGCCGAACGCGTCCGTGCTGACGTGATGCCTGCCGCAGGCGGCGGCATCATACTCGCTTCGCGTCACTTCCGCGAGAAGGAAGAAACGGGCTGGGGTGTTTTCGATTGCGTTGAAGCTCCCGAGTTTTCATTCGCATCGGGACTGTGTGACTACACGGTTCGTGCCGTTTTCCGAAACGACAGCACCGACACGATCGCCGTTTCCGCATTCTGTAACGACATATTGAAGCTGCACAAAGCCGCGCTCCCAGCAGGCGAGGAAACGGAGGTGTCCTTCAACGTCGCGTCTGTTTACGAAACGACTCGCGTCGCATTTTTCGTCATGAACGAGGATGTATCCGACAAAGCCTGTGCCCCGACGCACGAGCTAACGCTCGTTTCGCTGACGGCGGAGGCGATGCCCGTAAAAACGGCGGGCAAAAAGCCCACCGTTTTCCTCGCGTCCGATTCGACGGTACAAACCTACGACCCCTATTATTATCCGCAGACGGGTTGGGGCGAGGTTTTATATAAATACTTCAAAAACTCCGATTTCGTTCGTGAATACCGTCCCGAAGGGAGCACGTATTCACATTGCCGTGCCTATGAGCTGCCCGAAATAACGGTTGAAAACCGTTCTATCGGAGGCAGAAGCTCGCTTTCATTCTACCTTGAAGGCAAATTCGACGAGCTGCTCCTGCGTGCGAAGCCCCGTGACTTCGTTTTCATCCAATTCGGTCACAACGATGCGACAAAAGCACGTCCCAACCGCTACGTTGCCATTCCCGAATATAAGGAAATGCTCCGCACGTACGTAAAAGCGTGCTCCGCACGCGATCTTACCCCCGTGCTCGTCACACCCGTCATGCGCCGCAACTATCACGAGGACACGGATTCTTTCTCCCTCTCGTTTCCCGAACACCGCGATGCCATGCTCTCCCTCGCCGAAGAAGAGGGCGTAACGCTTCTTGACCTCGGCAAAAAGAGTCACGAAATCTGCACTGAGCTCGGCGGGGAGAAAACGAAATCTCTCTTTCTGTGGACAAGCCCCGACACATACGAAGGCGCGTACAAAAACGGCTCCACCGACTCAACGCATCTGCAGAGGCGCGGCGCTCTCGTTTTTGCGGGCGCTTTATGCTGCCTGATACGTGACTGTGCCGACGAGCATCTTGCCGCCGTCGCCGCACAGCTCGATGATGGCAAAAATCACACCGACTACTTAAAATAACCGACAGGAACAAAAAATGAACGATCAAACCATAAATCTTTGCTCGCCGCGTTACGTCCGCGAGCTGATGGACGAGTTTTCCATCGCACCGCAGAAACGGTACGGGCAAAACTTTCTCATAAACGACGCGATTCCGCGCCGTATCGCGGAAGCCTCCGCCGAAACGGGCACGCCCTGCGTGCTTGAGATCGGCCCCGGAATCGGAACGATGACGCGCGAGCTTTCCCTCCTTTTCGACACCGTCGTCGCCGTCGAGATAGACACCGACCTTATCCCCGTGCTCGCACATACGCTTTCGGACAAGGATAACGTCATCGTCATCAACCGCGACATCATGGACTGCGACATCGACGCGCTCGCACGCGAGCACTTCGGTGACCGTGACTTTGCCGTTTGCGCCAATCTGCCCTACTACATCACAACGCCGATCATAATGAAGCTGCTTGAGTGCAGGTCTCCGCGGCTCCGTTCGCTGACGGTGATGATACAAACCGAGGTCGCAGACCGCCTCGCCGCAAAGGCGGGATCCGCCGAATACGGCGCCATCACCGCCGCCGTCGCGTACTACGGCACGGCAAAAAAACTCTTTTCCGTTTCGCCCGGCAGTTTTCTGCCGGCGCCAAAGGTATCCTCCTCCGTCGTTGGAATCAGACTGTATTCCGAAAACGAGCGTCCCATCAAGCCGAAAAACGAGCAGTTTATGTTCCGCGTCATCGCCGCCGCATTCGGTCAGCGCAGGAAAACCCTGCCAAACGCTCTCGCCGCCGGCATTCCCAACATTGACAAAACTGCGGTCGAAGAAGTTTTGACCGCCATGGGACTCGACGTCCGCGTGCGCGGCGAAGCACTCGATATTGCCGCATTTGCCGCTTTGGCAGACGGACTTTGCGAGCGAATGTGAGCAAAAAAGCGTCATCGCACCGCATTTCTTCAAATAACTCTTGATTTGCCGCCGCATTTGCGATATAATAATGTGGTTATAGCGCGAACGCGCCACCTAAAGAAAGGAGTTTACAAATGCTTGCAGCTGTCAGAAACTTTGTTGTAGTATTCATCGTCGCCGGTATCATCTTCGGCACGATCGCATTTTTTATAACGGGCTTCATCGCTGAAAACATCATCGGCATTACAGAATCTCCCGACGACACAGGCAACTCTATCGAAACGAACGCCGATTCGAACACACCCGAAACTGACAACATATATATCCCGGATCCTCCCGAATATGATTATCCCGATCTGAACGGTGAATCCTTTAACATTCTTCTTATCGGTACGGACTACCGTCCGGGTTACTTTGACGATTATCTTGAGGACCTCAAGGATCCCTCGTATCACGAAGTCTCCCTCGGAATGCTCTTAAAGCCGATCCGCACAAAGAATGCCGATTTTCTGATGCTTATCTGCATCAGCGAAGAAACACGAAGAATAACCTTCACCTCTATCCCCGGCGAAACTCGCGTTTCCGTCAACGGCGAGTATAAAACGCTTGCATCCTGCTACGATAAGTACGGTGCTGAAACGCTTGCCGACTACGTCAATTATCTGACAGCCGTTGACATCGACTACTACGCTTGCGCAAACGTCACGGACGCAGGCAAGCTGCTCTCCCTTATCGACGGCGTTACGATCAACGTCCCCACCGACATCTATAACCCGTATTACGAGCTTGCGCGCGATCCCGATATGCCGGGCTATAACCTGACGAAAAAGATCGCAATCCAAAAGGGCGAAGCCAACATCAACAGCTCGAACATCTTCGCACTGCTTCATTACCGAGTTGATAATGCCTCCTCGGGAGAGCATGAAACCATTCTCGTTGACCTTGCACGCGCTGCTCTCAAAAAAGCCGTCAGCGCTGAATATATCGCCAACGCGCCCGAGCTTTTCGCAAAGGCGACAGCATATACGGAAACAAACCTCACCGTTAACGACGTAACGGCAAACCTCGGCATCTTCATCGCATACGATGAGTTCACCTCGCTGCCGCTCACATACCCCGGAACGTATTCTACCTTGAACGGCGAGGTATGCTTCATTCCCGACACGGCAACGGCATACCAGATGTTCCGCAGCTACAGCGGACTTCAGTAACAAAATCGGTGTTAACTGACACCGCCACATAAATTTATGCCGCCGTCGGCGGCAGAACGGAGACATCAATGAAAAACACAGACAAGACAATGGAAAAGATCGTCGCGCTTTCCAAAAACCGCGGCTTCATATTTGCAGGTTCCGAGATCTACGGCGGACTTGCCAACACGTGGGACTATGGCCCGCTCGGCGCAGAACTGAAAAACAACATCAAGCGCGCCTGGTGGCGTAAGTTCGTTCAGGAAAACCCCTACAACGTAGGTCTTGATTCCGCCATCCTCATGAATCCGCAGACATGGGTCGCTTCCGGTCACCTCGGCGGATTTTCCGATCCGCTCATGGACTGCCGCGAGTGCAAGGAGCGCTTCCGTGCAGACAAGCTCATCGAAGACTACTGCGCCGAAACCGGCACCGCCCTCGACCGTCCCATCGACGCTTTCACTCAGGCAGAGATGAAGGATTTCGTCGAAGCGCACAACATCCCCTGCCCGACCTGCGGCAAGCACAACTTCACCGACATCCGTCAGTTCAACCTCATGTTCAAAACGTTCCAGGGCGTTACCGAGGACGCGAAGAATACCGTTTATCTCCGTCCCGAAACGGCACAGGGTATTTTCGTAAACTTCACAAACGTTCAGCGCACGACGAGAAAGAAGCTCCCCTTCGGTATCGGTCAGATCGGTAAATCCTTCCGCAACGAGATCACTCCCGGTAACTTCATCTTCCGCGTTCGTGAATTTGAACAGATGGAGCTTGAATTCTTCTGCAAGCCGAACACGGACCTTGAGTGGTTCGAATACTGGCGCGGATTCTGCCGCGATTGGCTCCTTTCCCTCGGCATCAAGGAAGAAAATCTCCGCCTGCGCGACCACGATCCCGAAGAGCTTTGCTTCTATTCCAAGGCAACGACGGACTTCGAATTCCTCTTCCCGTTCGGATGGGGCGAGCTTTGGGGCGTTGCAGACCGCACCGACTACGACCTGACACAGCATCAGAATACGTCGGGCCGCGATCTTACCTATTTTGATCCCGAAACGAACGAGCACTATATCCCCTACGTCATCGAGCCCTCGCTCGGCGTTGAACGCTCCGTTCTCGCGTTCCTTTGCGACGCATACGACGAGGAAGTCATCGACGAAGCAAAGAACGACACCCGCGTCGTTCTCCACTTCCATCCCGCGCTTGCTCCCTTCAAGGCAGCAGTTCTTCCGCTTTCAAAGAAGCTTTCCGAAAAAGCGCTTGAGCTTCACGCTGAGCTCTCGCGTCACTTCATGGTTGACTTCGACGACGCAGGCTCTATCGGCAAGCGTTACCGCCGTGAAGATGAGATCGGTACTCCCTACTGCATCACATACGACTTTGAGACCGAAAACGACGGCTGCGTAACTGTACGCGACCGCGACACGATGGAGCAAGTACGCATCCCGATCGGCGAAGTCAAGGCTTACATCGAAAAGGCTCTTGAGTTTTAATTTTTATACGCACTAACCAAAGATCCGAAGGCATTGTTGCTTTCGGATCTTTTTCGTCGGATTTTGCCCCCGCGGGGGCAAAAATCGTTGACACACAGTAACTTTTATAATATACTTATATTGTAAACACCACCCTGCAAAACAAGAAAACGAGGACACAGTGAAGACAAATAAATTAATCTACAATAAAAAAAGCGCACAAAAGTCACGTGGACTTTGTGCGCTTTTTTGTTTTCACAAAAGATAAATAGGAGAATAGAATATGAAAAAAATACTTTCGCTCGCGCTTGCCGTGATCATGATGATGCTGTGCTTCGCCGCCTGTGCGGACAGTGGCGTAAAGGAGGAGATTCCCGAAGAGGATATCGTCCGTCCTCCCGTGAGGGAAAGTGAAAACCCGGCAAAAGCTGAGTTTGATTTGGACAAAAGCTTTGAAGAATTGTATTCCGATGCGGAAATTATTGTCAGATTGAAAGTGAAAAATTGGCTTGGAGATTCTGAACATTATAAAAGAACCTGCTTCGAAACTGAAATATTAGAGGTATATAAAGGAGAAGCACCTCCTGAAATTGTACTTGCTCAATACGGGACAACTGAATGGACTCTTAGCGGGTATCCTCTTTTCGATTACGGAACAGAAATGATCTTGTTTTTGAAAAGTATGGATGCGCATATTGAATTTTTAAGAGAGACTGCACCGGTAGAGCCAGAAACATTTCCGGACTTCGACTACGAGAATGCGTATAGAATCGTGGGCGGAAGCATGAACGTATGGTACGTTTCAACAGTTGATTCGGGTGATGAATATTTGGTGCCTAATTTTGAAATGACGCCGTTAAATGAAGAACTAATCAATACTGCAAACACATATAATTATGGCGAAGGTAATGAAAACGGGATTTCCTTGGCCGGAACGAACGCCGCGCATTTCCTGATTGAAAACGATATCGTTCTGAACATGGATGCATCTCCGAAATATGTTTTCAAATTTAATGACATGGTACGCTTTATAGAAGAATTATCAGAATAAAAAGTTTATCTGTCACTTAGGAGGCGTGAGTTAATATGAGAAAAATCATTTCACTTCTCATTTCATTTTTCCTTGTCAGCTGCTTTATGGTAAATTTGTCAGCGCATTCTGGAAATTTAGCATACTATTTTGACACAGCACAAATACCAAAATATATTAATGATTTCAATGATAATGTATATTATATCGGCAATGAAAATATAGGTTGGAGCTTAAACCAAAACGCACACACTAACGGAAATGTTTTGTCATATAGATTTTCGGATGACAGCTCTGTTGCCTTGGACAGTGATCTTAGATTACTTTTTCAATCCGCGACATTGCTGTGGGATGATGTGGTAACATGTCCCCAATTGCCCAGCGGTCCGGGATTTGTTCAACTGGATTATGACTATGATGGCGATTACAACGCATATTGTGATATAGCTCAAGTTGACAGCAGTGGTCATTTTACAAAATGGACTATCGCTATTAATTACTATTATTATAGAAATGCTTCTGATGCTCAAATCACACTAACATTTGCACATGAATTAGGTCATACTATCGGTCTGAATGATTTGTATGATTCTCAAAACTATAACAAAATCATGTGTGGATATGGGAATGTCAGAACAGCAACAGCGCCGACATCATATGACATATGGGGAGCGCGAGTCATAACCGGACAGCACGCGACGCACCGTTGGACTCAGACAGCCGCAAAACATATATGTACCATGTGTTACGGTCTTGGATCGCATACGCCGACAAGGGGAACGTTGTTTACAAGCAAGGGAGCATCCGGACATACCGTATATTGCTCGGTGTGCAATTATACGTTCACGGAATCTCACTCAAATTATTATAATCAAACGACCGGCAGATGCTCCGCTTGCGGCTACACGGACTCGATACAATTGAGCGTGGGAGATCAAACGGAATAGATCAACGGAATAAACAAAGAAAGACGGCACAGTAAACTGTGCCGTCTTTTTTCATTTGATAAAACGCTTTATGCGTTTACTTTGTCAGGGCAATTACGCCTTCTTCTTGAAAAGAATGAATACAAGCGCAAGCATGAGCACGAGCGTTCCCGTAACACCGATGATGATCGCCGTCATCATTCCGTTGTCGCTGTCGCCGCCGTCATCAACAGTCGGTGCCGTCGTGTCGTCCGCCGTCGTGTCGGCAGGCTCGTCGGGGATCGCCTCAATTAGATCGAGGCTGACGCCCGCAACGTTTTCAAAGTAGAACTTGATATAGTCAACGGAACCGCCAAAGCAGTTGCCGTCCGCGCCGCGTCCGAGATAGCCGCCGCCTTCGCATACTGCGTACGGCAGGATCGCACATTCAACGCACGCAACCGTTTCGCCGCCTATCGTCAGCGCCGCCTTGCCCTCAGCAAAGGTCACGGTAACGTTAGTCCAGTTGTCTATCGGGAGATGTGTCGGTGCCGTAAGCTTGACGGTTTCGTCGCCCTGTCTTATAACGAACTGCGCTTTTCCGTTTTCGTTTTCGGGAGTGAAGTACATCTCGCCGTCATCGCCGCCCCAGTAAAGAAGCTGCTGATATGCAGAGCTTCCGTCCCAGTTGACGTTCATTGATATCTGCAGGTCACGCGCCGTCGTTGCCATGCCGTCGATGATGATATAGTCGTCGGTGCCGTTAAAGTCGTAATATCCCGCAACGATGCCCTCTTCGCCCTCGTTCCAATCCGCACCGCGAACGAGCGCGTACGTGGAGCTGTACATTTCGGCGGCGGTGTCACCGTCGTCCTTGTCAAATTCGTATCCGAGATACAGTCCGTCCTCATATCCGAGCTTACGCACGTAAGCGCCGCCGTTTGCAAGCGTCAGATAGCCCGCAACGGTACCCTGCTTATGCGCCGAACCGCTGTCTTCGTAAAGGTCACCATCCGCAACGCCCTGGCCTCTGAGCTGGCCCGATGCGAGCAAGAGCGAAAGTCCCTTCGCTATTGCGTTTTCTTTCACGGTATAGCTGCCGTATACGTACGCGGATTCAAGTACCTGCGCGTTGCCGCTTATTTTTGCACTGCCCGCAACGATTGCGTTATCGCCGACGTGAGCGTTCTCCGTCAGCTTTGCGCTGCCCGCAACGACGGCATAGCCATCGATGACGACGTTATCCTTGATAACGGCGGAACCCATAACGACTGCGTGGTCTTCTATTCTGACGTTACCTCTTACCGTAGCCGTGCCGAGTACCATCGCATCGGGTCCGACGTAAACGTCGTCATCAACTCTTGCGGTATTGGCAACGAAGCCGCCGCCGTTGGGATGCTCGGAGCCCTTGACGTTTGCACTGATCTCGCGGTCGGCGGGATATGCGCCGAGGATCTCGGCTTCATAGGGATAACGGTTCTTCTTGTTGAAGGAAAGCTCCGTTTCCTGTGTGAATGCGTCGTATTTTTTGTACGTTTTAAGATCAGGAGTTGCCGCAACGGTCAGGTACGCCTCGTCAACACCGTCGGCAGATACCGTCATAGTTTCGCCGTCACCGAACAGCTCGGAGTATTCGGCATCCCCGTTCTTCACGGTGACGATGCAGGCGCGCCAGCCCGCGCCCTTGACGTCGGTCAAACCGTTCAGCTTAACCGTGATCTCATCTCCCGTTACAGTGAGCGGCGTCACAACGTAAGCCGCCTGCTGCGGCGCACGTTCGGTCGGCACCGTATACGTGTTTTCCGCGCCTAAAACGGGCTCAAGCTGTGTATAGAACTGCTGCCAGAAGAAGTCCTGGTACGCAACGCCGTAATTGTTGACGCGCTTGAGATAGTCGCTCTGACGGGAGAGGTCGAGCGTTGCCATGTGTGCGGCAAAATAGCCGAGTGTGTCGGAGAGCTCCGCCTCAGCTTCGTCTTCGATCATGTTATATATAAGCTTTGAGGGCTGACCGTTCTGCAAAAGCTTTGCAACGAAGTCAGCTCCGTAGCCCTCCAGTCCGTCGGGATTTTCGGTGAGATACTGCAGCAGCGGCCACGCTTCGTAATAAGCGCGTCCGTTCGTTGCCGTAAGGCTCGCCGCACGAAGAATGAAATATGAAAATTCCGTGGAATATCCCTCGTTTGAGGTATAGTAATCGCTTGCGAGATACTGCTCACGATACCAGTTTGCGACAGCCTCATACCACGAGCCGAGATACGTGCCGTTTGCCCAGCTGTTGTAGCCCTGCGCAAACTGCGTTGCATGACCGAATTCGTGAGGCGTTACCCAAGTTTCGGGCTTCGGAACCATCGCCGCCTGGTCGCACATCAGATATGCATAGCCCTGTGAGTCGATTCCGGCAAAAGCCCATCCGGATTCGTATCCCGGAATGCCCGTGCCCATAATGATAACGTTGACCTTATAGTGCGTGTTCTGGTCACCCGTTTTGTTCGTGCAAAGAGACGGAGGGGACATACCGAGATCGTTGATATAAAGATCCCAGCAGCTCTCAAGAATCTTGCAGTTACCCTCAAGCCACGCTTCGGTGATGGCGGAATTGTTCGTGTCGCCCCAGAGTATCTGGAAGTGATCACTCTCGTAGGAATGATATTTTTCCGCGGAAACCGTATACGCGCCATCCTTCGTGGGACGCACGTTAAATACGGGTTCATCAGCCGTATCAGCGAAAACGGTCACAGGAACGAGAGTAACGGTCAACACCGCCGCCATGACGATCACAAGCAGTTTTGCAAAAAGCTTATTCATATTCGACTCCTTAATAATTAATTATTTCGGATTATTTTCTTCTCTTAATGATAACGATCACGATCGCAACGACAAGCACCGCCCAGATGACACCGAAGATTATCCATATCATACCGTCCGAGCCGCCATCCGAGCCGCCGTCTTCGTTGCGGTCGGGGGACTCCGTTTCGTCGCCGCTGTCCGCTTCCGTGTCAACGGTCGTACCGATATCGATCGCGTCGGTTTCGACATCGTCCGCTTCGTCATCGGGAACGGGAAGCACCGTTTCAGCGTTTTCGGGGATCTCGTCGGACGGAGTGTGTCCGTCATATACGGCGTAAAGTGCGGCTACGTCCTCGGACGTGAGCGCACGGTCGTAAACGCGAAGCTCGTCGTAATACATCGAAGCGGGCGAATCCCAGACATTGATAGCGACGTAGATCGCCGTGTCATCGTAGGCATCGTCACCGAACATGGACGGAAGCTCCGTCGCGCTGCCGCTTGCATAAGCGGGGATGAGCGAACGGGCGAAGTTATCAACGGTGTTCGCAACCTCTGTGCCGTTAAAGTAGAGAACGCCGTAGCCGTCGTCAACAACGAGAGTGATGTAGGTCCAGCCGAAGGAGTCCGACGACGAAAGGCCGTCTTTCGGGATAGCGCCGACCTTTGAGTTGTTTTCGTCGTTGCTGCCGAGAGTGGGCGCAGAGCCCCATGTGCTGCCGTCAAAGTCTGCCCAAAGTCCCACCCACGAGGAGAACGATGCGTCGGTATGCGATTCGGAACCGATCCAGATCACGGGCGCGGCGAATCCGCAGGATTCGGCTTTCGCCCAAAATGAGATCGTATAGCTGTCTTCGGTAGGCACACAGTCAAGCTTTGCTCCGTCGCCGATGCTGTTGCCGACATAAAGCGAAGTGTCGTTGTATCCTAACGAAAACTCGGGCTCGTCGTCAAAGGGGACGGAAAAATTCTTGCCCATGAATTCAGCCTCGCCGCCGAATTCATTTTTAAGGCTGCCGTTGAACCTATAATATCCGATAAGGTCCGATTCAATGTCAAATGCGCTGACACTCACTCCGCACATTGCCGCCAAGGAAAAAATGACAGCCGCGGACACGAGAATTGATAGGATCCGTTTCATTGTTACCTCCCATTGCCGTTTTACGCAACGGCAAATTATACATAAAAACTTAACAAGAGTGAAAATTTGCAAGTGTTTTCGCCCGCGTTTTTCACAATCTGTTAACATTTTAATTATATCACCGCGCTTTTTACCTTGTCAAGTTAATCCACATTATTATATCTATATTAATAATCCCACTCGCCGCGAACAAAAGTAAAAATCTTAAAAATAACCGTTGACAATGCCGATTTTATTTGTTATAATGTATCGCGGCTTCAAAAAAGCCGCAAATATGCTGCTATGGCTCAGGTGGTAGAGCACATCCTTGGTAAGGATGAGGTCATCAGTTCGAATCTGATTAGCAGCTCGCAAAAAACGCATCCGAAAGGATGCGTTTTTTCGTTATATTTTGTTTTTTCACTCACTCTGCTTCAGGGCTCTGTCGATAATGGCATTGGCGGCATCCTCTTTTGTCATAAGCGGAAGCTCCTCGATCCCCTCAGCGGTGATAACGGTGATGACGTTTGTGTCAACACCGAAGCCGGCGCCGTCCTGACGGAGCGAGTTCGCGCAGATCATATCAACGTTTTTGCTCTGTAGCTTACGGCGGCTGTTTTCGATAAGATCGTTCGTTTCCATCGAAAATCCGCAGATTATCTGCCCCTCTTTTTTGTGCTCGCCGAGATATTTCAGTATATCCTTCGTCGGCGACAGATACAGATTCATATCCGCGCCCTTTTTCTTCATTTTGTAGTCGCTGTGGTCGGCGGGAGTATAGTCCGCAACGGCGGCGGCTTTGAAAATATAGTCGGCGTTGGCGGCGCACGAAGTGACAGCCTCAAACATCTCGCCCGCGGACGTGACGTTCACGACGTTTGCAAACATGGGCGGCTCTATCGCCGTCGGTCCCGACACGAGCGTTACCTCGGCTCCGCGAAGCGTCGCCATTTTAGCGATCGCGTATCCCATTTTGCCCGATGAATGATTCGTGATGAAGCGGACGGGGTCGATGGACTCCCGGGTGGGTCCTGCCGTAACGAGTACGCGTTTGCCCGTCATATCGTGCGGCAGCGCGATGCGATGAAGTATATGCTCAACGATAACATCAGGCTCCGTGAGCTTGCCCTTACCGACAGCACCGCAAGCAAGCCTGCCCGATTCGGGCTCGATAACGTCCCACCCGTAGCGGCGAAGCGTATCAAGATTGTCCTGCGTGACCCGATTTTCGTACATCGCCGTATTCATCGCGGGTGCGACGAGCTTCGGGCACTTGCAGGCAAGAACCGTCGTCGTCAGCATATCGTCCGCGATGCCGTGCGCAAACTTGGCGCAGACGTTTGCCGTCGCCGGCGCGACTATGACGAGGTCTGTTCGCGTCGCAAGCGATATGTGCTCGACCTGATGCGTGAAATTGCGGTCAAAGGTGTCGGTGACGGTGCGGTTGCCCGTCAGCTCCTCAAATGTGAGCGGCGAGATAAACTCGGTCGCGTTCTTCGTCATTATCACTATAACGTGAGCATGAAGCTTCACGAGAGCAGACGCAAGATACGCCGCCTTATATGCGGCGATGCCGCCCGTCACGCCAAGTAAAACGGTTTTATTTTTCAGCATAATCGTTATGCTCCTGTCATTAAAAATGAATAATATCCGCATTTTTTCGGACATTCTTATTATATCTGTATTTTCTGATTATGTAAAGGGGGATAATCCGCTTTGTTTTCGTTATTATTTGCATATTGCAGAATGAGAGATTTTCTGCTATAATTTCTCTCATAAAAGACGGCTCGCCGTTTTTTGATTGCACTGCATCCCTACGGGAGCGGCAGCAGGAGGATATTGAAATGAATAAAAAAACAGACACACACCGCATGGTGACGCTTGCCATGCTCTCGGGCGTCCTTATCGTTATGGGCATGACGGGAATAGGATTCATTCCCCTGCCCGTTATCAAAGCCACCACGATGCATATTCCCGTCATTATCGGAGCCGTCATTCTCGGCCCTGCGGCGGGCGCCGTTCTCGGCGGTGTGTTCGGGCTTTGCTCAATTTACACAAACACGACTGCCCCGGGACTCTTGTCCTTTGCGTTTTCGCCGTTTATGACGACGGAAGGCTTCGTCGGCGTTCTGAAGGCTCTGTGGATCGCACTTGGTTGCAGGATCCTGTTCGGCTTTGTCGCGGGGCTTATCGCAAAACTGCTCAAAAAAGTGAAGCTTGCTGACATCTATGCACTTCCCATCACCGCCGCGGTGTCGACGATATGCCACACCGTTTTCGTCATGGGCAGCATTTACGTTCTTTTGGCAGAGCAGTACGCCGCCGCCAAAGACGTTGCGCTGTCTGCCGTTTTCGGACTCATTATGGGCACCGTCACAGCGTCGGGCATTCCCGAAGCTGTTGCCGCCGCCGTTCTTATAACGGTGATCTGCAAAGCCATATACCGTTTTACCGCAAAAAATAAGCTTTCGTGAATAAAGATCGGGGATTTATTATGCTTCTTGCAATAGATATAGGTAACACCAACATAGTTATCGGCGGTGTTCTGAACGATACGATCATTTTCAAATGCCGTATCGCCACAGACCGTACACGCACCTCGGACCAGTACGGTGTTGAGATCAAAAATATGATCGAAACGTACGGCGTAAAAACGTCGGATATCTCGGACTGCATCATTTCCTCCGTTGTTCCGCCGGTTTTCAACTCCGTCCGCACCGGCGTCTGGAAGGTCATCGGCAAGGAGCCTCTCGTCGTCGGACCCGGCATCAAAACAGGCCTGAACATTCAGGTCGAGGTTCCCTCACAGGTTGGCAGCGACCGTATCGTTATCGCCGTGGCGGCGCTTGCGGAGCATAAAGCACCGCTGATTTTGCTTGATATGGGCACTGCAACCACAATCGACGTCGTTGAGCCCGACAATATCTATATGGGCGGCATCATCGTGCCCGGTGTCAGGATCTCGCTTGAAGCGTTGACGGGACGCGCCGCACAGCTCCCCGGCATCAGCCTTGACAAGCCCTCGCGAGTCATTGGCAAGAACACCGTTGACGCCATGCGAAGCGGCATGATGTACGGAACTGCCGCCACCATAGACGGTCTTGTTGACCGCATCGGCGAAGAGCTCGGTCACCCCTCAACTCTCGTCGCTACGGGCGGCATGGCGCAGTTCATCGCTCCTTTATGTAAGCACGACATCATTCTTGACAAGAATCTGCTGCTCAAAGGACTCAATCTGATCTATAAGAAAAACAGACCGCAATAACCGAAAAACGCCTCCCGCGAGGCGTTTGCTCCGCGGAAGGCTTTTTTATAAAGGAAAACCGTTATGTAGCCGTTCGCTATCAGCCCATGACCTTTTCCATCGTCTTTTCGATGGCCTTGTTCAGTGACTTGTTGATAGCCGTGATCTTACCGGTGAAGCCGTCAGCGGTTCCGCCGGAAACACCGCACATAGCGTAGATTGTGGAGCAGATGGTGCCCCAGTTATACATATAACCGAGATCGAATACGGTGTTCTCGAAGATGATGTCGAGCATTCTCTGGGACTGTTCGTCGCGTGCGCCCTTGGATTCGAGAGTCTTCGTGTAGTAAGCCTCTGTCAGGCTGGTCTTGTTATACATACTCTCGTAAGAAAGAGCCTCGATTGCTGTGGAAACGAAATCCACGTCCGAGATCGTTATCGGCACGGAGATGGAGTTTGCGCAGTAAAGAGATACGAACGAATAGTAATCCTTCTGGTCAGTGTCGTACTTCGGATAAGGAAGGATACCGAAGTCTGTTTCCATGGAACGGAAGAGGGTTGCACGGTTGAGCCATGCTGCGTAGAACAGAGCGCGGTCTTCGTTGAACGCAACGTCAAGAGCTTCTACCCAAACGTCGCCGTAGCCGGAGAGGGACTCTGCAAACATCGTGATATCAAAGTTGTTGGAAAGAGTAAGCGTCTTTTCGAGCATATTGTAATACTGCTCGGAAGCTGCCGCTACCACAGGGTAATCTTCTTCATTCTTATCGATGATAAGGTTGCCGCCGCCCGCTACAAATGCAAGGGACGTGGACTTTTCGGTAAGACAGCCCCAAATGTCGGTAGCAACGTCAAGCTTGCCGTTACCGTCTTCGTCGTAAGCAACGTGCTCAGCCCACTTGGTCATTTCGTCGATGGTCCATGTGCCGTTGTCTACTTTTGCGTAAAGGTCTTCTACGTTATTCTGTGCCGCAAGACCTTTGTTGAAGAATACGGCACCCGTTGCGTCATCATCCATGATGAGCATTGCGCCCGTTGCAAGGAATACCTTGCCGTCGAGCGAGAGCTGTTCGATGCTGTTCGGGTCATACCACTCAGCTTCGAGGTTCATGTACGGCATTTCGTTGAGGTCGTAAAGATAGCCGTTGTTTACAAGAGCGGAAATAACGCCCTCGGGCTTAAGGCAGAACATATCGTAATCGTCCGTACCGGAGCCGCAAGCGAGCATCGCTTCCGTCTGCTGGTTGAAGTAGTCCGCTACGTCATATTCCACAACGGTGATACCGTAATTTTCAAAAACAGCGAGGTTTCTGTAATATACAGCGTTGCTGATGTGGTCGGAAGAGGGCTCATCAAACGTAAGGTCAAGGCTCTTCCAGTGTGCCTGGGATTCGCCCTTGCCGAGAATGCGGAATTCCATTCCGTCATAATCAACATCGGGGAGATTGAGGGGTGTTTTGGAGTCTGCGGTATCGTCTCCGCCTGTTCCTGTGCCTGCGTTGTCGCCGGGGTTGTTGACGCCCTGACCGTCATCGGGGGTATCGCTGCACGCAACGAGAACGGAAAGAACCATCATGACTGCCAAAAGAAGTGCTACTAACTTTTTCATGACATTTCTCCTTAAAATACTTTTGCCTGTTGCACATCGGATACTGACCGACATGTTAACGAGCATAATGTAATTTTGTGTTATCATTATATCTTTTTTTATACCTATTGTCAATGGATATGACAATATTGCCGGCTCAAAAATGTGCGCCGTTCACGGTATAGACACAATTGTGAAATATAATTCTTATATCAAACGACGGAGATACTTATGCCTGATGTAAAACTCGGAAACATGACAATAAAAAACGGCGTTATGCTGGCACCGATGGCGGGCGCCACCGACCACGCCATGCGCACCGTTTGCCGCGAGCACGGCCTGTCCTTTGCCGTAACGGAGATGGTATCCGCGAAAGCGATGAAGTTCCGCGACAGAAAGACGGCTCATCTTGCGCTCATAGCCGACGATGACCGCGATCTTTCCGTTCAGATATTTGGTTCGGAGCCGGATACGATGGCATCGGCTGCGCGCGAGCTTGCAACGGCATCATATCCCCGTTGCGAAACGAAAAACATACCGAAAGCCATAGACATAAACATGGGCTGTCCCGTTGCAAAGATCGTCAAAAACGGCGAAGGGAGCGCCCTTATGAAAAATCCCGAACTGGCAGAGGCGATCGTTGCCGCCTGCGTTCGTGCTCTTGAGGGCACGGGAGTGCCGCTGACGGTGAAGCTCCGCGCAGGCTGGGAGTCAGCACCGACGGGCAAAAACGCCGCCGAGCTCGCACGTCGGCTCGAAGCGGCGGGAGCCGCCCTCATCTGCATCCACGGCAGAACGCGCGAACAATTTTACGCGCCGAGCGTCGATCTTGACGTCATACGCGACGTGAAGCGTGCCGTTTCCGTTCCCGTTATCGGTAACGGCGACATAAACACCGCCGACGACGCGATAACGATGATGGAATACACGGGCTGCGACGGTGTCGCCGTCGGCAGAGGTGCGCTCGGCAATCCGTTCATTTTTGACGAGATAAATTCGGCGCTGTCGGGCAAGCCGTATACGCCGCCGACAACGCAGGAAAGGCTCGACTGTGCCGTTCGGCACACCTCTCTTCTTATAGCCGACAAGGGCGAGGAGATCGGAACACTCGAATCGCGCAAGCATTTCGCTTGGTATATACGCGGTCTGCGCGGCGCCACCGCCTGCCGCGACCGCATCATGCGCTCTGATTCTCACGCCGAAATGGTAGAGATTTTATACACGTTGCTTGACGGACAGTAAAAACACAGCCGTTTTTCGAA
Source organism: Eubacteriales bacterium (assembly GCA_045588245.1). Lineage (GTDB taxonomy): Bacteria > Bacillota > Clostridia > Oscillospirales > CAG-272 > DTU064. The sequence continues at coordinate 131,587 of JAZNDW010000018.1, forward strand.
ACTGACAGGAAGGAGGCAGGACTGTGCGCGATTACAACAAAATGACGGACGATGAGCTGTTGCGACGCTCGTCGGAGCTCGACGAACGGGCTTTTGAGGTGCTGTATACGCGCTACGAAAGTCTTGTCTATAATCTGGCATACTTCAAAATGAAAAACAGAGAGGACGCGCTTGATGTGGCACAGAATGCGTTTCTGAAGCTGTGGCGCGGAGCGTCCTCGTACCGAGGTAACGGCAGTGTAGCCGCTTTCATTCATACGATAGTCCGTAATGCCGCCGCAGATGCGATTCGTCAGCGTCAAGAGGCAGCCCTCCCACTGTACACGACCGACAGTGACGGCACAGAGCAGCCGCTGCCCGTCGCGGACGACGCCGACACCCCCGAACAAGCCACAATGCGCCGCGCCGATGTTCTGGCGGTGCGTGCCGCAATCGCGGAGCTCGACGATCACCACCGCGATGTCATAATCCTGTACGAGCTTGAGGGTAAAAGCTATACGGAAACGGCGGCTGCTCTCGACATCGACGTCGGAACCGTAAAAAGCCGACTTTTCCGCGCACGAAAAAGGTTGGCGGAAATTCTTTCAAAAAAGGGAACAAAACCGCACTTTCCAACGTCAATATAATTGAAAACTACAGATAAAGGACTCTTCCGAATGATAAATGATAAAGACTGTTCCGCTTTCAGCGAGCTCTTATTCAGGTATGCAGAGCATCTCGAACGGGGCGAAGCTCCGGCGGACCCCGAATATGCGCCGCTCGTTTTGCATCTGGACGAGTGTGCCGCCTGCCGCGCCGAGCTACACGAATACAGGCGCACGATCGCGGCTTTGAAAAGCTCCGCCGCGGACGTCCCCGCCGAGCTTCGGCAAACCGTAATGACGACGGTTGCCGTCGAAGCTAAGCTGAAGCAGCGCCGCCGCTTCGTTTACGCGGCATCGGCCGTTGCCGCCACGTTCGTTATCGTTGTAGGCTTAATTATTATGCAGGCTGCCGGTCTCCGCTTTGATGTGGGTTCGTCCGCAGACAAATATGCACCCGGTGCCATGGGCGATTGGTTCAATAAATCCGATGCGGACGCCGAAGCTGATAATAATATTAATGCAGGTGCCGATTTCGGTCCGTCCAACGATGGATATACGGGCGGCACCCCCGATGCCGAGGATAATATCGAAGCCGATAAGCCGAGCTCTCCCGACGATAACGTAGACGAGGATTATACCTACGGTACACCGATCACGGAAGCCACCCCGACCGACTCCGCCTACGAAAAAATGAAGCAGGCACACGCTTCCTATGGCTGTTACGGTGGTTATGCGATTTCTATCTCGGGCGAGGACGCGAAGAAAGCCGTAACGATCCTTTCGGGCGAATACGACTCCGTTGTCAAAGAAGGCGACGGCATCCTCGTTTTCCCGTATGATACGTATCTTGCCGTAACGACGACGATACAAAAGCTGATGCTTGATTCTAACGGCGCCCTCACCGCAACCTCTTATCCTATCGACGGTGACGGCGAGCTGTGCATCGTTGTATATACGGAATAAAGCTTACAATAAACACCCGCATACAAACTAACCCCCGACGGAAACCCGTCGGGGGTTAGTTGCGTTATCAGACCGCGTTTACTATTTGTTTTTCATTAATTGAAACATAATTATTGAAAATACGTGCATTTGATGATATAATTAAAATGGATATTTACATGATTGGAGGACTATGTAATGAACAACGTCGGATGTATGACTTTTATAACTGCTGCTGTTCTTGCCATAATCGCCCTTATTGTTATTTTATGAAAACCGTACCCTACATCGTTATCATTTTTGCCGTCATTATAGCCGTCTCGTTCACGTATGCGGTCAGCGCCGAAGAGTCAGCGCCAACCGAAGCCGAAGAGCTTCCGCTTACCGTCACGGGTGCAGGCGGTGTCAGCAAGCTGACGGACGGCAAGGAAAATACATACACCGAGTATTCCGATTCGGTCACACTTACGCTCTCCGCCGAGCTTGGCATCGATTCGCTCTACGTCGTTTTTGACCGCATTCCGGGCGAGTGGTCCCTTTCCGACGGGGTTGACACCGTCGTTTGCGGGGAGGATTCTTTTTTGCACGAATACCTCGACGTAAACTCGCTTTTCGGCTATTCACCGACCACTCTACAGCTTATCTTTGAAGACGGTGCCTCCCTCTCGGAGCTGCACGCCTTCACCGACGGCGATACGCCCTCGTGGGTGCAGGTCTGGCAGCCTCCGTGCGAACGCGTCGACCTTATGCTCTGCTCCACGCACAGCGATGACGAACAGCTCTTTTTCGCAGGCATCCTTCCCTATTTTGCGGGCGAGCTCAGGCTTAACGTGCAGGTAGTGTACTTCACGTCGCCATATAAATATCACGAACGTCCGCACGAACAGTTGAACGGACTGTGGGAGGTAGGTGTTCGAAACTACCCCGTTTTCGGTCAATACGTTGACGCATATTCCGAAACGCTCAAAGACGCCTACGCACATCAGAAGGCGTACGGCTTCTCGCGTGACCACATGGTTGCATTTCAGGTCGAAATGCTCCGCCGTTTCCGTCCGCTCGTCGTGATCGGTCATGACTTCAACGGCGAATACAGCCACGGTCAGCATATGATAAATACGGACACGCTCGTCGAAGCTCTGAATCTTGCGGCGGACGCAGGAAATTATCCCGAATCCGCCGACAAATACGGCGCATGGGACACACCGAAAACGTACATCCATCTTTACGAAGAAAACCCAATCGTTATGGATTGGGACACGCCTTTACAATCCTTCGGCGGAAAAACGGCTTTTGAAGTAACGCAGGACGGCTTCTCTCATCACACATCCCAGCATTGGACGTGGTTCAACCGCTGGATCTACGGCAAAAGCGACTCACCCGTTCTGAAAGCTACGGACATCAAAAAATATTCACCGTGTCTATACGGCCTTTACCGCACGACGGTCGGGCTCGATTCGGGCATCGGCGATATGTTTGAAAACGTTATGACGTACGCCGAGCAGGACGAAGAGGAACGTCGGCGCGAGGAGGAATCGCGTGCTGCAGAATCCGAAAGCCTGCGGCTTGAGGAAGAATCGCGCGCCGCAGAATCCGAGAGCCTGCGGCTTGAGGAGGAATCGCGTGCGGCTGAGTCCGAGAGCCTGCGGCTCGAGGAGGAATCACGTGCTGCCGAATCCGAAAGCCTGCGGCTTGAGGAGGAGGAACGCACCGCCGACGAAGCGGCAGCCGCACGGCGCAGAATGATCATCGCCGTCGTCATCGCCGTCGCTCTCGCCGCCGTCATCACCGTTGCCGCCTCGGCAAAGGTATCCGTCTGCCGTCAAAAGAAAAAACTGAAACACAGAAGAAAACCGAGAATATGAAAAACTTGAACGTAACTTTGATCATTCCGTCGCTCGATCCCGACGATAAGCTCACCGCTACCGTAAAAAGCGCCGTTGAAGCGGGCTTTTCCGACGTCATTTTGGTTGACGACGGCTCGGGCGAAGAACACAAAAAATATTTTCATGAGCTTGCCGAGCTGCCCGAGGTAACGCTGCTTACTCACGACGTCAACCGCGGCAAAGGTGCCGCGCTTAAGACCGCATTTGCGTTTTATCTGCAAAACCGTCCCGACAGCGGCGGTGTCATTACCGCAGACGGCGACGGTCAGCACCGCACCTCCGATATCGTTGCCTGCGCTGAAGCTATGGCAGAACACGAAACCGTCATTCTCGGCTGCCGTGACTTTTCGCTCTCCCACGTGCCGCCGCGTTCACGCTTCGGCAACCGCGCCACGTCCGCCGTCTTCGCCCTTTTCTTTGGCATGAAGCTCTCGGACACGCAAACGGGTCTCCGCGCCATTCCGAGTAAGTACGTTGCAAGACTGTCGGAGGCTAACGGCTCCCGCTACGAATATGAAACGAACATGCTTCTTATGATGAGCTCCGATGCTATCCCGTACCGCGAGGTGAAGATCGAAACCGTTTATTACGATAACAACGAAAAATCCCATTTCCGTCCCGTCCGCGACTCTTTGCGCGTTTATGGACTGATGATAAAATATGCGTTGAGCTCGATCTCCTCATCTGTCGTTGACCTTTTGGCATTTTATCTGTTTTCTGCGCTCGTTTTCACGGGTGCTGTCAGCTCCGACGTACTCTATGCAACGCTTTCGGCGCGAATTATCTCAATTTTCTTCAATTTCGCGCTCAACAAAAAGCTCGTATTTCAAAATAAAGGCAGCCTCGCAAAAACGCTCGGACGCTACGTTTGCCTTGCCATACCGATCCTTTTGGCATCTGGGGGGCTCGTATATCTGTTATCCGACGTCCTTTCGGTCGGCAATGCCTTCGTCAGAACGTTGATCAAGCTCCCCGTTGACACGCTTTTGTTCCTCGTATCCTTCCGAGTTCAGCGTAAATGGGTCTTTTCCGACAAAAAATAATCCTTCCAACAGAGGTGATAATCCCGCATGAATAAACAGCAGGGTCAGAGAACCCTTAAATCAAAACACCGTCGGCGCCGCACAGTCAGCACCGTCATAAGCCGCATTTTTCTTGTGATATTTACGGTCATTTTCGTCCTTGTATTCGCGCTTTTTGCACTCTGCCAGACGATAGCGAACGGTCCCAGCGAGACCGTCCGCGACCTGCTCGTTCTTTCCGCCATGCAGGCAAGCGCAACGAAATGGGTTCCCGGTCTTTTCCTTGACGACGACGTCGTCAACGACATCGTTGATAAGAGTTCCGACGTCAACGTTGACGTTATCCCCATGGATTCCTTGATCCAGAACAACACAAATACCGGCACCGACAGCGGAAATTCCAATGGCGGCGAGGGGGACAACGCGGACAGCGACTCCCAGGGCGGTTCGTCCGACGACACAGTAGTTGACGAATGGGCAAATGCCATCGACGGCATGATTTACGAAACCTACAGCGGTTCCACGTTCAAAGCCTACATCCTGCTCGTTAAGGATCCGTCCCGCGTTTACGTCGGCACGTCAAGCGACTACAAGAGCGGCAAGATCGGCTCACGCATCTTTGAAATGGTTGAAAAAGAGGGCGCCATCGCCGCCATCAACGCAGGCGAATTCTCCGACACGAACGGTCAGGGAACGGGTGACACCCCCATCGGTCTTACGTATTCCAAGGGCAACTGCGTCTGGAACGACGGCGCAAAGCGCACCTTTATCGGATTTGACGACAGCGGCAAGCTCGTCGTTGCAAATTCCATGACGAAATCCACCGCCGACGAGCTCGGCATCCGTGATGCCGTCTCTTTCCAAACAGGTAACGTCCTGATCGAAAACGACGGCACCAACCTCACTCTTCACTACGCGGAAGGCAACACAGGTACCGCACAGCGCACCGCAATCGGTCAGCGCGCGGACGGCACCGTCATTCTCATCGTTACAGACGGCAGAACGGCGTCCAGCCTCGGCGCGACGCGCAACGACATCATCGACCTGATGCTCTCCTACGGCGCCGTTACGGCAGGTATGCTCGACGGCGGCTCCTCCTCTATGATGTATTACGAGGATTACTACGAAAAATACAACATCGACACGTCGGGGCTCGACGAATATCAGCTTCTCGGTCTGACCAATCGCTACAAAGCCTTCACAAAACCGCGCCACATGCCTACGTTCTTCCTCGTAGCGCCCGAAGCTTAAACGGGAGGTGCCGATATCATGAAAAAACGAAATCAGAAAAAAGAGCTGCCGCTCTTTTATATAATTTATCTGTCGGTGCTTGCCGTCGTTATCCTTGCGATAATCGCCGCGCTCGGCATCGTGACACGGCGGCTTGCCGAATATGAATCGGCTCAGCCGAAGCATCTTGCCGCCGACATCTTCACGCAGTATTTTGACCCCGTCAACTACACGGCTCTTCTCTCCGACGCCGTCTACGACGCAGGCTCCGCTACGCAAAGCGAGATCGTCGATCACCTTTCCGCCGAGATAGGCAACAGAAAGATCTCATATTCGCTCGGTTCTTCCACCGATGCTGCCACCGTGACCTATATCGTCAAGGCGGGCAACATCAAGTTCGCCGCCATTAACCTGACGGAATCCGATGAGGTGACCGAGCACGGATACAAAACGTACAAGCTCTCCTCAATCGAGCTTTATCTGACGACGGACGTTGCCGACGTGCCGCCCGAAACCGAAGAGATCGTCACGTACACCGTGTCCGTTGAGGCTCCCGTCGGTTACACCGTCAACATTGGCGGTGTCGACCTGCTTGAAAGCCACATCTCCGAATATTTCGACAATCCCGATGCGATCGAGCATCTGCCCTCCGATTTTCCGGGCGTTGAATACTGCTTATACAGAATTTCGGGACTTGAGGAAGTGCCCGAAACCATCACCGCAACGGACACCGTCGGTGCCGAGGCGGAATACACCTTCGACGAAGACACCCTCACATACACCGTCGCCGTCAACTACAGCGATTCGCTCGCCGAAACCCACGGCGAATTTGTAACGAACGCCGTTACGGGCTACGCCGCATTCATGCAAGCGGATTCAAGCTTCTCAAAGATCAAAAAATATTTTGATTCCGAGTCAGCCCTCTATTCTGCGATCGAAGACGCGGGCAAGGATCTTTGGATGGTAAAGGATCACGACGGCTACGATTTCACCGACATCGAAGTCGGCGAATTCTTCGCCCTTGACGAAACGACCGTCGTTTGCCATATTTCATTCACGCACATCCTCTATAACGAGGGCAAGACAGACCGTCCCGACGTCATAGATATGTACGTCTTCATGCACGATACGAGCGACGGCTACAAGATCTATGAATGGTATAACAACACCTGACGGAGGACTCAAATGAACGCTTTTGAGATCACGATCCTTGACTTTATCGCAGAGCATCTGCACTGCGGTCTGTTCGATTTTTTCATGCCGAAGATAACCACGCTCGGCAACGGCGGCATTTTCTGGATCGCACTTGCCGTATTGCTTCTCATTCCGAAGAAAACGCGCAAGATCGGCTTATCCATGGGAATCGCGCTCATTTTGGGGCTCATCGTCTGCAACATGACCTTAAAACCGCTCGTCGCACGTATCCGCCCGTACGATTTTGCGGGCATCGCGCCGTATCTGCTCGAAGTTCAGCACGATTATTCGTTCCCCTCGGGACACACCATCGCAAGCTTTGAAGGCGCTGCCGCAATCTTCTTCTACAACAAAAAGTGGGGCATCGCCGCACTCGTGCTTGCGTCCCTTATCGCATTTTCGAGAATGTACTGCTACGTGCATTACCCCACGGACATTTTAGGCGGCATCGTGCTCGGCGTCCTCTTCGCCAAGCTCGGATGCGTGGCGGTCAAGCTTCTTTCCGAGAAGCTCGCCGCAAAAAACATCGACATTATGTAACAGCAAAAAACGGGCTGCTCTTTCAAACGAAAGGCAGTCCGTTTTATTATATTCCGTAAGTTTTCGTGATCGGATCCATAAACAGCGGTATTTGCGGTGTGACAAAGGTAAACACCGCAAACAAAACTCCGATAATACATATCGCGGCAAAAGCAAGCCTCGGAAAACGGCATTGTAGACAATCTTTTTCAAACAGCCGCGTTTCGAAAATGAACGCTGCCGCCGCCGATATAAAAAATATTGCAATATTGACAGCGTCGGGCGACTTGCCGATCGCACCGTTATAAGTATAAAACAGTGCCGGGATTAAAAGCAGCCCCGTCAGTATTCCCGAAAGCTTCGCACACCAGAATTTGTCGCAAGCTTTGAAAAAACGGCTTTGTATCAAAGCAAAAACAAACATAGGAAAAAACAATAGCTTCATGTGCTCCCACGTTGATTCGTTTACCGATGAAAACGGCGCTGTAAGCAGGCTTTCGTTTGTCAGCCCGTATAAAAAATGAAGCAGTGTTCCGCCGAGCGACACGGCCACAAAACCCGCGATCTGAAAAAGTGATATATCCCGTTTCATTGATAGCCGCCCCCCTTTTTTTGAACCTATATGATCGTATGCACGAAAAACGGCGCTTATTCATATATTAGAAGCTCTTTTTTGAAGTGCCGCAAAAGCGTTGAGAAAACAAAAAAAAAATGATATAATGTTTTTACCGATCAAATATCGCGCGAGAACTATTATGAATGAATACACCAAAAACTTAAATAAGATCGAATTTGTGATCACGTACGCCTGCACGGGACGGTGCCGCCATTGTTCTGAGGGTGATCACTCTGCGCATGGCGAACACATCGACCCCGACGTTGCCGCAGACGCGGTCCGCAAAATTGCGGCAAATTACAGCATCGGGACCGTCATGACCTTTGGCGGCGAACCGCTGCTGTTTCCCGATGTCGTTTACAAGATCCACTCGGCGGCGCGTGATATGGACGTAAAGAAGCGTCAGATCATAACGAACGGCTATTTTTCGAAGGATCCCGCACGCATAGGCGCCGTCGCAGACGGCATCGCCGAGTGCGGTGTTAACGACGTATTGCTGTCTGTTGACGCCTTTCATCAGGAAACGATACCGCTTGACACGGTCAAAGCGTTTGCCGCAGCCGTTAAGGACAGGCGCGTCCCTCTGCGTCTTCATCCCGCCTGGCTTGTCAGCTCCGATAACGATAATCCCTACAATTTGAAAACGCGGCAGATCCTTGCCGAATTTCAGGATTTGGATATTGCCGTCAACGACGGAAACGTCATTTTCCCCGAGGGGAACGCACTGAAACATCTGGGAGAGTATTTCACCTCGGAACGTCCCCCGAACCCCTATGCGGATGATCCGAAAGACGTGCGATGCGTGTCTTTCGATCCGTTCGGCAGCGTCTTGACAGGCAACGTGTACCGTCGTGACATAATCGACATTCTGCGTAATTACGAACCGTAATAATAAAAATTGAATCGAAAAGGTGAACAGTATGTTTGATTTCAAAAATAAGGTCGCCGTCGTGACCGGCGGCGCGCGCGGCATCGGCAAGTGCATCTGCGATAGCTTCAGAGCAGCAGGTGCCGACGTTTACATCATAGACCTTCTTGAAAATGATTGCTTCGTGGGCGACATTTCCGACAAAGAAACGCTAGAGCGCTTTGCCGATATGGTTATCGCCGAGCGCGGACACGTTGACTTTCTCATAAACAATGCCGCGCCGAAGATGTGCGGTATAAAAAACGGCAGCTACGAGGACTTTGAATATGCGCTCAAGGTCGGCGTAACGGCGCCTTTCTACCTTTCTAAGCTTTTCTCCTCACATTTTGCAAACGGCGCCGCCATCGTCAACATTTCTTCGTCCCGCGACCGCATGAGTCAGCCTGATACCGAAAGCTACACGTCGGCAAAAGGCGGCATATCTGCCCTCACCCACGCGATGGCGGTCAGCCTCGCAGGCAAGGTGCGCGTAAATTCGATCTCTCCCGGCTGGATAGACAACGACTATACCGTCTACGACGGCGCGGATGCGGCACAGCAGCCCGCAGGCAGAGTCGGCAATCCGCTCGACATCGCAAACATGGTGCTCTATCTCTGCTCGGATATGGCAGGCTTCATCACGGGGGAGAACGTCTGTATCGACGGCGGAATGACTCGCCTGATGATCTATCACGGTGACGGCGGCTGGTCGCTCGAAGCAGCAAAGCCGCAGGTAACAAAAGATCTTTTTAGCGGAGATATCAAATGAAAGACATATTGGTAACAGGCGCATACGGCGGAATGGGCAAAGCCACCGTCCGCGCGCTTCGTGACGCGGGATTTCGCGTTTTTGCCCATGACAAAAATGTCGGCGCATCGGAAGAAAACATCATAGCCATAGCGGCGGATATCACAAACCCCGAAAGCGTATGCTCCGCACTGCAAACGGTGCGCGAATACACGGACTCGCTTTATGCGATAGTCCATTTCGCAGGTGTATATATGCTTGACTCGCTTGTGGAAATGGCTCCGGAAAGCTTCCGTTCCATTTTTGACATAAATACGTACGGTGCGTTTTTGATAAACAAAACGTTTCTGCCGCTGTTGGGACACGGAAGCCGCATCCTTATCACCACAAGCGAGCTTGCGCCGCTCGATCCGCTTCCCTTCACAGGCATTTACGCCGTGACAAAGAGCGCGCTTGACAAATACGCGTTTTCGCTCCGAATGGAGCTTCAGCTGTTGGGAATTTCCGTTTCCGTATTACGTGCAGGTGCCGTCAACACCGGTATGCTCGGCGTATCAACAGCATCACTTGACAGATTTTGCGAAAACACAAAGCTTTACTCCTGCAACGCAGAACGGTTCAAAAGGATCGTTAACAGCGTAGAAGCAAGGAGCGTTGAGCCCTCTCGTATCGCTGAAAAAGCGATCCGTATACTAAAAAAGCAAAAGCCTCGCTTTGCTTACAGCATCAACCGTAACCCTCTTCTTCTGCTTCTGAACGTCCTGCCAAAGAGGCTTCAGTTTTGGGCGATAAAGCAGGTACTGAAAAACAAAAACGAGGACTAAAACAACGGTCACAGGATCATTCACGGCACGATATTTTCCGCTGTAAGGTCAAAGATTGTGACAAAAAAAGCTCTTGCAAGCTGCGATCGCTTATGAACCGGTGATAAAATTTTAACAGAAAGGCAAAAAGCATGAACGATTATCACGCATTTAACAGCACGAGTGGCGACAGTGGCGGCGGCGGTGGCGGCGAAGGATGTTTTTCCTGGAAAGCTCTCGTCATCGCAGCTATAATCTACATAATACTTGAACTGATCGGTCAGTACGGTTAACGGAGGAAAAATGAAGATCCTGACAAAAGAAGAGCTTAACGCAAAGCTTTGCGATTATTATAAAACTCATTACGGAGAAAAAGAAACGGACGTCTTTTACGATAAGCCTGCGGTAAACGTATGTGTGTTTAAGCGCGACAATAAATATATCTCGCTTAAAGCTCATATTCTGACGGGCGAGGTCGAAGAATTTATTGAAGAAGAACGGACGAAAACGACCGAACAGACACCGAAAACGACCGAACAGACGAAAAACAACATTTCTCTTTTTTAATTTGTTATGATGATATTGCAAACGAAAAAGGAGAATGACATACATGCAAGCAATTAAAACAACCCAGCTTGTCAAGCGGTACAAAAATCTGACTGCTGTAGACAAGCTGGGTTTAGAAATTCAGCAGGGCGAATTGTTCTCTCTTCTCGGCGTGAACGGTGCCGGAAAGACCACGACAATCAAAATGCTTTCCTGCTTGACAAAACCTACGGACGGAGATGCTATTGTAGGCGGATACAGTATTACAAAGGAGTCCGAACAGGTTAAGCGGCTGATTGGAGTATCACCGCAAGAGACCGCTGTTGCTCCGAATCTTTCGGTGAAAGAAAATCTTGAGCTGATCTGCGGCATCCACGGTTTTTCAAAAGAAAAAACGAACACAAAGATCCCGGAACTTTCTGAGCAGTTTTCCTTGGACAGTGTTCTTCGAAGGAAAGCCGGCAAGCTATCCGGCGGTTGGCAACGACGTGTCAGCATCGCTATGGCACTGATCGGCGAGCCGCAGATCCTTTTTCTCGACGAACCTACTCTCGGCTTGGACGTCATCGCAAGGCACGACCTTTGGGATGTGATTCGCTCTATGAAAGGGAAGATCACGGTCATTCTGACAACACATTATATGGAAGAAGCCGAAGCTCTCTCCGACCGCGTCGGAATTATGAAAAGCGGACGCCTTCTTGCGGTAGGAACGGTTGAAGAGCTGAACGCTATGGCCGGCACAAACGACTTTGAAACGGCATTCGTTTCCATTGTGAAGGAGGGGCGGTATGAGAATGATGACTTTTGCCAAAAGATGTGCTAAAGAGATCTTGCGTGACCCGATCAATCTTGTATTCGGCTTGGGATTCCCGTTGGTTTTGTTATTCCTTCTCAGTGCAATTCAAGCCAATATCCCCGTAAGTTTATTTGAGATCAACACACTGACCCCCGGCATCACCGTGTTCGGCCTTTCATTTATGAGCTTGTTTTCAGCAACTTTAGCTGCCAAGGATCGCGAAAGCGCATTCTTGCAAAGACTGTACGCAACACCGCTCACGGGATTTGACTTTATCATGGGATATATGCTTCCGCTACTACCCATGGCTCTCGGTCAGGCGCTTATCTGTTATCTTTTTGCAATTCCTTTGGGGCTTGAAGTCAGCATAAACATTGTTTATGCCGTCGTTGGCATCATCCCTATGGCAATTTTTAATATTGCGCTCGGACTTTTATGCGGCAGTGTTTTGGGTGTAAAGCAGGTTGGTGGCATTTGCGGGGCGCTACTTACCAATCTTTCTGCTTGGTTTTCGGGCGTTTGGTTTGATTTGAATCTTGTGGGAGGGGCTTTCAAAAAAATAGCAAATGCACTTCCATTTGTTCACGCAGCAGAACTGGAAAAAGCGTTATTTAACGGAAATTTTGAGGGCGCAGCTTCACACATCCTACCGATTGTTCTCTATAGTGTGCTGATAACGTTGGTAGCCGTTTTCTGCTTCCTCAGGCAAATGAAGAAACAATAAGGAGCCCCGGCAATGAAATACAGGCTTATTATCGACAAAAACGCAGACGAGGAACTCATAGCAATCGTTCATGCGCCTTCTTCTTTGACACAACAGATCGAAGATCTTGTCTGTAGTTATTCAGGTGCAAAGAGCATTATTGGGCACAGAGACGGCGAGCTGCGGAAACTGGAATTTTCGGAAATCGAATGTATTACCATAATTGACAGAAAAGTGATTGCCATTGATACGGACGGCAACCACTATTCTCTCAAAGACAGACTTCGTGATTTAGAGAAGATTTTGCCCTCTTATTTCATCCGCATCAATAAATCCGCTCTAGCAAACGAACACTGTATCGCTCGGTTTGATGCGGTATTCAGCGGCGGTGTGGACGCCGTATTTCGATGCGGCTATCGGGAGTACGTTTCGAGGCGTTGTTTTTCCGAAATCAGAAAGAGGTATGAAGGAGTATGAAAAAGTTTGTGTTGGAATTTTTGCGCCGCGGCTTTGTAGCTGCCGGTATCGGTCCGATCGTTTTGGCTGTTGTTTATCTGATATTGCAAAAGACTGCCGCAGTTCTGACGCTGTCTGTAGATCAGGTCTGCATTGGAATATTTTCAATCACTGCACTTGCCTTTATTGCGGGTGGTATGAATTCTATTTATCAAATCGAACGATTGCCTTTGATGGTTGCTATTTTGATTCACGGTGGCATTTTATATATCAGTTACCTCGTCACCTATCTGCTTAACGATTGGTTCGATCGGGGTGTGATACCGATCGTGGTTTTTTCAGCGGTTTTCGTTCTTGGCTTTATCGTGATCTGGGCGGTCATTTATTCAATAACCAAACACAGAACAGAAAGGCTCAATGAAGTGCTAAAGCAGAAACAACAGAATCCATAAAACAGAAAAACCGCTGCAACTTCCATCCTGTACATGGATGAAAATTGCAGCGGTTTCTTATAACTGTTTCTTATTAAAAACCGGAATACTGACTACAAAGCAAATTATACTCGCAGCAACCGCAATAATTAAGGACGGGATGTAAGCTGTTGCTTCTGCGAGACCGTATATCAAAGAGTTTCCATCTGCTAAATTAGTGGGTAAATACTTGCTACATTTTGGCAGCAAGCCAATCAGGTAGGACGCCAGCATCACACCGAACAGCCACCAGCATACCACAGAGAAAATGAGATGTTGTGCGATTGAATTATCCCAGAAGTATGCGTTATATCCGTATGTGATTCCAAAGCAAAGCCAATAGCCAACCGTCCAAAGAGCAATAAACACGACCGTTTTGGAAACTACAACCTTATAGCGTTCCAGTCCCTTTGTCAAAGACAGGACAAGCGTGCCGGAAGTATATTCCTTGATAAAGATACTGCTTTCGAGCAAAACGAATGCAATCAAGCCCATTGGCATATTCTTAAAGAACTGTACCCAGGAATCCATGGCGCTCACCTTTACATCCGTTACGATCATTCCGCTTTCGGCAAGGGAGTCAGCCATAGTTTCCAATAGCCACGGTGTTAATTTCGCTATGGCGGGGTTCATAATACCAAACAGAACAAATAAAAGCCCGAGGAACATCAATCTACCGGAGCGAAGCTGTTCTGTGAATTCTTTTTTCATAAAGGCAAACAGAGATTTCATTTCTGCGTCACCTCCATAAACAAAGACTCCAACGTAGGCTCCATTCGTTCAAATTTCAGTAGGCCACGTGTCTGCCGCGACCACCCTTGATATCTACAGCCATATGACCGACACGATGCAGATGCAGGCAGCGGTGAACATCGACCGCAAGATCGGCGGTACGGACGCACAGATGCCCGAGGTAAAGCAGACACCCGCGGAAAGCACAAACGCGCCCGTAAACGCATCGTACGAGCCCACAGAGCCCCATCCCGAGCCTGTTCCGAGAAAGATCCGCAAGTCGGGTACCGGTTGCATCTATCAAATTAACGATCACCTTTGGGAAGGCAGCTTCTTCCCAAGACTGCCAAACGGCAAGCGGAAGAAGTTCAACGTCTACGCCGAATCCCGAGACCAATGCGAAGTCAAACTCGCCGAGATGATCACCGAAAAGAAAGCGGAGATCGCGGAAGAGAAAGCAAAACAAATAGAGGGCGCCGAATAGGCGCCCTTCAAAATTTGTGTCAAAAATGGCAAAGACCATTGAAGCTGATTGAAAAGTGCATAGAAATATGATATAATAAACTCACCGATAAATAAGAATTTACAAATTAGATAGGAGTCGAATATGAAAAACATAACAAAAACTAACTTCTCCTGTCTGCGTGACGGACTGACCATTCGAGGATATGAGTTCAGACCTCAGGGCGAGAAACTCCCGATTGCTATTGTTAGCCACGGCTTTATGGCAAATTTAATGACGGTCAAGCACTACGCAGAGTTCCTCGCTGAGATGGGCTACGTTGCGTTTTGCTTTGATTTTTGCGGTGGTTGCGTTATGATGGGCAAAAGCGACGGCAAGACCACCGATATGTCCGTACTCACGGAGGTCAGCGACCTCTGTGCCGTCATCGAATACGCCAAGGGTCTTGATTATACCGACTCGTCAAATATTCTTTTGATGGGATGCAGTCAGGGCGGTTTTGTTTCCGCGCTTACGGCGGCAAAACTCAAAAAGGAAATCGGAAAACTCGTGCTGTTCTATCCGGCACTCTGTATTCCCGATGATGCAAGAAGCGGCAAGATGATGTGGGCGAAATTTGATCCGCAGAACATTCCCGAAATCGTCAAATGCAGCCCCATGAAGCTCGGTCATTGTTACGTTGCCGATGTTGTGAACATGAATCCTTTTGACGAAATCAAGGGATATGAGGGTGACGTGCTGATCGTTCACGGTACAGCGGATAAGATCGTAGCAAATCACTATGCGGAGGAAGCGGAAAGCGTTTATCGGGCAAGAGAGCAAGGCTCGGTGCAGCTTCACTTTATTGAAGGCGGTAAGCATATGTTCTCAAAGAAACACGACAAGATTGCGATAGATTATCTTGGGGATTTTGTTCGGAATGTTAATAGATAAATAAGAATTTGAATAGCACGATTTTTTATGATGTTATTGCTTATTCATAACACACAGTAAAATGCTCTAAAACCGCCTTAAATAATGGATTTTCCGCAAACAACTCATTTCATCCCACTATACGGTGTTACACCGTTTTACCCTTGTGCCGAGAGATAATAAGGGCAAAATCAAGGGCAAGAATCATCAAAATTTTAGTTTTTAGATTTGGGAAACGAACTGTTGCAATGTGAATTTACAAATGAATTGAGG